>NZ_CP082161.1:8022500-8314481 GCF_023101665.1 Bradyrhizobium sp. 195 | reverse complement strand
TGCATCCGCGAGACCAGACCATCTTTGCATTGTCGTCCGGCCGGGCGCCGAGCGCGATCGCCGTGGTCCGCGTGTCGGGATCTCAGGCCGGCCAGGTGCTGACGATCCTTGCGGGCAAGTTGCCTGCGCCACGGCAGGCGGGTCGCCGGCTGCTCCGCGACGAAGCGGGCCGGCCGATCGACGATGCGGTCGTGCTTTGGTTTCCCGGGCCGGCCAGCGCGACCGGCGAAGACGTCGCCGAATTCCACGTTCATGGCGGCCGCGCGGTGCTGGCGGCGCTCCTTGCCTCAATTTCGGGTATACCGAATACGCGGGCGGCCGAACCAGGTGAGTTCACGCGGCGTGCCTTCGAGAACGGCAAGCTCGATCTTACCGAGGCCGAGGGTCTCGACGATCTCATTCACGCCGACACCGACCGGCAGCGGCGCCAGGCGCTGCGGCAGCTGCAGGGTCTGCTCGGGGATCGCGCGCGCGACTGGCGCGATCGGATTATCGAGGCGTCCGCGCTGATCGAGGCCGGCATCGATTTTTCCGATGAGGGTGACGTGCCGGCGGAGCTGATGGCGCCGGCGAAGAAAGCGATCAAAGCCCTTCACGACGAAATCGCAGAAGTGCTTGCGGCACAGGGACATTCTGAACGACTGCGCGATGGTCTCGTGGTTGCCATCGCGGGCGAGCCGAACGTCGGCAAATCGACGCTGATGAATCAGCTCGCGCGTCGCGAGGTTGCGATCGTCTCGCCCCATGCCGGCACCACGCGCGACGTGATCGAGGTGCAGCTCGATCTCGACGGCTATCCCGTCACGGTGATCGACACCGCCGGCATTCGCGAGACCGACGATCCCGTCGAGCAGGAGGGCGTGCGCCGGGCGCGGGCGCGGGCCGAGGACGCCGACCTGGTGTTGTGGCTGGTGGAAGCCGAGCAGGCCGTTGATCCGGACGCGGTGCGGTCACTTCGGAAATCCGAAGGCGGCGACCGGTCGGAGGGGTCGATCTGGATCGTCCGCAACAAGATCGATCTTGGCGGGGGTGGGGGCGTGAGGCCGAGCGGCGAGTTCGGGATCTCGGCGAGTCGCGGTGATGGCATCCCCGAGCTGGTGGATGCGCTCGTGAAATTCGCTTCGGAGTTTTTCAGTACCACGGAGGGCGCCGTGGTGACCAGGGCTCGCCAGCGCGACTTGTTGAACCGGGCCTCTGACAGCTTACGCCGGAGTCTGGGGCTTGTAGAAGAGGGCGAGGAGCTGGCGGCCGAGGAGCTGCGTGCTGCCGCTTATGCCCTGGGTCGGCTGTTGGGCCGGGTGGACGTCGAGGACGTCCTGGGGGCCATTTTCCAGAAGTTCTGCATTGGAAAGTAGGCTAGTTCTTCATTGTAGAATTAGACCTTGTTCCATTGCTTGTGTTTCACGTGAAACGAGGTTGGAACCGACTTGTTTCACGTGGAACAGCTTCGGCCCCGGAACTGACCCTTGTGACCCAGGTAGAGATGGGTGGGTAACCGGGACGCTTCTTGGCGGACCAACAACTTGGCTCATGAGAGCCGTCTACTTGTTTCACGTGAAACAGGCGCATCCTCATGGCCTCGGCTCGAGTCCATGAAACGAGTCCGCTCGAGCGCAGCAATCCCGTCATTTCGAGGAGCCCCTGCGACGAAGCAATCCAGGCTGCCTCCACGGGGAGAGTCCCTGGATTGCTTCGCTACGCCCGCAATGACGGGGCGAGACCGTCCTTCTTGGCGGGGTGTGGGCCTGAAGGGGGGTCAATCTGGCAATCTCTTCAGCGGGGTCACTTCAGCCGACATGCCGCATCTCGTTTCACGTGAAACAGCAATTCCTTCAATGACCTTTCTACTGTGCATGGGGTTGTTTTCGCAAAATCACATTCGGAGGCTTCCCGAGCCAACCCCGTTTCACGTGAAACACCCGCCTCCCCAGTTTCCACTTCCGGCTTTCCTGCCTCTGGGCTAGAAGTCCGCTCATGCGAACAGAGCGAGAGAGCTTCGACGTCATCGTGATTGGCGGCGGCCACGCCGGCTGTGAAGCCGCGGCCGCGTCTGCCCGGATGGGTGCGACCACCGCTCTGGTGACGCACCGTTTCTCCACCGTCGGCGCGATGTCCTGCAATCCTGCTATCGGCGGTCTCGGCAAGGGGCATCTGGTTCGCGAGGTCGATGCGCTCGATGGTCTGATGGGACGCGTGGGCGATGCCGGCGGCATCCAGTTTCGTGTGCTCAATCGGCGCAAAGGTCCCGCGGTCCGTGGTCCTCGAGCCCAGGCGGACCGCAAGCTCTACGCCGCCGCGATGCAGGCAGCGATCCGGGAGACCGAGGGTCTTTCCGTTATCGAAGGCGAGGCCGACGAGCTGATCGTAGTCGAGGGCCGGGTGACGGGTCTTCGCCTGGCGGGCGGCCGGGAGCTTCGGGCAGGGGCCGTGGTTGTCACCACCGGCACCTTCCTCCGTGGCCTCATTCATCTCGGCGAGAAGAATTGGCCCGCCGGCCGTGTCGGTGAGGCGCCAGCGCTTGGTCTTTCCGGCTCCTTTGAGCGTGCCGGCTTCACCCTTGGGCGGCTCAAGACCGGCACCCCGCCACGCTTGGACGGCACCACAATCGACTGGTCCGCAGTCGAGATGCAGCCCGGAGACGAGCCGCCGGAGCCGTTCTCGGTGATGACCGAGCGGATCACGACCCCGCAGATCCAGTGTGGCATCACCCGGACCACGGCCGCCACTCACGAGGTGATCCGGGCCAACGTTCATCGCTCTCCGATGTATTCTGGCCAGATCAAGAGCTCCGGACCGCGCTATTGCCCGTCGATCGAGGACAAGATCGTCCGCTTCGGTGATCGCGATGGTCACCAGATCTTCCTGGAGCCGGAAGGACTCGACGACAGCACGGTCTATCCCAACGGCATCTCGACCTCTCTGCCCGAGGAGGTCCAGCTCGCGATCCTCGCCAGCATTCCTGGCCTGGAGCGGGTCAAGATGGTCCGCCCGGGCTATGCCATCGAATACGACCACATCGATCCCCGGGAGCTTGATCCGACCCTGCAGACCAAGCGCCTGCGCGGTCTGTTCCTGGCCGGGCAGATCAACGGCACCACGGGATACGAAGAGGCTGCCGGGCAGGGCATCGTGGCCGGCCTGAACGCCGCGCTCTCCGCCAGCGGCGCCGCGCTGACAGTGTTCGATCGTGCCGACGGCTATCTCGGCGTGATGATCGACGATCTCGTCACCCGCGGGATCAGCGAGCCCTATCGGATGTTTACGTCGCGGGCCGAATATCGGCTGACGCTGCGGGCCGACAATGCGGATCAGCGTCTGACCGAGAAGGGGATCGCGCTCGGTTGCGTCGGCAATGCCCGGACCCAGCATCATCGCGCCAAGATGGACGCGCTGAATGCGGCCAGAACGCTGTCGAAGTCGCTCGCGATCACCCCGAATGAGGCGATCAAGCACGGCCTGTCCCTGAACCGGGACGGCCAGCGCCGGTCGGCCTTCGAGCTGATGGCCTATCCGGAGATCGGCTGGAGCCAGGTTCGTGCGATCTGGCCGGATCTGTCCGCGATTGATGCCGTCATTGCGACCCATCTCGAGATCGACGCCAAGTACGATGTCTATCTCGAGCGTCAGAGCGCGGACGTCGAAGCGTTCCGGCGCGACGAGGGGATGGTGCTGTCAGAGGTCGACTACAGCCTCGTCCCCGGTCTCTCCAATGAGGTGCGAGCCAAGTTGGAGAACGCGCGGCCGTTCACGGTCGGCCAGGCCGGCCGGATCGACGGCATGACGCCGGCTGCGCTCGGCATCCTCGCCGCCTATCTCCGGCGCGAGGCACGGAAGATCTCCAAAGCAATCGCATAGGCGTTTCACGTGAAACAGCGCGGACCAGGCGGCGACAGGCCGCTAACGCGGCGACCCGGAGCGGGTGAGGGCGCAGGTCGATCTGAACCGGCGCCAGCCAAACCGAAGATCGACAAGGCCAGTGCCAACGATCAGGCGTTTGACTCAATCATCACCGCAGACAAGCGCGAGGCCTTGAGGCTTGCGCCCGTTTCACATGAAACGGAGGCCCGGCTTGACCGCTACATCGCGCTGCTCCGGGAGTGGCAGGCCAAGACCAATCTGGTCGCGCCCTCGACCCTGCCGCAGCTCTGGACCCGGCACATCGCCGACTCGCTCCAGCTCGTCGCTCTCGCGCCCGCTGCAAAACGTTGGGCCGACCTTGGCAGCGGCGGCGGTTTCCCCGGTGTCGTGCTGGCCTGCGCCATGGCCGGGACGCCGGGTGCGAGCGTCCATCTCGTCGAGCGGATCGCCAAGAAGGCGGCGTTCCTGCGCGAGGCGATTCGCGTCACCACATCTCCGGGAGTCGTACATCTCGCTGAAATCGGGGATAATGTGGATAGAATCACCGGCCCCGTCGATTGCGTCACCGCGCGTGCGCTGGCTCCGCTACATCAACTCATCGGCTTTGCGGAGCCGCTGATGCGCCACGGCGCAAAGGCGCTGTTTCTCAAGGGTCAAGATGTAGAGGCTGAATTGACCGAAGCCGCTAAATATTGGAATATTGAGCCTCAGCTCCACCGGAGCCGCACGGGCGACGGCTGGATCGTGGAGCTCGATGCCGCCGAACGGCGCAGCTGAGGCGCTCAGGGGTTGAGTGGGGAAATTCGATGACCGTGATTGACGATCCGCAGCAAGAGCAGACCCAAGACCCTGCCCAAGACCCTGCCCAAGAACCGGCCCAGGAGCCGACCAGCGAGGTCCCGCACGGCCATCCGCGCATCCTCGCGCTCGCGAATCAGAAGGGCGGTGTGGGAAAGACAACCACAGCGATCAACTTGGGCACGGCGCTCGCGGCGATCGGCGAACGCGTCCTGATCGTCGATCTCGATCCCCAGGGCAATGCCTCGACCGGCCTCGGCATCGACCGCCGCAACCGCTCCTGCTCGACCTATGACGTGCTGATCGGTGAAGCCCCGCTGCGTGAGGCCGTGGTCTCAACCGCGGTGCCGCGGCTGCACATCGCGCCCTCAACCATGGACCTCTCCGGTCTCGAGCTCGAGCTCGGCACCACGCCGGGCCGCGCCTTCAAGCTGCGCGACGCCATCGGCGCGCTCAACAACAACGTCTCGCCGGATGCCGATTACACTTATGTGCTGATCGACTGTCCGCCTTCGCTGAACCTGCTCACGGTGAACGCGATGGCGGCGTCCGATGCGATCCTGGTGCCGCTGCAGTGCGAGTTCTTCGCGCTCGAAGGTCTGTCGCAATTGCTGCAGACGGTGGAGCAGGTGCGCTCGACACTCAATCCGAACCTGTCGATCCATGGCATCGTGCTGACCATGTTCGACTCGCGCAACAACCTGTCGAACCAGGTCGTCGCCGACGTCCGGCAGTTCATGGGTGAGAAGGTCTACAAGACCATGATCCCGCGCAACGTGCGCATCTCGGAAGCGCCGTCCTACGGCAAGCCGGTGCTGGTCTACGATCTCAAATGCGTCGGCAGCGAAGCGTATTTGCGGCTCGCCACCGAAGTGATCCAGCGCGAGCGCGAGCTGCGGACGACGCATTGACGTGAGATCCGTAGGGCGGGTTAGCGCAGCGTAACCCGCCGTCTCGCCGCGAACAAACCTGTGGCGGATTACGCTGCGCTAATCCGCCCTATGACCTACGAGTTTCGACAATTCAGTTCTGGAGTGCTGCACCGTGAATCCAAGGGAGCTGGCGATGGCCGATGAAGCGCGTTCGCGACTGGGCCGGGGTCTTGCAAGTCTGATCGGCGATGTCGGCGGCGAGGCCCAGCACGTCGATCGTCCGCGCGCGCAGCGCAAGGTGCCGATCGAGTTCATCAAGGCCAATCCGCGCAATCCGCGCCGCACCTTTTCCGACGCCGAGCTGAAAGAGCTCAGCGAGTCCATCAAGCAGCATGGCGTGATCCAGCCGATCGTGGTGCGTCCGGTCAAGGGCACACAGGACCGCTTCGAGATCATCGCCGGCGAGCGGCGCTGGCGCGCCTCGCAAATGGCCGGCCTGCACGAAGTGCCGATCGTGCCGGTCGACATCAGCGATAGCGACGCGCTGGAGTTCGCGATCGTCGAGAACGTGCAGCGCGAAGACCTCAACCCGATGGAAGAGGCGCAGGGCTATCACGCGCTCGCCAACGAGTTCAAACGCAGCCAGGACGACATCGCCAAGGTCGTCGGCAAGAGCCGCAGCCACGTCGCCAACATGATGCGGCTGACGAAGCTGCCGGCCGAGGTGCAGGCCTTCATCGCCACCGGCGAGCTGACGGCCGGCCACGCCCGCGCATTGATCGGCGTGCCCGATCCGCTCGCCGCCGCCAAGCGCATCGTGGAGGAGGGTCTCAATGTCCGCCAGGCCGAGGCGCTCGCGCATGAAGAGGGCGTGCCGGAGCGCAAGCCGCAAAAGGCGCGCAGCTCGGGGGGCAAGGAAAAAGATCCCGACACGATCGATCTGGAGAAGCGCGTCAGCGACGCGCTCGGGCTCAAGGTCACCGTCAATCACCGCGATCCCGGCGGCTCGGTCCAGATCAACTATCGCAACCTCGATCAACTCGACGAGGTGATGAAGCGGCTGGCCAAGGGCGCGTTGTAGGCTTCGCTGTCGGTGTCGTCCCCGCGAATGCGGGGACCCATACCGCGCGATCTATCGATTGAGTCGGGTCGCAGTACCGGACTACGCATCTTCGCCAAACCGCTCCCTGTGGTTATGGATCCCCCGCGTTCGCGGGGATGACAGTGAGCGTGGGGGCGCATCTGCGCCAACATCGTCATTGCGAGGAGCGTCAGCGACGAAGCAATCCAGAATCTTTCCGCGGAGGGATTTCTGGATTGCTTCGCTGCGCTCGCAATGACGAGAGGGGAGCGGAGGCCTATCCCCGCCGCTTCGCATTCGCGGCGATCGCCATCAGCGTGCGTTGGGCGATGGCGGCGGCGAGGGTGGATTGCTTGCGGGTGTCGAGTGCCGCGATCGCCAGCTGCTCGATGATGGCGGCGAGCCGCGCCACGCTGAAATTGCGCAGCGCGGTTTCGACCCCGGGCTTTCGAGAAAAGTGCAGGCGCGGATAGCCGCTGTCGAGCACCGTGGAGGCCGGCGTGCCGTCGGCGATCGCCAGCGCCGATTTGTGCAGCCACGCGGCCTGGCGCTGCGCCGCCGAGATGATTACGCCGGGATAGGTGCCGGCGATCATGGCCTTGGCGAATTCGGTCTCGACGATGTCGGGCCGACCGGCGAAGGCGCCGTCGACGATCGGATCGAGCTTCAGCTCGGACGCATCGGCGACCACGGACATCACGTCGTCCAGCGTAATCTCGCCTTTGCCATGCGCATAGAGCGTGAGCTTGCGCAGCTCGTTGCGCGAGGCCTGGCGATCGCCGCCGAGGAACGACATCAGCGCCGCGCGGGCCTCCTGCGCGATGCGTAAATTGGCGATACGGAGCTCGTCTTCCATCAGCTTGGCGAGATCGCGCTCGGTGTCGGGATAGCAACCGATCGCGACGGCGGCCTTGGCCTTCTCGCAGGCTTTGCGCAACGGCGATTCCGGGCGCAGCTCGCCGGCCTCGATCACGATGCGGCAATCCTTCACGCTCATCTCTGCGAGCGTGTCGACGCCGCTGGCAAAGCTGCGCGAGCCGGCCCGGATGCGGATCGCGCGGCGGCCGCCGAACAGCGGCACCGTCATGGCTTCGTCGACGAGGCGGGACGGTTCGGCGGAGAGCTCGTCGCCATCCAGCTTGACCAGTGAGAAGGGATCGTTGGGATCGTCGACGGCAGAGGCGATCAGCGCATCCGCGCGTTCGCGCACGAGGCCGGCGTCGGGGCCGTAGAGCAGGATGATCGGACGGCCCGCATCGGGACGGGCAAGGAAGGCGTCGATCTCTTTTCCGCGCAGCGCGACCATCGGGCCCCATCGTCATTCCGGGGCGCGCAGCGCGCGAACCGGGAATCCGGAGATTATGGATCGAGATTCTCAGGTGCGCAATTACGCACCGTAGTTCGCCCTACGGGCGCCCCGGAATGACTGGAGTGATTTACGTGCCGGCGGTGAAGAACGAGGCGAGCCGGGTCGTGATGTTCTCAGCGATCTCGCTGGCGGCGCGATCCTCGGCATCGCGCACGGCGCGGGTGCGCGAGAAGCGTTGATAGGACCCCGGCATGTCGTAGGACACGCGTGAGAAGGTCGCGCCGGTCATGACAGACCTGCCGGTCGCGACCTCGATCAGATTGTACTGGGCGTCGACACCGAGATTTTCGCTGGTCGGCAGTCCCGTCGTGGCACTGACGATCAGCGAGGAACGGCTGGTGGTGAAGCGGATGTCCAGCCGGTGGGTCGGCGGCATGCCCGTCGCGCTGCCGTAAAGCTTGAAGGCCAGCGCATTGCGGATCTCGACGCCGACGCGGGCCTCGCGGGAGGCATTGGGCTTGCTGATCGGGGGCAGCTCGATGCCCATCAGCTTCTCGCGCAGGCCGGGGGTGCCGTCGCTCCGCTCGGCATACATCGGCTGGAAGCAGCCGGCCGTCAGCGCGGCCAAGGCGGCAACCGCCAGCAAGCGGGCTGCGATGCGGATCCTAGCCGACAACATTTACGATCCTCTTGGGGACGATGATCACCTTGCGGACGGGCTTGCCGTCCAGGGCCAGCTTTACCGCATCGAGGGCCAAAACGGCAGCCTCGATTTCCGGATTCTGGGCCGCTGTTGCAACTGTGACCTCACCCCGCTTCTTGCCGTTGACCTGGACCACCAGGGTCACGCTGTCTTCAACCAGCAAATCGCGTTCGATTTGGGGCCAATTGGCTTCGGAAACCAGCCCGCTCTGGCCCAGAACCTGCCAGCACTCTTCGGCGAGGTGCGGCATCATCGGGGAGAACAGCTGGACCAGGATCTGGCCGGCTTCCCGGATCGCCCAGGCCAAGTCGGGCGCCAGGTTCGCGGCGGATTGGCCGGGGCGCTGCAAGATTTCCGAGAAGGTATTGGCGAACTCGCGGATATGGGCGAGGCAGACGTTGAAGTGAAGCCGCTCGATCCCGGTGGTGACCTTGTCCAGCGCACCATGGGCGGCCTTGCGCAAGGCGGTGGCGTCGGGGCCGAAGCTGGCCGGTCGGGCCGCCGGCGCACCTTTGCCGAATTCGACGGAATCATTCACCAGCCGCCACAGCCGCTGCACGAAGCGCGAGGCGCCCTGGACGCGCTCATCGCTCCAGATTACGTCGCGGTCGGGCGGGGAGTCCGACAGCATGAACCAGCGGGCGACGTCGGCGCCGTAGGTCTCGATGATGTCGTCGGGGTCGACCGTGTTCTTCTTCGACTTCGACATCTTCTCGATCGGGCCGATCTGGATGTCTTCGCCAGTCGTGAGCAGTGTGGCGCGGCGTTCGTTGCCGCCGACCTCGACCTTGACCTCGGCCGGCTGCACATAGGTGCCGTCGGCCTTCTGGTAGGTCTCGTGCACCACCATGCCCTGCGTGAACATGCCGGCGAACGGCTCGTCCAGCGCGATGTGCCCGGTCGCCTTCATCGCACGGGTGAAGAAGCGGCTGTACAGCAGATGCAGGATCGCGTGCTCGACGCCGCCGATATACTGGTCGACCGGCAGCATCCGGTTGGCCACAGCGGGAGTCGTCGGCGCGTTCTCGTTCCAGGGATCGGTGAAGCGCGCAAAATACCAGGACGAATCCACGAAGGTGTCCATGGTATCGGTTTCGCGTTGCGCCTTGCCGCCGCATTTCGGGCAGGTGACGTGCTTCCACGTCGGATGATGATCCAGCGCGTTGCCCGGTCTGTCGAAGCTCACATCCTCCGGCAGCACCACCGGCAGGTCGGCGTCCGGCACCGGGACCACGTCGCACGTCGGACAATGGATGACCGGGATCGGGCAGCCCCAATAGCGCTGGCGCGAGATGCCCCAGTCGCGCAGGCGGAAGTTCACCTGCCGCTCGCCGACCGGCGCGTTGCCGCGCAGTTCGTTTTCCAGGCGTTTTGCAACTTCGTCCTTGGCCTGCTCGATGGTCATGCCGTCGAGGAAGCGCGAATTGATCATGCGGCCGTCACCGTCATAGGCGGTGTCGGTGATCACGAATGTCTTCGGGTCCTGCCCTTCCGGGCAGACCACGGGCGTGTTGCCGAGATTGTACTTGTTGACGAAGTCGAGGTCGCGCTGGTCGTGGGCCGGACAGCCGAAGATCGCGCCGGTGCCGTATTCCATCAGCACGAAATTCGCGACATAGACCGGCAGCTTCCAATTCGGGTCGAACGGGTGCACCGCGCGGATGCCGGTGTCGAAACCCTGCTTCTCCGCGGTGTCGATGATCGACTGCGCGGTGCCGATCTTCTTGATGTCCGCGATGAATTCCGCGAGTTTCGGGTTCTTCGCGGCGGCGGCCTGCGCCAGTGGATGATCCGCCGAGATCGCCATGAACTTCGCGCCGAACAGCGTGTCCGGGCGGGTCGTGAAGATCTTCAGCTCGCTCTCGCCGGCCGGTGTCGTCGCCTGATCGAGCGCGAAGCGGACCAGCAGGCCTTCCGAGCGGCCGATCCAGTTGCGCTGCATCAGCCGCACCTTGTCAGGCCAGCGGTCCAGCCCATCCAGTGCCGACAGCAATTCCTGCGAGTACTTCGTGATCTTGAAGACCCACTGGCTCATCTCGCGCTGCTCGACGATCGCACCGGAGCGCCAGCCGCGGCCGTCGATCACCTGCTCGTTGGCGAGCACGGTCATGTCGACCGGATCCCAATTGAGCTTGCGCTTCTCGCGCTCGGCGAGGCCGGCGGCGAGCATGTCCAGAAACATCTTCTGCTGATGCTTGTAGTAGCTGGGGTCGCAGGTCGCGAATTCGCGTGACCAGTCCAGCGACAGCCCGATCGAGCGGAGCTGCTTCTTCATCGCGGCGATGTTGTCGTAGGTCCAGGCTTTCGGCGCGACCTTGCGCTCGATCGCGGCATTCTCGGCCGGCAGGCCGAAGGCGTCCCAGCCCATCGGATGCAGAACGTTGAACCCCTTGGCGCGCATGAAGCGGGCCAGCACGTCGCCGAGCGTATAATTCCGGACATGGCCGATATGGATGCGCCCGGACGGGTAGGGGAACATCTCGAGCACATAATATTTCGGCCGCGAATCGTCGTTCTTGGAGACGAAGATCGCCTGTTCGTCCCAGAGGCGTTGCCAGCGCGGTTCGGCGTCGCGGGCGTTATAGCGTTCGGAGGTCATGGAATCGTTGGGTTTTTCGTGGGTTCGGCCGGCTCAAGACGGCGGACTAGGCCATAGAAGTCCTCAAGGGGTCAATGGGTTGCCGTGATCTGGAACTTTGCCCGCGCCTCCGCAGAACTACGAGGACCCGTGTTGGGGGGCGATTAAGGGCTCGATGCCAATTTGCGGCCTGACAGGACCCGCATGACCACGATGGATTCAAGCTTCGACGATCCCGATTACGACTATGCGGCCTCCATCGCCGGACGAGCGATGCGCAGCATGGCTGAACAGCGGATTGCGCCGACCCCGGCTAATTTTGCTGTCTGGTTCCAGTATTTCGCCGGCAGCCATGACGATCTGCGCAATGCGATCGATCTCTTGATCGACCACAATCGCCCCTTCGACGCCCGAACCAATCAGGACCTGTTCGAGACCTATGTCGCACCCCAGGTCAGTGCCGACACGTCCGAGCGGCTGCAGGCTCTCATGGGGACGGCGAGGGAATTTCTGGCGACCGCGATCGCTGACAACCATTCGCAGATGCAGGTCATCAGCCAGGTGGCGGACCAGGGCAAGGCCGGTGTCGATCCCAAGGCGCTGGTCGCCCAGCTCATGAACGAGCTGGCGCGGGCCGCCACAAGGGCGACGCGGCTGGAAGAAGGTTTTGCGGAAAAGACCCGCGAACTCGACGTCATTCGCGATTCGCTATCGAGGTCCGAGGAACGTGCCCGGACCGACACGCTGACGGGCCTCGCAAACCGGCGTGCGCTCGACGAATTCCTGCGCAAGGCGCAGGCGACCGCGGCATGGGGCGAGCCGCTCAGCGTGCTGATGCTCGACATCGATCACTTCAAGGTCTTCAACGACAATTTTGGCCACGGCGTCGGCGACCAGGTGCTGCGTCTGATGGCGAAGGTGCTGCGCGAAAAGGTTCGCGAGCAGGATCTGTCGGCCCGCTACGGCGGCGAGGAGCTGATCGCGGTGCTGCCGGACGCCGATCTTGCCACTTCCGCCGAGATCGCCGAGCGGATCAGGCGCGCGATCGCCGAATGCAGGATCACTCGTCGCTCGACCGGTGAGATTCTGCCCAATATCAGTCGATTGGCGTGGCGCAGTACCGGATGGGCGAAGCGATCACCGACCTGATCGAGCGCTGCGACCGCGCGCTCTATCTCGCCAAGGGCGGCGGCCGCAATCGCGTGGTGACCGAGATCGAGCTCGATCGCGCGGGAGCTGCCGGCTAGCGTGGACCTCGGGGCGCTGCCTCTCACCGCAAGCGGAGCGAGGCGAGGGTAACGCTACTCGGCCGAGCTCAGCCCGCTGCCAGCATCATCTCGGCTGTGCCGGTCTCGATCACCTGCACGCCGTGCTCGACCACGTTGTTGCGCCCGCGGTGTTTTGCGGCGTAGAGCGCGGCGTCGGCGGCTTCGATCAGGTCGCCCGGACGCAAGCTCTCGTTGGGCTTCGTCGCGGCAACGCCGATCGAGACCGTGACGATCATATGGGCTGACGTGATGTGCGGCAGGCAGAGCTTCAGCACGGCCGCGCGCACCTGCTCGCCGATTTCGACGGCGCGCGTCACGTCGGTGTTCGGCAGCAACAGGCAGAATTCCTCGCCGCCGTAGCGCGCCGCGAAGCCCATGTTGTCGGCGGCGATGCCGGATAGGGATTCGCCGAGCCTGGTCAGGCAGGAATCGCCTTCGAGATGGCCATAGGTGTCGTTGAACAGCTTGAAATGATCGACGTCGATCATCAGCAGCGCAAGGTCGCTGCCATATTGCTGCGCGCGCATCCATTCGAAGTCGAGCCGGCTCTGGAAGCCGCGCCGGTTGGCGAGCCCCGAGAGCATGTCGATCGAGGCCATCACCGTCAGCCTGTCGTTGCTCGCGATCAGCTCGCGCTCGCGCTGGCTCAGCTGCGCGGCCATCGCGTTGAACGCGCGCGCCAGCGGCACGAACTCGGCCGGCAGGCGATTGCGCGCCGCGCGGGCCGACAGATCGCCCTCGCCGAGACGTTTGGCCATGTCGACAAGCATCTCGATCGGCTTGATGACGAGTTTTTCGGCGGCTATCAGCGCGCCGAGCAGGACGAACACGACGACGAAAGCGAGCTGGAGATAGGCGGTGCGAATGTCGCGGCTGACCGCCTCGGACACCTTGTCTTCATCGATGCTGGCGATCAGGCGGGCATTGGTGCCCACGATACGGATGTAGCTGACCGCGCGGCGGGAGCCGTCGGCGGCGAGGAAAGACAGCGTGCCCTCGTCCTGGTCGGACCGCAGCGCGCGATCGGCGATCGCGGACATCAGCGGTAAATTGTCGAGGGGCCGGCCGACGGCGCTGTGCTGGTCGGCGGGAGCGGCCAGCACGGTGCCCGCGCTGTCGACCAGCACGGCGGTGATGCCGGCGCGGCCACCCAGATTGCTCATCACCTTCGACATCCAGTCGAGATTGACGGTGGCGAGCACGACGGCATCGGGCACGCCACTGAAAGCGGACACCGGATAGACCGCCATCACGGTCGGCGTCGGCACCGGCCGCGACAGGATGAAATCACTCAGCACGAAGCGGCCGGTTTCCTGTGCCTGCTGGAAGTACGGCCGGTCACTGAGATCAAGGCCAACATACATGTTGTTGGTGGCGCATTGAATGCGTCCGTCCTGACCGGCGATCAAAAGCGTGCGGATCCAGGGCAGGTTCGACGGCAGACTCGCGCGCAGCACGTCGCAGCTCTTGCTGATGCCGCCGGCGGAGGCGCGGATGAAGGCTTCCGATTTCAGGATGGTCTCGACCGACGAGATCACCTCGCGCTGCGCATCGGCGCTGTGCCTTGCGACGGTGGTGAATTCGACCGTGGCCTGCGCGATCTGCCGGGCGCGGGTGTCTTCGAGCGAACGGATGCGCTCGAGCATCAAGGGCGCCACCAGAATCACCGCAAGCAACGCGAGCCGCGCCCGGATTCCGAGAACCTGCTTGAGTTTCGCTCGTTTGCGGTTGAGACTGATGCTTGCCATCTTCGCTACCCACCCCGTGGGCCAAGGTAAAGCGAAGGGTTCAAAAACTCTTGCTTGAACTCGGTAAAATTGGACTTACCTCCGGTTACGAGCACAACCAAACGACGTCATGACAGAAGCCAATGCCGCGCCGGTAACCGGCCATTCACCAAACGCGCTCGCCGCGGTCGAAGCCGAAATCGCCCGCGCCTGCACGGATGCACGACGCGATCGCGCCTCTGTGACGCTGATCGCGGTGTCCAAGACTTTCGCCGCGGATGCCATCACGCCGGTCATCGCCGCCGGACAGCGAGTATTCGGCGAGAATCGGGTGCAGGAGGCCAAAAGCAAGTGGCCCGCGTTAACGTCTGCTTACTCCGGCATCGCGCTGCATCTGATCGGCCCGCTGCAATCCAACAAGGCGAAAGAGGCGGTCGCACTGTTCGACGCCATCCATTCCGTCGACCGTCCGAGCATTTGCCAAGCGTTAGCCAAGGAAATCGAATCTCAGAACAAGCACCCGCAGCTCTTCGTCCAGATCAACACCGGCGAGGAGCCGCAGAAGGCAGGCGTCGCGCCCGGCGAGGCCGATGCCTTCCTCGCCAACTGCCGCGACAGCTATGGGCTGACGATCTCCGGGTTGATGTGCATCCCGCCGGTCGATGAGCCGCCGGCGGCGCATTTCGCGCTGACCGCCAAGATCGCCGCGCGCAATGGCTTGACGAATCTCTCGATGGGCATGAGCGCGGATTTCGCGACGGCGATCATGCTCGGTGCCACCCATGTCCGGGTGGGCAGCGCGATCTTCGGGCACAGGTAGGAGCCGTTAGCGACGGCGCCCTCCCTGCACGAACTTTCAAATTCGTCATTGCGAGCGTAGCGAAGCAATCCAGGATCTTTCCGCGGAGGGATGCTGGATTGCTTCGTCGCAAGGGCTCCTCGCAATGACGGCTGAGGGGGAATGCCTACACAAACCCCACCGACACCTTGCCCAATACCCCGAAATCCACCGCAAAATGATCGCCGGCCTCGATCGGCAGCGGCGGATGGCACGTGCCTGTGGTCACCACCTCCCCTGCCCGCAAGGTGATGCCGAGCCCGCGCAGCTCGTTGGCAAGCCAGGCGAGCGCGGCGCGGGGATCGCCAAGCACGTTCTTGCCGTGACCGATATAGCGTTGGCCGCGCAGCGTGATCACTGGCCGCTCCTCGACCAGATCCATCGCCCGCCAGTTCGCAGTCGTCGCCGTGCCCAGCACGAACAGATGCGCGCAGGCATTGTCGGCGATGAGCTGCGCCTCACCGGCGCTGGCGAAATCGGCAAAGCGCGAATCCGGAATCTCGATCGCGGGATGGAAACTGTCGACGGCGGCCAGCACCTCCTCGACCGTGTACGGCGCCGCGCGCGGCGGCAGATCGCGCCCCATGCGGAAGGCGAATTCCGGCTCGCCGACGCGCATCTCGTTGCCCTTCATCGCGGCGGTGCCGCCGTCCGCGATCACGGTGTCGCTCATGATGCGACCGGCCAGCGGTCCCGTGACGTTGATGTGCTTCTGTCCTGACACGCTCGTGGCCGCGATCTTCCAGCCGAACAGTTTTCCAAACGACTGGGTTTCGAGCGCAGCCTGGATGGCATAGCCGTCTGCGCGGCCCTGCGGCCGCAATCGCGTCTCCAGCGCGTCAAGCTTGGAGCCGTCGCGCCAATGTTGAACGAGGACGCGCGATGCGGCCGCGATCTGATCCATGTCGAGCATGCATCCTCACCCGATGATGATTTTTGTTTTTGGTCCCAGCCGCCGCAACAATTGCAGCATCGCAGATTTCGTCATCGAGACGCAGCCCGCGGTCGGACCGAAATTGTCGCGGGCAAGGTGCAAAAATACCGCGCTGCCACGGCCGGCGATCCGCGGTCTCGTGTTGTGGTCGATTTCGATGATGAAGTCATAGAGATGGTCGGTGCGCTTGAGCCGGTCACCGCCCTGCCCCTCGCCGCGCCGAATTCCCTGATTGTAATGGCGGTCGCTGGGATCCTCACACCAGGCGTCGGCTCCGGTGATGATCCGGGCCGGCAGGAAACTCTGCGGCCGGCTGTGCCGGTCGCCCCGCCACCACAATTGCCTGGGACGGAAACTGCCCCTGGGGGTGCCGCCGTCGCCCTCGCGCTTGTTGGCCAGGATGCCGCCCCGTCCCAGCGCCACCGGAATGGTCAGCGATCCCGCCGTCAGCCAGCCTCTGCGCGGATTCCCCGCAGCAGGCTTAACGCGGATCGCGGAGAGCGGTCTGGCGCTTCGATTCATGGTGTAACCAACTGAAGCTGCTTTGTTTTTCATGTGAAAATGCGATGTCGAATTCATTACAGGACATTCATCAAAGCGCCCTGCTATTCTGGGTTAGAGTGGTTCTGGCTTGTGAATCGGTGACAGCCCACTACTTCAACACGAACAACAATAACAACAGCGACCCCCTAAACTTCCCTCACGGCTGGGTGCAGCATGGATGCGCGCCGAGTCGGACCCCAAAAGGATGACCCCCTATGGCCAATGCCCGCAAGATCCTGATCGTGGATGACGATACCGATCTGCGCGACACGTTGGTGGAGCAATTATCGCTACACGAAGAGTTCGAAGCCTCCGCCGTCGATACCGGCGCCAAAGGCGCGAGCGCCGCCAAGGCCAATGCCCCCGATCTCGTCCTGATGGATGTGGGCCTGCCCGACACCGACGGCCGCGAAGTGGTCCGCTCGTTGCGCAAGGGCGGATTCAAGGCCCCGATCATCATGCTGACCGGGCACGACACCGATTCCGACACGATTTTGGGGCTGGAATCCGGCGCCAACGACTATGTGGCAAAGCCTTTCCGCTTCGCCGTCCTGCTGGCCCGCATCCGCGCCCAGCTCCGCCAGCACGAGGCCAGCGAGGACGCGGTGTTCTCGGTCGGCCCCTACTCCTTCCGGCCCGGCTCCAAGATGCTCACCGCCGCCAATGCGCGCAAGGTGCGGCTGACGGAGAAGGAAACCGCCATCCTCCGCTTCCTCTACCGCGCCGGCCAGATGCCGGTCTCGCGCGAGACCCTGCTCCAGGAGGTCTGGGGCTATAATTCCGGCGTCACCACCCATACGCTGGAAACCCACATCTACCGCCTCCGCCAGAAGATCGAGAAGGACGCCGCCAACCCGGAAATCCTGGTCACGGAAGCCGGTGGCTACAAGCTGGTGCCGTGATACGCTTGAAGGGCGTGCGAATCGTTTTAGATCGCATGCCCTTGAGCCTCGGATCTGAATGTCAATCGACGACGACGTAGCGCTTCTCGAGCGAGTCCCGACACTGCGCCTGTTGGGAGACGCCTCGTTGCGCATGCTGGCGATCGGCTCCGAGCAGCGTGACTTCGTCCGCGGCGACACCCTGTTCAATCTCGGCGACGACGCCGATGCCGGCTTCGTGGTCCAACGCGGCGCCTTCCGGGTCGACGACGGCGCCGGCGCCGAAATGATCGCCGGTCCAGGCGCGCTGATCGGTGAACTCGCTTTGGTGGTGCCGATGAAGCGGCCGTCGAGCGCGATCGCGCTGGAGCATTCCTCGGTCATCCGCGTCGCCCGCAGCCTGTTCCAGCGCGTGCTCGAAAGCGACCCGGCCGCCGCGGTTCGCCTCCGCGATGAATTCGCAGTGCGCTCCAGCCAGATTGCGAGCGATATTTTGATGGCGGGTGCGAAGCTGACGAGTTGAGAGGTCGTAGCCCGGATGAAGCGTAGCGCAATCCGGGACAGTTTTTCAGCAGGCGCGAACCCCGGATTGCGCTGCGCTCCATCCGGGCTACAAAATCACACCTCCAGCGTCACCGTGACAGGCACGTGGTCCGACGGCCGTTCCCAGCTCCGCGCATCGCGCAGAATCTCGAAATCACTGACCGCATCCTTCAGCGCGCGCGAGACCCAGATGTGGTCGAGCCTGCGGCCGCGATCGCCGACGGTCCAGTCGGGAGAGCGGTAACTCCACCAGGTGTAAACCTTCTCCGACATCGGAATGCGGTCACGTGCGACGTCGACCCATTCGCCGGCTTCGAGCGCGGCCTGCAGCTTCTCGGTTTCGACAGGCGTATGCGAGACCACTTTCAGAAGCTGCTTGTGCGACCACACGTCGTTCTCGTGCGGGGCGACATTGAGGTCGCCGACGAGGATGTGGCGGTCCTGCCCGCGCGGATGCAGCGGCTCGCACGCCTTCATCTCGTCGAGGAAGCGCAGCTTGTGGTCGAACTTCTCGTTCAGCGCGGGATCGGGAATGTCGCCGCCGGCGGGCACGTAGAAATTATGCAGCACCAGCGGCTTTGCGATATTGGCCTTCTCGCCGAACGACACCGAGATGTGCCGCGAATCCACCTTGTCGCAGAAGGTTCGGATGTCCTTCGATTCGAACGGAATCTTCGAGACGATGGCGACGCCGTGATAGCCCTTCTGCCCGTTCAGCGCGACATGCTCGTAGCCGAGCCGCTTGAAGCGCTTCAGCGGAAAGGCATCGTCGATGCACTTGGTTTCCTGCAGGCACAGCACATCCGGCCGCGCGCTCTTGAGGAATTTCGCGACCAGATCGATGCGCAGCCGCACCGAATTGATGTTCCAGGTTGTCAGGGAAAGACGCATGAGGGATGCGTCTTAGCATGGTTTGAGCGTGCGGAAATGCCTGTCCACAGGCGCGGTTTCGTAGGGTGGGCAAAGCGAAGCGTGCCCACCATGCCGACCGAGGTGAGGAAAGATGGTGGGCACGGCGCAAGTGCGCCTTTGCCCACCCTACGGCAGCGGAGCGCTTAACCCGGCGCGGGGCCGTAATTGGTAAAGTCGATCTTGAACATGCCGGGATCGAGCTTCTTGCTCGAATCCAGATTGTAGACCGCGATCGTGGTGTCGTAGCCCTGCGGGTCGGTGACGGTCCACTGCTTCAGCTGGCCGTCCTTGGCGCCGAACATCAACAGGAGCCGGCTGGTGCCGACCAGCGCCTGCTTCTCCTCGATGGTGACGCTGACGAAGACGTCGTCGGCCGAGACGTTGACGACGTTGGTGTCCTTCATCAGGTCGATGCGGTCGGACAGCAGGAAGCGCAGCGGCGTCTGCGACAGCGGATAGACGTCCTGGGTCGCGAGCTTGCGGTCGCGCACCACGAGTGACGATCCGTCGGCGACGATGTCGATCGGGCTCGGCGCGTCATATTCGAAGCGCACCTTGCCCGGCTTCTGGATGTAGAAATCGCCTTGGGTCTTGCTGCCGTCGGGGCCAACCTGGACGAAATTTCCGACCAGCGTCGACAGCGAGGACAGATAGGCGCTGACCTTGGCCGCCTGCGCCTTCTGGTTGGCATCGAAGGTCTGGAAGATGCTGCTCGGCACGTTGCGGCGCGGATCCGGGATCACCGGATTCGGCGGCGCCTGCGTCGCGCCGGTGACAGCGGGTCCACCGCCTCCGGATTGAGCGCCATCACGGCCCTTCGGCGCGGGCTTCGGCACCGGCACGGTCTGCGCGAGCGACGTCGCGGTCACCATCGCGGCAGTGACGAGAAGCACGCCGGCCACGCGCGCGCTTCGCGCGGCGATGGTGGCAGCGAATCGAATGTCCGGATGTCTGATCAACGCGTCGTCCTGTATGGCTGGGCGTCTTTTAGCGTGATTTCGGGCAAAAGCAGATAACGATTTCGCGTGAAATGATGTGTTGAGGCGGCTGCCTCACATATGGCTGTCTTCTTCCTCGACCAGAATCTCGCGCTTGCCGGCATGGTTGGCGGGCCCGACGATGCCTTCCAGTTCCATGCGCTCCATCAGCGATGCGGCGCGGTTGTAGCCGATCTGCAGGCGGCGCTGGATGTAGCTGGTCGATGCCTTGCGGTCGCGTTTGACGATCGCAACGGCTTGCTGGAACAGATCGCCGCCGCCATCCCCGCCCATGCCGGTCGCGTCGAACACCGCGCCGTCCTCGTCCTCGGTCGGCTCCTCGGCGGTAACCGCTTCGAGATATTCCGGTTGTCCCTGCGTCTTGAGGTGACGCACCACCTTCTCGACTTCCTCGTCGGATGCAAAAGGTCCGTGCACGCGGCTGATGCGGCCGCCGCCGGCCATGTAGAGCATGTCGCCCTGGCCGAGCAGCTGCTCGGCGCCCATCTCGCCCAAAATGGTACGGCTGTCGATCTTGGACGTCACCTGGAAGGCGATGCGGGTCGGGAAGTTCGCCTTGATGGTGCCGGTGATGACGTCGACCGACGGACGCTGCGTCGCGAGGATCACGTGCAGGCCGGCGGCGCGCGCCATCTGCGCCAGACGCTGCACAGCGCCTTCGATGTCCTTGCCGGCGACCATCATCAGGTCGGCCATTTCGTCGACGATGATGACGATGTAGGGCAGCGGGTCCAGCGAGAGTTTCTCTTCCTCGTAGATCGCCTTGCCGGTCTCCTTGTCGAAGCCGGTATGCACCGTGCGCGTCGGCTCTTCGCCCTTGGCCTTCAATTCGAGCAGGCGCGTGTTGTAGCCGTCGATGTTGCGCACACCGAGCTTGGCCATGTTCTTGTAGCGCTCTTCCATCTCACGCACGGCCCATTTCAGCGCGACCACCGCCTTCTTCGGGTCGGTCACGACGGGCGTGAGCAGATGGGGGATGCCGTCATAGACGGAGAGTTCGAGCATCTTCGGATCGACCATGATCAGGCGGCACTGGTCCGGACGCAGCCGGTAGACCAGGCTGAGAATCATGGTGTTGATGGCGACCGATTTGCCGGAGCCGGTGGTGCCGGCGATCAGCATGTGCGGCGTGCGCGCGAGGTCGATGATAACAGGGTCGCCGCCGATGGTCTTGCCGAGGCAAAGCGGCAGTTTTGCCACCGTGTCGGTCGCCTCTTTCGCAATCAGCAATTCGCGCAGATAGACCTTTTCGCGATGCGCGTTCGGCAGCTCGATGCCGATGGCGTTGCGGCCGGGCACGACGGCGACGCGTGCGGACAGCGCGCTCATCGAGCGGGCGATATCGTCGGCAAGTCCGATCACGCGCGACGACTTGATGCCGGGCGCCGGCTCCAGCTCGTACAGCGTGACGACGGGACCCGGGTTGGCCTTCACGATCTCGCCGCGCACACCGAAATCCTGCAGCACGCCTTCGAGCGAGCGCGAATTGGTCTCGAGCTCGGCCTTGCTGAGCGGCTGGCGATCGCCGGCCTTCGGCGCGGCCAGCATGGAGACCGACGGAAGGTCGAACTTGTCGGAGGATTTCTTGGCAGGGGTCTTCGGGGCAGCCTTCTTGCGCGGGGCGCGCGCAGCGGGCTCCTCTTCCTCTTCCTCCTCGTCTTCCTCTTCTTCGTGCTGGTCCTCTTCCTCCTCGTCTTCGGGCTGCGGCGAGATCGAGGGCGCAGCGCGGCCGCCGCCGAGATTCGGCTCCTGGCGGCTGAATGCCACGGCCTTGGTCTTCGGTCCGCTCGAGACCAGCGAGCGATAGGCGGCACTGAAGAGCCAGATCAGACGCGCCTTGGTGCTCATCAGCGCATGGAACAGCCAGCCCAGCGACACCGAACCGCGATCGCTCCCTTCGTCTTCGTCGAGCGGCTTGTCGTCATCCTCGATCTCCGCGAGCTCGTCGTCATGCTCACGGGCACCAAGACCGCAGGCGATCAGGAAGGTCGCGGCCAGCGCGGCGAACAGGATCGTGCCCAGCACGATGCGATAGATGGTCCCGGCCGGTCCGAAAATCACCGCGGGCGCGCGCACCAGGGCGTCGCCGACCACGCCGCCGAGGCCGGTCGGCAGAGGCCATGCGCCGCCATGCGGCCAGCAGCTGACGAAGCCCGCCGCAATAACCGTGCAGAGGATCCAGGAGCCCAGCCGCAGCGCTTCGCGGTCGAACGGGCGATGCGTCATCATGCGCCAGCCCCAGACCGCGACGGTCAGGACCAGCATGATCGCGCCGAGCCCGAGAATCTGCATCGCGAGATCCGCGCCGATCGCACCGGCATAGCCGAGGATGTTGCGGATCGGCCGCGAGGTGGCGTGGCTGAGGCTGGGGTCCTGCACCGACCAGGTCATCAGTGCGGCTGAGGCGACGCCGGCCAGCGTGATCAGGCCGAGGCCGGTGAGCTCGCGCATGCGCCGCGCCAGGCCCTCGCGGATCGAGGGCGGCAGATGGCCGACCAGTGGAATGACACGTTCGATTGCCGACATGCTCATGGGCCCCGCCTAACCCAGAGTCTCGACCAGGCGGTGCAGCGCCTGCGCCGTGGTCTCGCCATCCTGCACCAGCGCGAGGCGAATGTAGCCCGCGCCGGGATTGAATCCGTCAGGTTGCTGCCGCGCCAAAAAGCTGCCGGGCACCACGCGCACGCCGGCTTCCGTGAAGAGTTTCAAACACACCGACACATCGTCGCCGATCGCGGACGTGTTGAGCCAGACGCAGAAGCCGGCGTCGGGCCGGCGATAGCCGTAGCGATTGCCGATGATCTGGTCGGCGAGATCGAACTTGATCCGGTAGAGCCTGCGGTTCTCCTCGACGTGCGCTTCGTCGCCATAGGCAAAGGTCGCGACGTGCTGGAGCGGCACCGGCACCTGCGGCGCTGCGATGTTGCGCAGCTCCAGGAACATCCCGATGAACGTCTTGTCGCCGGCGGCGAAGCCGACGCGCAGGCCCGGCAGGTTCGAGCGCTTCGACAGCGACTGGAACGCGGCCACGCGGGTGAAATCCGCACCCGCGCATTCGAGCGCGCTGCCCGGTGCTTCGCGCGTGTAGATCTCCGAATAACACTCGTCGCTGAGGATCATGAAGCCGTAGCGATCGGCGAGGCCCTTCAGGCGCGTGAAATAATCGCGCGAGGCGACCGAGCCCTGCGGATTGGCGGGCGAGGCCAGATAGAACGCCACAGTGCGCGCCAGCGTCGCTTCGTCGATGGCGTCGAGATCGGGCAGGAAGCCGTTTTCGACAGTGGTCGGCAGATGGACCGGCTCGCAGGCCGCAGCTAAGGCGCCGGCGCCATAGACCGGATAGAACGGGTTCGGCATCAGGATAGCGGGCTTGCCGGGACGCGGGCCGACGTAACGCTTTGCTGCGATCGCGGCGAGGAACAGCCCCTCGCGACTACCATTGAGGACGAGGATCTCGCTTTTGGGGTCGAGCGGCCGCGGCAGCTTGAATCGCGACGACAGCCAGGTGCTTGCTGCCTGACGGAACGGGTCGGTCCCCTGGTTCATCGGGTAGCGGCCGAAATCGGCGATGTGCTTGGCCAGCACCGGGCCGACGAAATCAGGCACGGGATGCTGCGGTTCGCCGACTGCGAGCGAAATCAAGGGCTTGCCGGGCTGATGCGGCGCCAGCAGCTCGTTCAGCCGGACGAAGGGCGAGCGTTCGGTATCGGAGCTTCCACCGGCCTGCGGCGCGCGGGATGAAGCGGTCATAGCCATTCTGGGCGCCAGCACTCTTGGAACTGCCGGTTGCCCCAAGGCACCGGCGGGAAGCGGTTCACTTCACCATAGATAGGGCGAGGTTAAGACGCGATTAACCATCGGCTTTCCGCGCCATCAAGAGTCAATTCCGTGACCCAGATCGGAGGGTCCGGCCCGTCCCGAGCGGGGGTGGCGATGCCGGGGCCACCTCTCCCGCTTGCGGGAGAGGTCGGCGCGCCCCGGGCGATGCGAAGCATCGTTCCGCGCGCCGGGTGAGGGCTCTTTTTGGGGACCCACTGCGGAGGCATCCCCACCCCGGCCCTCCCCCGCAAGCGGGAGAGGGAGCGCATGGTCCTGCTGGCGGCGATCGGCCTCAGCGCCCCGGCAGCTTCGCGAACGTCTTCATGCCCGCCGGGATCGTGTGAAATTCCTGGATGTCGCAGGTGTAGATCGCCATCTGCGGATGGAACTGTTTTGGCTCATCCAGCGTGCCGACTTTCAGGATCGCCGCCGGCAGACCCGGGGCCCTGGTCACCAGATGGGTGCCGCACTCGGCGCAGAATTCGCGCGTGACGGCGCGTTCGAGGTCCTTGCGCGCGAACTGCTTGGGCTGACCCTTGGTGTAGCTGAAGCCGGCCGCCGGCATCGCGATGAAGGTGTTGGGCGCGCCGCCCGTAATGTACTGGCACTCGCGGCAATGACACTGGGCCTGCATCATCGGGTCACCTTCGGCTTTGTAATGCACTTCGCCGCAATAGCATCCGCCTTCCAAACGCATGACGACCTCCCGATTATCGTTTCTTGTGGTCGATATTTCTGCGCCGGTGGTGCGGAATGGCAATCCCTTTCTTTCGTAGAGCAGCCCACAAGGGCATCCGTCCTCGCCAAGCTGCCCAAAGTTTGGACGCTGGGGTAGCGCACTATCCCGGGGGCGGCTTACGCAAACGCGGCGGCAATCGGTTCCGAGGTCGCTTCAATTGCGGATGATTCCCCTGAGCGGGGTCTGGCGCGGACAGCGCCCATTTCAGCCAACCTATTTGCTGCTCGCGTTCGATTAGCATTCTTGCAACCTCCGATTGGGTCATGTCGAGGCGCTTGGCGTACGCTGCCAGCCACTTCTTGGTATCGCGGTGCAGATAGACGGCCACCTGGGGGCGCATTTTTCTGTGTCTCCAGAGTCGATACGACTCTCAAAATATTGACCCTTCTGAGAGGCTGTGCAAACACTTCACGATGTTTCCGGACGTGCCCAATCGCGCATACGAGGAGCGATCAAACTCGCGTCCATCGGCGGAGCAAGCTGTGCTTTTTCCTGATGTGTCGCCCGCAGAAATATTCGAGCGCCAAGGTCGGAAAGGTCGGCCGGCTAAGGCTGCGAAGGCGTCTGCGGCGTTGGCTGCCCGGGAGGCCTTAGGTCTGGAGAACGCTAGCCGGGTTCTGTTCCTGGACGTTGAGACGACCGGTCTGAGTTGGTTCTACGATGAGATAACCTTGGTCGGCTGGGCTCGCGACGGCGTCTATCGCGTCTATGTCGCAGGCCAGGATCCATCTGACCTCTTAGCCGACCTCTCGGAGGCGGGTACGCTAGTCACGTTCAATGGAACGCTCTTCGATCTAAAATTTCTTAAGAAGACCTTTGGCGAGATCCCCCTTCCGCAGATTCATATCGATCTCCGGTACTTGTCAAAGAGGGCCGGACTGTCGGGCGGGCAAAAGTCGATTGAGGCTGAGCTCGGTCTTGCCACCCGTGAAGGCGTAGAAGGCCTCGATGGCGCTGCTGCCGTCTTGCTCTGGCACGAATTTGTGCGCGGTGACCATGAGTCCCTTCATCGATTGGTTGACTACAACCGACGCGACGTCCTTGCGATGTGCATGATCCTCGATCGGGTCGTTGATCGCCTCAGTGTGCAACAGGACTTGTGGCTTCAAGGTCCGAGATTTGAAGACTGGGCAAGGCCCGCTCTAGAGAGTGACTTGCCGCGCGGATTCGCAGGTAAGCCAAGCGTGCAAAGGAAGGCGCGGACCTTTGAATCTCTCTTCAAGGTCACGGCTGCTGAGAAGGCTAAGATCGTCGGAATTGATCTGACCGGGGCGGAGAAGCGTCCTTCGGGCTTTTGTGTCTTGGACGGAAATGTCGCTGTCACGTCTACCATCAATTCAGATGCCGAGATGGTCAGCCGGATTTTGGCGGAACGGCCGGCTCTGGTCTCGATCGATTCGCCGCTATCCTTGCCCGAGGGACGCATCAGCGTCGGCGACGACGACCCCGGGCGCGCTGAGTTCGGGATCATGAGGCGATGTGAGCGCGAATTGAAGCGCCGAGGTATCAACGTCTATCCCGCGCTCTTGCCGAGCATGCAGAGGCTAACCGAGCGAGGCATGAGGCTGGCGGAAATTATCCGCAAACACGGGATTCCGGTGATCGAGAGCTACCCGGGAGCGGCCCAGGACATCATGGGCATCCCTCGAAAGGGGGCAGGCGAGAAGTACTTGAAGCAAGGTCTTGCAGAATTTGGCATCGCCGGCCCGTTCGAAACGGAAACCGTAACCCACGATGAACTCGACGCCATTACCTCAGCCGTAGTAGGATCATTCTTTCTTTCGGGCCAGTTTGAGGCGTTGCGGGGGCCCACAGAAGGAGCGTTGATCATTCCGGATCTGAAATCCAGCGGATCGTCCGGTCTGGTGGTCGGCATCAGTGGTCGGATTTGTGCCGGGAAGACGACGGCTGCCCGAATGCTGGAGCGCCGCGGCTTTGCCTATACCCGGTTTAGCTTGGTGATCGACGACGAGATTCGAGCGCTGGGAGAGGCTCCGAACCGTGTGAACCGCCAGCGAATCGGCGAAGAGGTCCACAGGGGTAAGGGTCAAGGTTGGCTGTGCGAGCGGGTTCTTGATCGTGTGTCGGATCAGTCCCTCATCGTCGTAGATGGCCTCCGGTTCCCTGAGGATCACGCATTCTTTGCCGAACGATTTGGCTCTCGTTTCGTTCACCTGCATCTCGACACTCCGGCCTCGATTCGTGAGAGCCGTTATGAGATCAGCGCGCGCGGCGAGCTACCGTTCGGAGAGGCCGAACGACAACCAGTCGAGGCTGAAATCGATCGGCTTTCCGGGCTTGCGGCGGCGCGTATCGACAACGTCGGGACCCTAGAAGCGCTGGAGCGTGAGGTGGTACGCGTTGTGAGTGAGCATTGCGATCAGGAGCTTCCATGCCCATCTCCGTCGTCGTAGGCGGCCAGTTTGGATCTGAGGGCAAGGGTAAGGTTGCGCTCGCAATCGCTCGGGAGGAAAAGGCTGCAGCAGTCGTCCGAGTTGGAGGCACGAACTCCGGTCACACTGCGGTAGTTGATGGCCGAAACTGGGCCTTGAGGCAGCTGCCTGCGGCCGTGCTGGCACCAAGCGCTGTCGCGGTACTTCCTGCCGGCGCAATCATCGACCCTGAGATCTTTCTTCGCGAGGTCGACGCGCTCGGGCTCGGCCCTGAGAAGGTCATTGTAGACCCCCTCGCAAGCATCATCTCCGAGGACGATCGTTCTGCCGAACGTGCCTCGGGTATCATCCGTGAAATTGGGTCTACTGGATCGGGGACGGGCGCAGCTTTGGCGCGCCGCATGATGCGGCACAAAGATACAAAGTTGGCTGGTTCAATCGAGGCATTGAGTCCGTTCGTCCGCGATTCGACGACGTTTATGCGATCAGCGTTAGACCAAGGCCAGTGGATTGTTATCGAAGGCTCCCAAGGATTTGGGCTTTCTCTGCTCCATGGTGGTTCCTACCCACACGCAACTAGTCGAGATACGACTGCGGGCACATTCGTCGGCGAGGCTGGCCTGAGCCCGCTTGACGTAAAAGATGTCACGCTCGTTCTTCGCTCCTACCCTATTCGGGTGGCTGGAAACTCAGGCCCATTGCCCAACGAAATAACCTGGGAAGCCGTCGCCAAGAGCGCCGGGCTGCCCGAAGGTTATCGTGAGCTGACGACGGCTACCAAGAAAGTAAGACGAGTAGCCCACTTCGACGCTTCGATTGTGAAGCGAGCGATGGCTATCAACAAGCCCACACGGATTGTGCTCAATCATTTCGACTACGTCGATCCAGGAGTTCGCGAGCATCAGTTTAGCGCTAGCGCACTTTCCTTTCTAAAGAAAGCGGAGGACGGCATCGGTCGTCAGATCGATCTCGTGGGCACAGGTCCAGCCAACCTGATGCGGCGTGAGGCAATAGCGCGGTGAAGCCTATCCTATAGTGAGATATTCGCTCCACGCTGACTTACCGATCTGATCAATGACCGACAAGCTGTGCATCGCGTGTCGTTCTTGGGAAACAAGCCAGAAGTGACGACAAGAGCCCCGTCGAAACAAAAAGTGCCGAACGAAAGCGTCCGCGCCGAACCTGGAAGCAAATTTTTCCTGTAGGGCTTCCGTCTGCTTGGCGACGGAAGCCGTGCGATTTAGGTGATGATAGATCACTAGGGATTGACCGCGATCCCAGAACAGCGACAATTCATCCCAGAAGACGTACTTGCCACCCTTGGGGGAATAACGTGCTACGGACGCCGTCTCTAGTCCGTTGTCAGGATCGAAAAAGACAAGATCGCAGGCCTGCATCGCCAAATGCGCTTTCTTGAGCCAAGATGCCCTCTGACGTGCTCGTTGCGGAGCCGACTTAGCTGGTCCGCCTAATCGATCAATTGGAGCGTCGAAATACACTGTGTGCTCAGGAAGAATACCCGCTTGCGCAATCGATCGGACGGATCGCCGGCCTGCAGCAACCAACTCAGCCAAGGTCTTATGTAGCGACGGGTCGAGCCGCGCGAAATTTGGATCCTGCAGATAGCTGATGTGGCGCCCGTCGGAGTTATGCGACTCGTCAGCAAATAGATACCAAAGTACACCAAGAGATAAGCCATTCCTCCCCGTCAGCAATCTTAAGAGAGCGTACTTGGCAAAATCACCGACGTCTCCGACGTATCTATTTTGCACGCCAAATCCTTATTACTGTCGTGGTGGAGTTCCAGAGCCCTGTCGATCATCAACTAGAGCTTTTAGCTCCTTTAGCGAATCCCTGAGCTCGCGTAGCTCGCGCCGTTGATCTTCAATCGTCTTGCGGCTTTCGTCCGAAGTTGATGAAAGCTGATCAATCTTAGCCAGTGCCGTACTCGCCTTGTCCTGAACAGTTTGAACCAAAGCCCCTATCTGTCCAAAGTATTGATGGAGAGCGACGACTGTGGAGAGAACCATAGCCGCGATACCGAGAAAGCCGACCGTGGCAAATAGTCGGCTATAATTCAGCGCTCTATTCGCTGCGGCCTCCGCGGCCATTTGGCTGGCTTGGGCTTGCGTCAGAATGCCTTCAATCGAACTTCGAATCGGATTATTCTGGTTCGCTTTCTCCAGGTAATACTCTGTACCGCGTCGCTTCTTATAGTCCTCGATGGCGATTCCGGCTTTGATCTCGCCGAGCTCGGGCTCAGAGGGCAGGAAATGAGAGGTCTTCGTAAATTCGATCCAGATCAGACCTTCGTTTTGAGATATTTCGTAGTCCTGATCAGTTAAGTTATGTACCGGGATCAGGAGATTGCCCTCGAATTGCGGGTCTATCAGGGGCCCCGTTCCAAGAAGGAGACCTCTATGGACGTGGGTTATTCTTAAATTGAACCTCAGAGCGATGTACTCGGGGAGCCGGATCTCCGATTCGATCTGCATGAACGTGATGGAATTCTTTGGAAGCAATATCTTCCTATTTTCCCCTGGCTTAAGCTCCTCGATCACCTTCCGGCCATCGGTAGTCCACCTAATGACGCTGCCACCCGGGCGCGCTTCGTATGAGGCTGACTTAAAGCGACCTTTGTCCTCCGGATAAAAGGGATGCAGCATGCCGGTGATCCGGACATATCTCTTAAAGTCCTCAGACCAAAGCAAGGCCGGCTCGATATCAGGCAATGGATCGATATATTTGAAGTATTGGAAACGATGCTCTGCCTCCGCCTGACTCTCTGCGGGGGGAAGATCAGCGTCGTCGCATATCGGGATGTAGGGCACAGCTCACCAACCACGTCGTTTTAACGTCATACCCGCCACCGGTCTTTAAGAGATGCCATATGCGTTATGAACTAATTTGGCTCGTAGGATATTTGGCAGCTCTTGCCAGTAGCATCGGCATGATTATGGCCGGGGCTTATCTCCTGCGAGAGGTGGTCGAGGATCTTTCGAACAGCTTGGAGTGGAGATCGTTCATCCTTCGAGCCTTTCGCATTGCACCAGGAATGTGTCTGTTACTATGGGGGGCCATACTAGTGACCAGTATGGTGGCGCAGATTCAGGCTCTTCCAATTCCGGCGAGATGACCAAGAGAGGCCGGTTGGCGGGGCGTCGAGTGCAAGCGCCGCTCAGTATCCGGTCTTGAGAATTCAAAAAGAAAGGGGCTCCAGCTTGCGCTGGAGCCCCTCAACGGTCAGGGCATTGCCGGGTATGTGCCCGAACCGTAGGTCTGGGCGCGATCTCCGGGGAGACCGCGCCCGGGAGGAGACTTACATGTTGTAGGCGCGCTCGGTGTGCTCGGTGATGTCGAGGCCTTCACGCTCGCTCTCGACATTGGTGCGCAGACCAACGATCACGTCGACGACCTTGTAGAGGATCGCCGAACCGATGCCCGACCACACCAGCGTGGTGCAGACGCCCCAGAGCTGGGCGATCATCTGCGCCGCGAAGTCGTAGTCGCCGACCTTCGGCGGGATCGCGGTGTAGTCCATGACGCCCGCGCCACCCAGAGCCGGGTTGACGAGGATGCCGGTGCCGAGAGCGCCGACGATGCCGCCGATGCAGTGCACGCCGAACACGTCGAGGCTGTCATCGTAGCCGAGCGCGTTCTTCACGACGGTGCAGAAGAACAGGCAGACCACGCCGACGACCAGGCCGAGGACGATCGCGCCCATCACGCCGGAGAAGCCGGCAGCAGGCGTGACGGCCACGAGACCCGCGACAGCGCCGGAGATGACGCCGAGCACCGACGGGTGACCCTTGATGATCCACTCCGCGAACATCCACGACAGCGCGGCGGCTGCGGTGGCGACGAAGGAGTTGGTCATGGCGAGCGCAGCACCGCCGTTGGCTTCCAGGTTGGAGCCGGCGTTGAAGCCGAACCAGCCGACCCAGAGCAGCGAGGCGCCGATCATCGACATGGTCAGCGAGTGCGGAGCCATCAGCTCCTTGCCGTAGCCGACGCGCTTGCCGATCAGGAGAGCGCCGACGAGGCCTGCGATGCCGGCGTTGATGTGCACCACGGTGCCGCCCGCGAAGTCGATCGCGTCCTTCTTGAAGATCCAGCCGGCGTCGGCCTTGATCTCGGCGAGCTTCGCCTCCGCTGCGGTCTTCGCCGCCGCGTCAGTGGCAGCAGCGAGCGCCTTGGCTGCGTCCTGGATCAGGTCCGGACCCTGCCAGTACCAGACCATGTGCGCGATCGGGAAATAGATCAGCGTGACCCAGAGCGGGACGAACAGCGCGATCGCCGCGAACTTCATGCGCTCGGCAAAGGCGCCGACGATGAGGGCGGGCGTGATCGCCGCGAAGGTCATCTGGAAGCAGACATAGATGAGCTCCGAGATGTTGGCGTCGACCGAGAAGGTCGCAGCCTTCGTATCGGTGGTGACGCCCATCATGAAGGCCTTGGAGAAGCCGCCGATGAAGTCGGAGCCGCCGGTGAAGGTGAGGCTGTAGCCGTACACGGCCCAGATCACGGTGACGACGCAGACGGTATAGAACACCTGCATCAGGACGGAGAGCATGTTCTTGGAACGGACGAGACCGCCGTAGAACAGCGCAAGGCCCGGGATCGTCATCAACAGCACCAGCACTGTCGATGTCAGCATCCAGGCGTTGTCTCCCTTGTTGACCGTTGGCTCGGCGTAGGCTGCGGTCGCAGCGAACAGGCCGACTGCGAGAGCCGCCAATCCCGCGCCATAGGGACGCTTGAACGTCATAATATTCACTCCTGATTGGATAAGGTTGAGCGCGAAATCAAAGGGCCGCGGCATCGGCCTCGCCGGTGCGGATGCGCACCGCGTGGTCGAGGTTGATGACGAAGATCTTGCCGTCGCCGATCTGCCCGGTTTTCGCGGCGGACGTGATGGCGTCGATGGTCTTGTCGACCTGGTCGGAGGCGACAGCGACCTCGATCTTGATCTTGGGCAGGAAGCTCACGGCATATTCGGCGCCGCGATAGATTTCCGTATGACCCTTCTGGCGGCCATATCCCTTGACTTCCGTCACCGTGAGACCGTGAACGCCGATGGCGGTCAGGGCGTCACGGACTTCTTCCAGCTTGAATGGCTTGATAATCGCCATAACAATTTTCATGGGTCCTATCCCCGCTTGGGCCCGGTCCGGACATGGCCGGGCGTTCTCGACTGGTTCGCCACGAGGGAGAAAGTTCACTACGCGGGCACAGCCAAGACCCCTAGAATCAAATGCCGTGCCAGATCAGGCGCGTTGCCTAACGGACTATGAAGACGGGGGTTTTCGCGTTCGGGGGGTGTGGCGGTCCGGTGCGCTATTCCGTCGCGCCCAAAACGTGGTCACACCTGATTAAAATGCGAGCACGACAGGCTGCCGACACAATGTTGCTCATGCGCCGGGCAGCCGAGAGGTAATTAAGTAGCGTCGCGCTTTATTGCAGGGCTTCGCCGTGCTGCGAAATATCGAGCCCCTCGAGCTCGTGCTCACGGGATACGCGCAAAGGCACGAACAGGCCGACCAGCTTGAGCAGGATGAAGCTCACGCCCGCCGACCAGGCAAAGGTGACGGCGACGCCATAGAACTGGATCAGCAGCTGCTGCGGATGGCTCTCGAACAGGCCGGCGGTGCCGCCGATGGCGCTGGTTGCGAACACGCCGGCGAGCAGGGTCCCGGTCAGGCCGCCGATGCCGTGGACGCCGAACACGTCGAGCGAATCGTCATAGTTGAAGCGGTGCTTCAGCCAGGTGCAGGCCCAGTAACAAACGGCACCGGCGATGATGCCGATGACGATGCCGTGCCAGGGCGCCACGAATCCGGAGGCCGGCGTGATGGTGCCGAGACCGGCCACCGCGCCGGAGATCATGCCGAGCACCGAGGGCTTGCGCCGGGTCGACCATTCGATCGCGGCCCAGGTCAGCGCGCCGGCGCAGGCGGCGAGATGGGTCGCGATGATCGCCATCACCGCGCGTGAATTGGCAGCGCCCGCCGAGCCGCCGTTGAAGCCGAACCAGCCGACCCACAACAGGCCGGTGCCCATCACCGCGAGCGACAGATCGAACGGCGAGAGATTTTCGGTGCCGTAGCCGTGGCGGCGCCCCATCACCTTCGCGGCAATGAGGCCGCTGGTGCCGGCCGACAGATGCACCACGAGGCCGCCGGCGAAGTCGAGCACGCCCATGCTGTTGAGGAAGCCGCCGCCCCACACCCAATGCGCCAGCGGAATGTAGACGAAGATGAACCAGGCGACGGAGAACAGGAGATAGGCGGAGAACCGCATCCGGTCGGCGACCGACCCCGCGACCAGTGCCACCGTGATGATCGCGAACGTCATCTGGTACAGCATGAACAGCGCTTCCGGGATGGTCTTCGCCGCCGGATTGACGCTATCCATGGTCATGCCGGCGAGAAACCAGCGGTCGAGCGTGCCGATCCACGGGCCGTCGCCGACAAAGCAGAGCGAATAGCCGAACGCGACCCAGAGAATGGAGATCAGCGTCACCGCGGCAAGGCTCTGCGCCATGGTCGCGAGCACGTTCTTCTTGCGCACCATGCCGGAGTAGAACAGCGCGAGCCCCGGGATGGTCATCATCAGCACCAGCGCGGTGGCGACGATCATCCAGGCGGTGTCGGCGGAGTTGATCTCGGAGCCTGCGGCGTGTGCCGACGATGTCGTGATCGACGCAAACCCGATCGGCGCAGCGATACACGCCGCGCGGCGCAACAATCCCGCCATCTCGTTCCCCCCAGCATAGAAATTACGTCGCACGCTATGGCGTCGTTGCCCGGTGCGATCGACGAAGACGTTATTTGGTCAGAGCGTTTTCAAGCGAATTGGATACCGGCTCGCGTCAGGAAAACGCGTCAAAACAAAATCTAGAGCGCGTCGCTGTCGGTTTCGCCGGTGCGGATGCGCAGCGCGTGATCGATCGGCGTGACGAAGATCTTGCCGTCGCCGATCTGCCCGGTGCGCGCGGAGGCGGTGATCACACCCACGGCCTTGTCGGCGATGTCGGAGGCGACCGCGATCTCGATGCGCAGCTTGGGCAGGAAGTTCACGACATATTCGGCGCCGCGATAGATCTCGGTGTGGCCCTTCTGGCGGCCATAGCCCTTCACCTCGGTCACGGTCATGCCGTGGACGCCGATCGCCGTCAGGGCCTGGCGGACCTCGTCGAGCTTGAAGGGTTTGATGATCGCGACGACGAGTTTCATGGTCTGGCCTATTCCCCGGGATGCGCCGCGCCGTATGTCCCCGGCGCTGCGTCAATCTGGCATCTTTCCGGGCAAATGGCATAAAAAAGTTGCAGGTTGAAGCGGAAAAACGTTTTGCCATGTGAACGGGCGCCTCTGTACAGGGCAGCCGTTCATCCTTCACAATGCATTTTTGGCATGGATCCGGTGAACCCAAGCATCCGGGCCGGTACATAAGTATGTTCGAGGGGGACGGTACATGGCGAGTTGGTTCTACGCATCCGAGGGCAAGCAGCAAGGGCCCTTTCCGGAGGGGCAATTTCGCGACCTCGTCGCCCAAGGCGTCGTGCGCCCGGACACCCTGGTGTGGACCGAGGGCATGGCCGGCTGGCAGAAGGCCGCCGAAATCCCCGGCCTGGTCGGGGGTGGCAGCGCGCCGCCGATGATGCCGGCGGGGGGCCCGCCGATGATGGGCGGAAGCGGCTACGGCGGCGCCGGCGGCTACGCTGCGGCCGGCAGCGCGGGATCGCTGGCGGTCGATTTCGGGATTCTCGAGTTCACCTGGCGGACGCTGGTGCTCGTGATCGGCTCGTGCTTCGTCATTCCGGTGCCGTGGCTGTTCGTCTGGTACACGAAATGGATCGTGCCCTGCTTCAAAGTCCCCGGCCGGCCGAATCTCAGCTTTACCGGCACTGCGATGACGCTGGTGCCCTGGTTCTTCGGCTTCATCGTTCTGGCGATCGTCATCGGCTTCATCGGCAGCCAGATCCTGAGCAATCTGCTGTTCATCGTGCAGATCGTTCTCTACTGGCTCCTGATCAAATGGTTGATCGCGAACCTCGCCTCCAACGGGCAGCCGCTGGGCTTGAGCTTCACGGGCTCCATCTGGGCCTATATCGGCTGGAATCTGCTGTTCGCGATTTCCATCATCACCATCATCGGCTGGGCCTGGGTCGCCGCGGCACAGATGCGCTGGTTCTGCCGTAGCATCGAAGGCACGCGGCGCGAGATCATCTTCAAGGGCAGCGGCCTCGGCATCCTCTGGCGCGGCATCGTCGCCGCGCTGCTGTGCAGCCTGATCATCCCGATTCCGTGGGTGTATCGCTGGATCATGAACTGGTTCGCTTCGGAGACCGTGCTGGCTCCGCGCGGGTCTCTTGGCGCATGATCCGGAAGGCCTCGAACGCGAAACCTCGCGTTTGAGGTGACTATCCCTTCCGCTCGCGCACGGAGCCTTCCTGCGCGACGGAGGCGACCAGCGTGCCGTCGGGCTTGAAGATCGAGCCGCGGGTGAGGCCGCGGCCGCCTCGCGCGCTCGGCGAGTCCTGCGCGTAGAGCAGCCATTCGTCGGCGCGGAAGGGGCGATGAAACCACATCGCGTGGTCAAGGCTCGCGGGCATCATGCGCTTGTCGAACAGCGTGCGGCCATAGCGCGCCATGATCGCATCCAGCAGCGAGAAGTCGGAGGCGTAGGCGAGCGCGCACATGTGCAGCGCCGGATCGTCCGGCAGCTTAGCTGCGGTCTTGATCCAGACGTGAATGCGGCCGTCGTCGATCTTCTGGCCGAAGTAACGGCCGAGCTCGACCGGACGCAGCTCGATCGGGCGATCGGATTCATAGTAGCGGCGGATGAAGTCGGGCATCTCCCGGAACATCGGCTGCTTCGCCACCTCCTCCGCCGTGAGTTTTTCCGGAGGCGGCACGTCAGGCATCCTGTCCTGATGGTCGAACGCACTCTCTTCCTCGGCATGGAACGAGACCATGATCGAAAAGATCGCGTTGCCGTGCTGGATCGCAGTGACGCGGCGCGTCGAGTAGCTCTTGCCGTCGCGCAGGCGCTCGACCTGGTAGATGATCGGGATCTGCGGATCGCCCGGCAGGACGAAATAGCAATGCAGCGAATGCGGCAGCCGGCCCTCGACCGTGCGGCAGGCCGCAACCATCGCCTGCCCGATCACCTGACCGCCGAACACCCGCTGCCAGCTCGTCTTCGGGCTGTTGCCGCGGAACAGATTCACCTCGAGCTGCTCGAGGTCGAGGATCGAAATCAGGTCGATCAGGCTTTTGGACATGATGGTGCTTTCGCATTGTCGTCATTCCGAGGCGATGCGGAGCATCGAACCCGGAATCTAGAGCCGATAACCTCCAGATTCCGGGTTCGCGCTTTGCGCGCCCCGGAATGACAGGAAGGAGCGCCCTTGTTTCACCGCACTGTTTCGCCCACCTCAAGTCTGCTAGCAAGACCAGGATTTGGCCGGGAATTTGGGTATGTCGGTACAGGGTAGCATTGTCATTGGTGGCGGCGCGTTTGCGGGGCTTGCGCTTGCGCTGGCGCTGCGACAGGGCCTCGGGCCCGAGATTCCCGTCATCGTCGCCGATCCCGCGCTCAGCACGCGCCCGAGCCGCGACCCCCGCGCCACCGCGATCGTGGCCGCCTGCCGCCGCCTGTTCGAGGCGATCGGTGCCTGGGATGACGTCAGGGGCGAGGCGCAGCCGATCCTCGACATGGTGGTCACCGATTCCAAGCTGGAGGACGCCACCCGTCCGGTCTTCCTCAACTTTGCCGGCGATGTCGCGCCGGGCGAGCCCTTTGCACATATGGTCGAGAACCGCCGCCTGATCGACGCGCTGGTGGTGCGCGCGGAAGCCGAGGGCATCGATCTTCGTGCCACCACCGTGGCGTCCTACGATGCGCGCGCCGAGGGTATCGACGTGACGCTCGGCGACGGCAGCGTGATCGCCGCCAGCCTGCTGGTCGCCGCCGACGGAGCGCGGTCAAAACTGCGCGAGCGCGCCGGCATCGCGACCCATGGCTGGGAGTATGACCAAGCCGGCATCGTCGTCACCGTCGGCCATGAGCGCGATCACGAGGGCCGCGCCGAAGAACATTTTCTTCCCGCAGGGCCGTTCGCGATCCTGCCGCTCTCGGGAAAACGCTCGTCGCTGGTGTGGACCGAGCGCCGAGCCGAGGCCGCACGCATCGTTGCGCTCAGTGACGAGGAATTTCACGCCGAGCTCGAGCAGCGTTTTGGCCTGCATCTCGGCGAGGTGAAGGCGCTCGACAAGCCGCGCGCGTTTCCGCTGTCCTATTTCGTCGCGCGCTCCTTCATCGCCGAACGCCTCGCGCTGGTTGGCGATGCCGCCCATGTCATCCACCCCATTGCGGGCCAGGGCCTCAACATGGGCTTGAAGGATGTCGCCGCGCTGGCCGAAGTCGTCGTCGATGCCGCGCGGCTCGGCATGGATATCGGCGGGGCCGACGTGCTCGAACGCTATCAGCGCTGGCGCCGCTTCGACACCATGGCGATGGGCGTTGCCACCAATTCGCTGAACTTCCTGTTCTCCAACCAGTCGACGCTGCTGCGCACCGTCCGCGACATTGGCCTCGGCCTCGTCGACCGCGCCCCGCCGCTGAAGAACCTCTTCATCCGCCAGGCCGCCGGACTCACGGGCGAGGTGCCGCGGCTATTGAAGGGCGAGGCGTTGTAGGCGGCAATCTCTCCTGTCGTCCCGGGGCGCGACGAAGTCGCGAGCCCGGGACCCATATCCACAGGGAGAAGTTTGACGAAGACTCGGAGTTACCACTTCGGTTCAGAACCACTTCCTGTGGTTATGGGTCCCCGCCTCCGCGGGGACGACCCCGACATTGTTGCGCCCTCATCGCGCAAACAGGATTACCGCCTCAATCAATCTTCCTTGCCTCTTCCGGCAGCATGATCGGGATGCCGTCACGGATCGGATATGCGAGCTTGGCGCTGCGCGAGATCAGTTCCTGCCTTGCGGCATCGAACTCCAGCGGGCCCTTGGTCAGCGGGCAGACGAGAATCTCCAGCAATTTGGGATCGACGCTGGCTTCGGGACGGTCGGTGGGCGCGTTCATTGGAGTCTCCGGCAATCGGTTGCCTCTAGCACAGAAAATCGCGCCCGCCCATCACGGGCTCAAGCGGAGACCATCGTTAGGACCTCGTCGAGCAGGGCCTGGAGCCGTGCTGCCGGCACGGGCGTGCCTGACAGGGCGAAGCCGAGAAATGCCCAGTACAGGATCTGCGCGCGGGCCTGCGCGGTTGCCGGAGGGAGCGCGCGTTTCTCCAGCAGCCCCTCAATGTAGTCGAGCCGGCGGCGATCGATTGCGCGCACGGCCCCTTGTGCCGCCGCATCGAAGGCCGCCCAATTGCGCACCGCCCGTTCGAGATCGAGCCGCGCGCCGAACGACCTGCGCAGCAGCGCCTTCAGCGGCTCATCGCCGGCGGCCTCGACGTCGGCGATGATCTGCTCGGCCGCGATCTCGCGCCAGCGCTTCAGCACGGCGGCGTGGAACGCGCCGAGGTCGGCGAAATGCCAATAGAAGCTGCCGCGCGACACGCCCATGGCCTTTGCCAGCGGATCGGCCTTGAGCGCGGTGAAGCCATTTTTGGCGAGCGCCTTCAGGCCTTGCCTGATCCAGTCGTCGGCGGAGAGCTGTTCGGTCATGTCGGGTTCCCAAGGCTTGACCATACACTAGTGTATTGACAGATGGCGGGCCAGCGCCTATCTCTCCATACAGCGCTGTATGGACGAAGACGCGAGGTCTGCTGATGCGTGATCTGCTGCTGCAATGTGCCGGCGTTGCCGGAATCGTGGTTGCCCTGATCCATGGCGTGCTCGGCGAAACCAAGGTGTTCGCCAAAGCGACCATCACCCCGGAACGCCTGCGCATGCTGATCCGGCTCGTCTGGCAGGCCGGTACGGTCGCCTGGATCGGCGGCGGTGTGCTCCTGCTTGCGGCGCCAATGTTGGGATCGGACAGCGCGCGGCACTGGATCGTGGCGACCATCGTCGCCGTCTACGGCTTTGCCGCCATCGCCAACGCCTGGTGGTCGCGCGGACGCGGCTTTGGCTGGAAGGCTCTCGCCGCCGTGGTCGCGCTGGCGGTCGCCGGATACTGAACCTGCCGATGCAATCCAAAGGAAGTGCGCGAGCCCCTGACCATCGACGACGGCGTTGCCCATGTTCGGCTGAACCGTCCGGACAAGATGAATGCGCTCGACCCCGCGATGTTCGAGGCGACCAACGAGGCCGATACGTAGCGCAACGGGCGAGGTCAGCAGTCCATCCGGTCCGTGAGGCGTAAGGCCGCAGCGATCCCGCGAATGCCTGCTGCATGCGGAGAGCGCTAATCTTTTGGCAATCGTTAGAACAACTCTAAATTCAAACAGCCTCGTACTGGATTGACTTCATCATCACCTTTGCTTCCTTCAGTTCCGCTTCGCGGCTCGCGTAGCGCGCACGACAAAGGAGGAGACGTTCGTGAAGGTCATTCGTGTTGTTGCCATTGCACTGACGGTCGGGATGGGCATGGGGTCGGCGGCCATGGCCGACGGATTCAAGGACTGCACCAAGCTCGACAAGGCGTCGTGGAAGCCGGCCAGCGAGGCCGAAGCCAAGGCCAAGGCGCTCGGTTATGAAGTGCGGCGCTCCAAGATCGAAGGCTCGTGCTACGAGGTCTACGGCGTCAAGGAAGGCAAGCTCTACGAGCTGTTCTACAGCCCCGAAGATCTCAGCCTGAAGCACACGATCGCCAAGTAAATCGCCAAGCAGGGCGTGAAGTAGATTGCGCGACGTGATCTGCGCAAAGCAGGGCTCGAGGATGGTCTTTGCTTGATTGAAGAAGCGATGCCAGCAGCGCGCGGGGTGTCCGACAGGACCCCCGCGGATCGAGCGACCCCGCGGACGGTCGCAGTCTGGGATCTCCCGCTGCGCCTCTGGCACTGGGCTCTCGCGGCCTGCGTTCTGGCCGCATGGTTCACGCCCACCGTCTATGATCGGCTTCACCGCATCGTCGGCTATGCGGTGCTCGTGCTTCTGGCCTTCCGTCTGGCCTGGGGCTTTTGGGGAAGCCGCTATTCGCGCTTCCGCATGATCAGGGTCAGGCTCCGGGCCGCGCCGGGCTATCTCTGGAATCTGCGCCGCGGCATCACCGGCCGCTATATCGGACTCAATCCCGCCGGCACCCTGATGCTGGTGGCGCTGCTGGCCTCGCTCGCGGTCTCGACGATCACGGGCGCGATGTCGGTGACCGTCACATTCTTCGGCGTCTGGTGGGTCGAGGACACCCACCATTATTCGTCGGATGCGGTCATCGTCCTGGTCGTGCTGCACGTGCTCGGCGTGCTGCTGATGGGGATTCTCCAGCGCGAGAATCTGATCCGCGCAATGCTCACCGGCCGCAAGCACATTCGCAATCGCCCCTGAGCCGGATCAGTTTGATTCGAACCGATGCAGCGGCGGGATCGCTCATCCGCGTAGTTTCACGGGAAGAGAACCCTTCGCCCGCACAGGGCTACCGCCGAATTCCGCATTTGAGACGCGCTATTTACCTCCCGCTAGGTATGCAACCGGGAATTGCAGAAAATTAACGCGAAGAAAGCCGATAGAATCAATCGTTGAAGTTATTGACGAGGGAGGCGATTTCGATGTTCCGCGTTTTTACCTGCCTCACGGCAGAGCATGATTGGCGGCTTGTCATACTCGCTGGTCTGGTCTGCTTCGCCGCAAGTATTGTGGCCGTCAGCATCTTTCATCGGGCGATCGCCTCGCGCGCCTGGGCGCGACTGATCTGGATTGCGATCGCCGGCGCCGCCATCGGTTATGGAATCTGGGCAACGCATTTTGTCGCAATGCTCGCCTACGAGCCCGGCGTCTCAACCGGTTATGGCATAGCTCTGACGGCTCTGTCGCTCGCCGCGGCGATGATCCTGACGTCAGGCGGTTTTGGCGTTGCCGTTGGCAGTTCCGGCCGCTGGCGGGCGGCTGCCGGGGGCGGCATCATCGGCGCCGGTATTGCGAGCATGCACTATCTGGGCATGTGGGCCCTCGAAGTGCCCGGTCGCGTGACTTGGTCGCCGAAGCTGGTGTTCGTCTCGATCATCCTTGGCATGGCCCTGGGCTACGCCGCACTTGCGGTCGCCCTGGGCCGCAAGGACAGGTGGGGGACCTTCGTCGCGGCGCTGCTGCTGACGCTCGCCATCGTGTCGCATCATTTTACGGCTATGGGGGCGGTGCAAATTGTTCCAGACCCGACGCTGACAAGCGATGCCCTGTCGCTTTCTCCCGCCTTCCTCGCCGTGGCAATTGCGGGCGTGGCTCTGTCAGTGCTCGGAATGAGTTTTGTCGGCGTGCTGGCGGATCGCCGGCTTGCGACCAGGACCAGCCGGTTCGAGGAAATCATCAGGGAGCTTTCGCTTGCAAGGCAACAGGTGGAAGATTCGCAAAAGGAAATCCAGGACCAGAAGATCAGGCTCGACACGGCCATCAACAACATGGTCGAGGGCCTTTGCATGTTTGACGCCGAGAAGCGGCTCGTCGTCTGTAACGAGCGTTATGCCCTGCTCTATCGGCTGCCGCCGGAATTGCTGAAGACGGGGACACCCCACGCCGACATCATCAAGCATCGCGTCGTGAACGGCATCCTCAAGGGCGACACCAGCGAGGGCGCTGCCGGGCAATTCATCTCGAAACTGGCCGCGTTGCCGTACGATGTAGTCTCGAGCAGGATCGACGAGTTTTCGGATGGTCGGTTGATCGGCGTGACGCGACAGCCGATGCCCGGCGGTGGATGGGTCGCCACGCATCTCGATGTGACCGAGCAACGCCGGTCCGAAGCCAAGATCACCCATATGGCGCAACACGATGCGCTGACCGATCTGCCAAACCGGGTGCTGCTCAGGGAGCGGATGGAGCATGCCATTGCGGTTTCGCGCAACGGCGGCGTCGATCTGGCCGTGCTCCTGCTCGACCTCGATCGCTTCAAGGAAGTCAACGACACGCTCGGGCATCCATCGGGCGATTCCCTGCTGCGCGCCGTCGCTGCGCGTCTGCGCGAATGCACCACGGAAACCGCGTTGATCGCCCGGCTGGGCGGCGATGAGTTCGCGGTGATCGATTACGTGACTAACCCGGCCGTGGAGGCCGCCGCCCTCGCCGAGAACATCAGGAAGGCGCTTTGCGAGCCGTTCGATCTCGGCGATCACCGCGTCACGGTGGGCACCAGCATCGGCATTGCCATCGCGCCGCGCGACGGCAATGATTCCGACGTGATCATGAAGAGCGCGGATCTCGCCCTCTACTCGGCCAAGAGCGGTGGACGCGGTGCATTCCGCTTCTTCGAGCCGGAGCTCGACGAGCTGATGCATGCGCGCCGCAACCTCGAGCGCGACATGCGGGTTGCGATTGCCGGCCGTCAATTCGAGCTCCATTACCAGCCGTTCGTCGGCGCCGCGACCGGCAAGGTCAGCGGCTTCGAGGCTCTGCTCCGCTGGCATCACCCGCAGCGAGGCCTTGTCATGCCGAACGAATTCATTCCGCTTGCGGAGGAGACCGGCCTGATCGTGCCGCTGGGAGAATGGGTCCTGAGAACCGCCTGCGCGGAAGCCGCCAAATGGCCTGCGCATGTCAGGATCGCGGTCAACCTGTCTCCCGCCCAGTTCAGGAGCAAGGAGCTCGTTCCTGTCGTTATCAGCGCGCTGGCGAGTTCGGGAATTGCGCCGCACAGGCTCGAGCTCGAGGTCACCGAGACGGCGATCATGCACGACAGCGAAGCCGTTTTCGCCGTACTCGGTCAACTGCGCGAGCTCGGTGTGCGAGTAGCCCTGGACGATTTCGGCACCGGTTATTCGTCGCTGAGCTTTCTGCAGCGGTTCCCCTTCGACAAGATCAAGATCGACCGCAGTTTCGTCAACGAGCTGTCCAGCGCGAGGGCAGATGCGCACCATCTCGCGCGAGCCGTCGTTCGTTTCGCAGTCAGTCTCGGCAAGACCACGACCGCCGAAGGCGTCGAAACGAAGGAGCAGCTCGACATTCTTCGCGAAGAGGGGTGCGTCGAAACGCAAGGCTACTACTTCAGCCGGCCGATGCCCGCATCCGATGTCGCCAGAATGCTGCGGCGAGGTGCCGGAGCAGTGGTCCGCGCCGCCTGAGCATTCGGACCCTCATTGCAGCGGCGGATCGCCGCTGGTGCGCTTCTTGGCGAGGTCCATCTCCGTGACGGCGATCAGAATCTCGGCGCGGGTCTTCAGGTCAGGCGCCTCCAGCATGGCCTGCTTCTCCGCGGGGCCATAGGGCGACATCATCGCCAGCGCATTGACGAGCGCTTCGTTGGGCGCGCTTTCGACGCCCTCCCAGTCGACCTTGAGATTATTGGCCTTCAGAAAGTCTGCCAGTACGGCCAGCAGCGCCTCGCGGTCGACCTGGTCCTCGCCCGTGCGCGCGGTGAAGTCGTCGACGAAGGCGAAGAAATCCACCTTGCACTGCCGGTAGGCGGTGAGCACTTCGAGCTCCTCGACCACCTTGAAGCGCGAGACGCCGGTGAGCTCGAGAATGTAGCGGCCGTCGCCGGATTCGGCGAGCTGGGTGATGCGGCCGACGCAGCCGACGCTGAACAGCGTCGGCTTGTCCGAATTTTTCGGCGAGTGCGCGACGTCAGGCTGGATCATGCCGATCAGGCGATGGCCGTCGCGGAAGGAATCATCGACCATCGCAAGGTAGCGCGGCTCGAAGATGTTGAGCGGCATCTGGCCGCGGGGCAGCAGCAGTGCGCCCGGCAGCGGAAAGACCGGAATGATCTCCGGGAGGTCGGCGGGTCCGCGATATTCGATGTTGATCGGCATCTGCCCGGTCCCCCTGGCCTTGCCAGCGCGGCTTACGAAAACAGGATCGTCGACAAACGCTTGCGTCCCTCGACGGTTGCATCATCCGTGCCGCCCCAGGCCTCGAAGAACTGCACCAGCTGCTTGCGGGCGCCGTCGTCGTTCCATTTGCGGTCACGCTTGACGATCTCGAGCAGCTGCGCGGTGGCTGCGGCGCGGTCGCCTTGCGCGTTGAGCGCGGTCGCCAGGTCGAATCGGGCCTGATGATCGAGCGGGTTTGCGGCGACTTTCTGTTCCAGCTCCGCGACCGGCCCGAGCGATTGGGCCTGCTCGGCGAGATCGATCGCGGTCTGCACGGCCTTCACCGCGGGATCGTTGCGCTTGGATTCCGGGACCATGGCCAGCGTCTGCTTGGCCTGCTCCATCGCGCCGGAGACGGCGTAGCACTTCGCAAGGCCGGCAAGCGCCGCGATGTTGGTCGAATCGTGCTGAAGGACCTCCGCATAGATCTGCGCGGCGGCTGCGGCGTCGCCCTCGGCGAGCACGGCCTCGGCCTCTTGCAGGATTTCAGCAATATTTGGCTCACCCGGCGCGGTCACGCCTTTGGTCAGCTTTTCGATGAAGGCGTTGAGCTGGCTCTCGGGCACCGCGCCCATGAAACCGTCGGCCGGCTGGCCGTTGACGAAGGCGATCACGGCCGGGATCGACTGGATGCCCATCTGGCCAGGGATCGCGGGGTGCTGGTCGATGTTCATCTTGACCAGCTTGACCTTGCCCTTGGCCGCCTTGACCGCCTTTTCCAGCAGGGGGGTGAGCTGCTTGCAGGGGCCGCACCACTCCGCCCAGAAATCGATCAGCACCGGCTGGCGCTTCGATTCCTCGATGACGTCCTTCACGAAGGTCTGGGTGGTGGTGTCCTTGATCAGGTCGGCCGCAGCCGGGCCCGCCGCTCCGTTACCCTGGTCGATGATCGTCACGGGATCCCCTCGTCTGATGTCCGGAATGGCGGGTCTTTAGCATGCCGCCACTTCCTGTGCTCGTTGTTGGCTCCTAAATTGGGCCGATTGGGCCGAATTTCAATCCACCGCGACCGATTCGGCAGTTCCGGCGCCTTTTTGGGTGATTTGGTCGCATCCGGGGCCCATATGGGGCCTCCAAATGCGAATTGATGCCGCCGGTAGCTGTTGCATTCCCCTCCCGCTTTTGGCATACGACAGCCGTTGCCGGCGCGTCACGCGACCGACACAGGATGCGGGTGTAGCTCAGTGGTAGAGCACGACCTTGCCAAGGTCGGGGTCGAGGGTTCGAGCCCCTTCGCCCGCTCCAATTTTTCCCAGAGCATCCAGCCGATCCGGACGGAAACGTGGTTTTCCACGCCGCTGGCGGCTCTCTTGGGTTCTCAATGACAATCCTGGTCACCGGTAGCGCGGGTCACCTCGGCGAGGCCATTCTGCGGACGTTGCGGCGAAGCGGGTCGCCCGCACGCGGGGTCGACCTGAAGCCCTCGCCCTACACCAATGCGGTCGGATCGATCGTCGATCCCGGCTTCGTGCGGCGCCAGATGGCTGGCGTCTCGGCCGTCATCCACACCGCGACGCTGCACAAGCCGCATGTGGCGACCCACGCCAAGCAGGATTTCGTCGACACCAACGTATCAGGCACGCTCCATTTGCTCGAGGCGGCAGTGGCCGCCGGCGTGACGAGCTTCGTCTTCACCAGCACCACCAGCGCGTTCGGCTCGCAGCTTCGCCCGGGGGCGGGACGGGCTGCCGTGTGGGTCACCGAGGACCTGCCGCCAGTGCCGAAGAACATTTACGGCACGACCAAGCTGATGGCCGAGACCCTCTGCGAGCTGTTCTCTCGCGAGCGCGGCCTGCCGGTCGTGGTCTTGCGGACCTCGCGCTTCTTTCCGGAAGCCGACGATGATCCCGCGATGCGGTCGGCCTACACGACCGAGAACGCTCAGGCCAATGAGCTGCTCTATCGCCGGCTGGATATCGCGGATGCGGTGAGCGCCCATCTGCTCGCCGCCGAACGCGCCCCGAAGATCGGCTTCGCCCACTACATTGTCTCCGCCACGAGTCCGTTCGAGCCGCGCCATGTCGCAGCACTCGCGCGCGATGCGGCCAGTGTCGTGCGTGAGCTCTATCCGGATTGCACGCAGCTCTATGCGGCGCGCGGCTGGAACCTCTTCCCCGAGATCGATCGTGTCTATGTCAACGAACGCGCACGGCGCGAGCTGGGCTGGCGGCCTGAATTCGACTTCGCGCATGTCCTGAGGAGCCTGCGCGGGGGCCGCGATTTTCGCAGCGCGCTGGCGCACGAGATCGGCTCGAAAGGCTATCATGACACGGTGTTCGATGACGGCCCCTACCCCGTCGCCGGTTGAGCGCCGCGTTTGCTAATTTACTCGACAGGTCAAATGCCTGCCGGGTCTCACCTCGAGCAGTGCGACCTGCGCCGTTCTACTGTGCATGGGGTTGTTTTCGCGTTTTGTGTTGCCCGCCCCCTCGATCCTGCCGCAAATGAGGCGCGCGCCGCTTTGATTCCGCGTTGCAGCGAGAGCGCTGTCGCCGCCGCGTCTGCCCTCGTTGACATTCCGTCTCAATTTTTATTGAGCGCAACCGCAGCGCAGGCGATGCCCTTCTCAGCGCTCGCAGATGTGCTAGCCTTTTTGCGTCTGCTTCTCGGCAGACCCAAACTTCGCCTCTCGACTAGCAAGATAAAATAATGCGCAGCCCTGACGGCTGCCTTAGGGGAGTGACGCGATGAAATTCCATCGATCCGTCTTTCAATCCGTCCTGGCGCTTGCAGCGGTTGCCTTTCTTGCAGGGACAAGCGCCGGCAACGCGCAGCAGCAGGACAAGAACAAGCCGCTGAAGAAATACGAATCCGGCACCAAGGAGTTCTGGACCCATCCGCCGGATGACTGGTTCCTCGGCGACGAGACCGAGGCGCAGAAGGGCCTCGCGCCGCCGTCGGGCCCGCCGACCGGCGCCTCCGATGCCGAGCTCGCCAACATCGTCAAGAAGATCAAGCTGCCGGCGGGCTTCAAGATCGAGGTCTATGCTTCGGGCGTGCTGGCGGCGCGGCAGATGGCCTGGGGTGACAAGGGCACGCTGTTCGTCGGCTCGTTCGGCCTCGGCAACGTCTATGCCATCAAGGACAATGGTGGGAAGAAAGAGGTCAAGACCGTTCTCAAGGGCCTCAACATGCCCACCGGTCTCGCCTTCAAGGACGGCGCGCTCTACGTCATCGCCGTCGACAAGCTGATCCGCTACGACAACGCGGAGGCCAATCTCGACAAGCTCGGCGACGGCAAGGTCGTCTATGACGACATGCCGTCCTATGCTGCGCATGGCTGGAAATACATCGCGGTCGACAAGGAAGGCTGGTTCTTCCTGCCGTTCGGGCCGCCCTTCAACATCGGCATTCCGCCGACCAGCGTGTCGCAGATCCGGCGCGTCGATCCCAAGACCGGCAATGCCGAAATCTGGGCGCTGGGCGTTCGCAACTCGGTCGGCGGTGACGTCGATCCGCGCACCGGCAAGCTCTGGTTCACCGAAAACGCCCGCGATTGGATCAGCGATGATCTGCCCTCGGACAAGCTGAACATGATCAACCGGATCGGCGAGCATTTCGGCTATCCCTATTGCCACCAGGGCAATTTGCCTGACGACAAGTTCGCCATGGGCCACAAATGCACCGAGTTCACGCCGCCGGTGCTGAACCTCGGCGCGCATGTCGCTCCGCTCGGCATGAAGTTCTACACGGGCAACCAATTCCCGACCGAGTACAAGAACAACATCTTGATCGCCGAGCACGGCTCCTGGAACAGGCACAAATATCAGGGCGCGCGCATCATGCGCGTGATCGTCGGGCCCGACGGCAAGAACGCCAAGCAGGAGGTGTTCGCCTCTGGCTGGCTCGAGGGTGACCAGGGCTATCTCGGCCGTCCCAATGACATCCTGCTCGACAAGGACGGCTCGATCCTCGTCGCCGACGACTGGGCCGGCGCGATCTACCGCATCAGCTACGGCAAGAAGTAGCGCGACGTAACGAAGAGGCTGCGAGCGGGCGACCGACGCAGCCTCTTTCATTTCAAAGCCAACGCGTCGTTCCAGATTGCGCGCCAGCGCAAGTCCGGAACCCATAACCCCGGATCGTGGTTATGTATTCTCAGATGTGCAAGTTGCGCATCTTAGCTCGTGCTCCGCACGCCCCGGAATGACGGGCTGGATAGATCGGAATCCCAATCATGCGCCGGCAGTTCATCTCTCACGCAATCAGCACGATTGCGCTCGTGGCGCTCGGAACCCTTCCGACAGGCGCTGCCGACAATTCTGCGATCAAGGAGAAAGCCTCCGTCTGCTCTGGTTGTCACGGCGAGAACGGCATTTCGCAGACGGAGAACATCCCCTCGCTCGCGGGCCAGCCCGATCAATTCACCCAGTGGCAGCTTGTGTTCTTCCGCGCGGGCTCGCGCAAGAACGACCAGATGCAGCCGATCGTCGAGGAGATCACCAACGAGGACATCCGCAACTTCGGCGCTTACTTCGCCTCGCTAACGCCGCCGAAGGGCCCGGACGACGACGATCCGGATCTGTCCAAGAAAGGCGCGCAAGTTGCCGCCGGCCGCCGCTGCGCCTCATGCCATGCCGATAACTTCGCCGGCACCAAGGGAGTTGCGCGACTTGCCGGCCAGCGCGAGGAATATCTGGTCAAGGCACTGCACGACTACAAGGCGGGCCAGCGGGTCGGCGGTGGCGTCGCCGCGATGGCCGATGTCGCCTATCACATGAGCGACGAGGAAATTACGGCCGTCTCGCACTATCTCGCGCATTTGAAGTAGCAGTGGTGCTGTCTCCACAAACCCCGCTGTCGTCCCGGACAAGCGAAGCGCCGATCCGGGACCCATAACCGCAGGACGTTGTTTTGCGACGACTCGGAGTGGGAGCATCGCGTCATAACCACTCCCTGTGGTTATGGGTCCCGGATCCGTGCTGCGCGCGCCCCGGGACGACAGCGGAATGTGGGGTTACTACCTACCCCGCCCGCTGCTTCTCATACGCCTTCAAATGCGTGTAGGCGATGCGCAGCTTCGGCACCGGCACCTTGGCAGCGTCAGCACGCGTGATGAGGTCGCCGATGACGTGATCGGCTTCGACCGGCAGGCCCGCCTTGATGTCGCGAAACATCGAGGCCGTCATCGGTGACCCCTCGGTGGTGAGATTGCCCTTCACCCGCTCGAAGAACGGCCCGCCCGGCGGATATCCCGACGCGGCGGCGATCGCGCTGGTCTCGTCCAACATGCCGAGCAGGAAATCCCGGCCACCGGGAGCTGCAAGGATGTTGCCGACAGAGGTGCGCATCAGGCTGGTCGACGCCGCGAGCGAAGAAAGGAACACCCACTTCTCCCACATGTCCTGCATGATGTTCTGGCTGGCGCTGGCGCCATTGATGCCGCTCTTGAAGGCCTCGTCGATGGCCTTGATGCGCTCCGAGAGCTTGCCGTCGCGCTCGCCATAACTGATCGACTGCATCGGCTGCAGCTGCACCACCTCGCGCTTCTCGTTCAAGGTCGCGGCGATGGCGCAGAGCCCGCCGAGCACGCGCTCCTTGCCGAACTCGGCATCCAGCGTGTCGAGATGGTGCATGCCGTTGAGCATCGGGATGATCGCCGTGTCAGGCCCGACCGCCGCGGCAAACGATCTGATGGCGTCCTCGAGGTCGAACGCCTTGCAGCTCAGAAGTACGACGTCGACTTTGTCCTTGAGCGCGGCGGCCTGCACGGTCGGCGGATTTTGCAGGGTCACATCGCCATTCGGACTCTTGATGACGAGGCCGCCGCTGGCGAGTTCACTGGCGCGGCGTGGCCGGACCAGGAAGGTGACGTCGCGGCCCGCTTGCAACAGCCTGCCACCAAAATAGCCGCCGATGGCGCCGGCGCCGACCACGAGGATACGCATGGGGTGCTCCACAGTTGTTGCTCTTCAAATAGACGCGAATGGCGAATAGGGAGTAGCGAATAGGATAGCACGCCATGAAACGCGAGTAACGTTTCCACTATTCGCTATTGGCCATTCACTATTCGCCCTTCTCCAACACCATTTCCTCGACCTCGCGCAACTGCTCCTTGCCGAAGAACATCTCGGTGCCGACGAAGAAGGTCGGCGAGCCGAACGCGCCGCGGGCCACAGCGTCCTCGGTGTTCTTGATCAGCTTGCCCTTCACCTCGGGTTCCCCGGCGCGGGCAAACAGCTTTTGCGCATCGAGGCCTGAGGACGCCAGCGCCTTCGCCGCGACTTCAGGGTCGTCCATCTTCTTCGGCTCGCGCCACATGTGATGGAAGGCGGCCTCGACATAGGGCTCGAACACACCCTCGAGCTGCGCGGCGATTGCCGTGCGCATCAGGTTCAGCGTATTGACCGGGAAGAAGGGGTTCATGACGTAAGGCTGGACCTTGAAGCGCTTGACGAAGCGCTCGGTCTCGACCGCGTGGAATTCGCGCTTGTTCTTGATCCCGGCGAGGGTCTCGGCCGGCGACTTGTTGTTGGTCGACTTGAAGATGCCGCCGAGCAGGATCGGGACGTATTCGAACTTGACGCCGATGCGCTGCTCGATCGCGGGAATCGCGAGATGGCTGAGATAGGCGTTCGGGCTGCCGAAATCGAACAGGAATTGCGGGGCAGTGCGGGTCAAATTCGGTCTCCCTGACTTCTCTTTCGCGCATTGTGGCGCAGCATACGCCACAGGTCCACCGTTTAATGACGATCGTAATACATAGACGGTCAGACCTGACGCCGGATCGCTCGCTTGCGCCACACCAGGAAGTAATAGCCCATCTGCAAAACGAACATGGCGCAGAACACGATGGGATAAGCGGCCCATACGCCCGCAAGGCCGATCGTGCGGCTCAGGATCACCGCGGCAGGCAGCTCGATCGCGACAATCGCGACGATCGAGAGCAGCATCGGCGTCAACGCGACGCCGGCCGCGCGCATGGCTCCGGAGAACACCGTGGCGAGGCCAAACGGCACCGAGCTCCACAGGGCGATGTCGAGCAGGCCTCTCGCCAGATCGAGCACGGCGGCGTCGGTGATGAAGATGCCGAGGATCGCGCGCGGGGCGAGATAGATGAGCGCCACGAGCCCGCCGGTCAGGACGAAGTTGAAAGCGAGCCCGACCCTCACGATGCCGTCGAGCCGGGCTCTGTCGCCGCTGCCGACCGCCTGCGCGCCGAGGATCGAGACCGCGATCGAAATCGACATCGCCGTGAACTGCGTGTAGCCCATCACCTGATTGACGGCGCCATAGGCAGCAGTGGCGTCCGACCCGAAGCCGTTGACGAGGCCGAGCAGGACCAGTTCCGCGATCGCCATCACCACCATGCCGACGGCGCTCGGCAATCCGATGCCGAGAATCTTTCCGAGCATGGCGCCGTTCGGCCGCAGGTGACGCAGCAGCGCCGCGTCCGGTGCGAGCGCGTGCTTCTTCCGCAGCAGATAGAGCGCCAGCGCGATCAACGTGACCGCGTTCGAGATCGCTGCCGCCCATGCCGGACTGGTGATGCCGGCCGCCGGCAATCCGAACGACCCGCGGATCAGAAGCGGTGTCAGGATCAGGCCGATCGCGGTCGACAACGCCAGCGCCAGCAGCGGCGTGAGCGCGTCGCCGACGCCGCGGACCATCGCCGTCATCAACAGGAAGACGAAGCCGAGCGGCATGGTGAGCAGCATGATCCGCGCATAGGCGCTGGCAGGAGCGAGAATGTCTGTGGGCGTGGCGAGTGCCATCATCAGTTGACGGCTGAAGAGTCCGCCGACCAGCGCAACCGAAATGGAGAGCAGGAGGCCGATCGCAAGCGTCGTACCCACGACGATTCTGATCTTGTCGTGCTCGCGCGCGCCAAAGGCCTGACCGATCAGCACGGTCGCGCCGGTGCTGAGGCCCATGACGAAGGCGAACAGGAAGAACATCACCGGGAAGAACACCGAGACGGCCGCCAGCGCGTCGACGCCGAGCATCTGGCCGAGATAGACGTTGCTGACGGTGCCGAACAGCGATTGCAGCGCGTTGCTCAGCATCAACGGTGCGAGGAAGCGGAGGAATGTCGTCCAGAGCGGCTTGGTGGGCATGGATGTGTCTTTCATCAGGGCGTGCGAAGCCGTTGCCGCGCGAGGTGCGCGGCCCGGCCGTCGATGGGGTTGAGCGAAAGTGCCGCGCGGCTTAAGCGCGGTCGCTGTAGGCGAGCTTGACGATGTGGTCGCGGATATCGGTCGGCCAGTCCGCGATCAGTCCGGCGAAGCGCCGCCTGTCATCCGCGAACAGCGCTCGCGAAGCTTCCTCGAACTGCGGCAGATTGCCTGCCATGATCGACATGAAGTGATAGGCCGCATCGCGCGCCTGCCGTTCGCGGTCCTTGTCGCCGCTGGCGCGCCTCGCCTCGTCGACGAGCTTGCGCAATGCGACGGAAGCGCCGCCTGGCTGCGCACCTAGCCATTCCCAGTGTCGCGGCAGCAGCGTCACCTCGCGTGCGACCACGCCGAGCTTCGGCCGGCCGCGGCCGCGCGGCTCGCTTGGTGGCGCGCTCTCCTCGACCGTGGGCGGGACGAGCTTCGCCAACCGCGCCAGCACTTCGCGATCCCCGCCGCGCAGATCGAAGTCGATGGATCGGCCGGTGCCGTCCTCGAAGATGATGATAGGCTCGTCCGGCCGTGACGCCATCCGCTTGACGATTAGCGCGACCTCGCCTGCCGGCCCGGACACCAGGCGACGCGGGCCTTGGAAAGCGGTGAAAATCTTCTGCATTGGAATCATTGCCATATTGACGATGCTGGGCCGTTTAATACCCGGGTAGATTTAAAACGTCAATATACCCGGGTGAAATTATCCGACCGGATGGCTCGACATTGCGTTCCCGGGCTGGCAGGTACGCGGCCGACCGACCACGCCTAGCCACCACGCCTAGCCTTGGGGACCTCGCCGATGCTGACCGTTCACCACCTCAACAATTCCCGCTCGCAGCGCGTGCTTTGGCTGCTCGAAGAGTTGGGCGTGCCCTACGAGATCGTGCGCTATCAGCGCCAGGCGGATATGCGCGCGCCGAAGGAGCTGCGCGCCATCCATCCGCTCGGCAAGTCGCCCGTCATCACCGACAACGGCAACACCATCGCCGAGTCGGGCGCGATCATCGAATATCTCATCGCGACCTACGGCAACGGCCGTCTGATTCCGCCGCCGAACACGCCGGAGCGGCTGCGCTTCACCTATTGGCTGCATTATGCCGAAGGATCCGCGATGCAGCCCTTGCTGCTGAAGCTGCTGTTCACGCTGATGCCGAAGCGCGCGCCCGCACTGCTTCGTCCGCTGGTGCGCAAGGTCTCGAACACGGCGCTGACGACGCTGGTCAACCCGCAGCTCAAGCAGCACATGGATTACTGGGAAGGCGAGCTCGCGAAGAGCGAGTGGTTCGCTGGCAACGACTTCACGGCTGCCGACATTCAGATGAGCTTTCCGCTGGAGGCGGCGCAAGCGCGCGGCGGGCTCGAGCAGGGCCATCCCAAGGCGATGGCATTCCTCGAACGCATCCACGCGCGGCCGGCCTATGCTCGTGCGTTGGAAAAGGGCGGACCGTATCAGGTGGGGCGGTAAGTTTTCCTCGCCGCCCCACACCGGGCGTTTAATCCGCGTGCAGGACGCGCCCGCGCGTCTCGGGCAGCGCAAAGGCGGCAATGAAGAACACAGCGTAAGCCACCACCGCGAAGATCGCGATCGCGTTCGCAAGCGACGTCGTCGCCGAGAGCGCGCCAACGAGGAACGGAAACAGCGCGCCGATGCCGCGGCCGAAATTGTAGCAAAAGCCCTGGCCGGAGCCGCGCAGCCGCGTCGGATAAAGCTCGGTCAGGAACGCGCCGATGCCGGAGAAATAGCCCGAGGCAAAGAAGCCGAGCGGGAAACCGAGCACCCAGAGGATTTCATTGGTGAGCGGCAGCTGCGTATAGAGCAGCACCACCGCCATGGCGCCGATCGAGAAGATCAGGAACAGATTGCGACGTCCGATGCGGTCGGCAAGCCAGGCGCCGACGAGATAGCCGATGAAGGAGCCGATGATCAGCGTCGAGAGATAGCCGGTCGAGCCGACGATCGACAGATGCCGCTCCTTGGTGAGGAATTGCGGCACCCAGAATGTGACGGCGTAGTAGCCGCCCTGGCAGCCCGTCGCCATCAGCGACGCCAGGATCGTGGTCTTCAGGATCGGGCCGGAGAAGATCTCCCAGAGCGCCGGGCGATCGCCGCTCGCGGCCTGCCTGGCGCGGGCCTGGGCCGAGATTTCCGGCTCGGTGACGGAGCGACGGATGTAGAACACGAGCAGCGCCGGCAGCGCGCCGATCACGAACATCCAGCGCCAGGCCGTCTCCGGCGGCAAGACCGAGAACAGGATCGCTTGCGACAGCACCGCGAGGCCCCAGCCGACCGCCCAGCCCGACTGCACGGAGCCCACGGCACGTCCGCGATATTGCGGCCGGATCGCTTCACCCATGAGCACGGCGCCCGCCGCCCATTCGCCACCGAAGCCGAGGCCGAGCACCGCACGTGCAATCAGGAGCTGGTCGAAGTTCTGCACGACGGCACAGACCAGCGAGAAGAACGAGAACCAGATGATGGTGATCTGGAGCGTTCTCACCCGCCCGATATGGTCCGAGAGATAACCGCCGAGCCAGCCGCCGATCGCCGAGGCGAGCAGCGTCACCGTTCCGGCAAGGCCAGCGGAAGCCGCATCGACCTTCCACAGCGCGATGATGGTGCCGATCACCAGCGGATAGATCATGAAGTCCATGCCGTCGAGCGCCCACCCGGCCGCGCAGGCCCAGAACGTCCGGCGCTCCGGCGTGCTCATGTCGCGATAGAACGCCAGCAGGCTGGTGTCCTCGATCTCGGCGCGTTCGATACGCTGGTTCGGATCGGTCGTCGTCATGTGCGTTTCCCCGGCAGTTTCTTGAAAGCTGCGCTTTGGTAGCACGCGTGGTCGCGGGAGCTAGCGGGCCCGCGCTCCCGTGCCATGCAAATGACCTGCCTACTGCCCCGCTGCCTCCGCACCGCGCGTGCGCAGATCGGGCGCGCCAAGCGGCCCGTTCGGAGTCACGAGGATCGAATTGGCCGACGTCTGCCCCATCGGCTCGACGACGAGATGGCCCATTGCCTTCAGGCTGAGCAGCACGTCGTCGGGAAAGCCTCGCTCGATGCGCACTTCGTCCGGCAGCCATTGATGGTGCAGCCGCGGCGTCGAAACGGCAGCGGCCACGTCCATCTTGTAGTCGAGGACGTTCACGATCACCTGGAGCACCGTCGAGATGATGCGGCTGCCACCGGGCGAGCCCGTCACCAGCACCGGCTTGCCGTCCCGCAGCACGATGGTCGGTGACATCGAGGACAGCGGCCGCTTGCCCGGTCCGGGCAGATTGGCCTCGAAGCCGACGAGGCCATAGGCATTGGAAGCGCCGATCGCGGCGGTGAAGTCGTCGAGTTCGTTGTTGAGCAGCACGCCGGTGCCGTCGGCAACGAGGCCGACGCCATAACTGAAGTTCAGCGTATAGGTGTTGCTGACGGCGTTGCCGCGGCCGTCGACGACGGAAAAATGCGTGGTGTTGCTGCCCTCGCGCGGTGAGGGAGCCGCCGAAACCAGCTCCTTCGACGGCGTGACGCGATCGGCGGAGATGCCTGCGCGCAACTTGGCGGCGTAGTCCTTGGCGGTCAGCGTCTCGATCGGTGCGTTGACGAAGGCGGGATCGCCGAGATAACGCGCGCGGTCCGCATAGGCGCGCTTCATGGCTTCGATCAAAAGATGCAGCGACGCCGGCGAACCCTGCTTCAAATCGGCGAGCTGGAAGCCTTCGAGAATGTTGAGGGTCTCCACCAGCACCACGCCGCCAGACGAAGGCAGCGGCATCGATACGATGTCGTAGCCGCGATAGGTGCCGCGCACCGGCGCGCGGACCACCGCCTGATAGGATTTCAGGTCGGCCGGCGTCATGATGCCGCCGGCGTCAGCCACCGCCTTGGCGAGCTTTTCCGCAACCGGCCCCTCATAGAAGCCGCGTGGCCCCTGTGCCGCGACGGCTGACAGCGTTTCAGCGAGATCGCCCTGCACCAGCCTGTCGCCTTCACTGATCGGCGTGCCATCCGGCCGCGAGAAGATTTTGGCCGAGGAAGGCCAGCGTGCCAGCCGCCGGTGCCAGCCCGGCAGCGTGTCTGCCATGTCGTCGCTGACGACAAAACCATCGCGGGCGAGCGCAATCGCAGGCTCGAGCAATTGCGCCAGCGTGAACTGGCCCGAGCCGTATTTTTCCAATGCGAGAGCGAGACCTGCGACGGTGCCGGGCACGCCAATGCCAAGCGCGGAATCCCGTGATTTTGCTACGTCCGGCTTGCCGTCGGGTCCGAGGAATATTTGTGGCGTGGTCGCCGCGGGCGCCGTCTCGCGGTAATCAATCGTGATGTCTTCATTGCGGTCGGCGGAATGGATCACCATAAAACCGCCGCCACCGATATTACCGGCGCGCGGATAGGTCACGGCCATCGCAAAACCGGTCGCGACGGCGGCATCGACCGCATTGCCGCCGCGCCGCAGGATGTCGGCACCGACCTGCGCAGATATCTTCTCCTGCGCGACCACCATGCCGTGTTCGGCGGCGACGGCGCGCACGTGGTCGCGGGCGGGCGGAACATAGCCCTGCCGCGCATCCTGTGCCGTCGCGGGCACAAGGCCCAGCGCCAGCGCGGCAATGACGGCCAAAAATGTCCGTCGTGTCGAATATGAGGACATCATCAAAATTTCCGTCGTGCCGTTGGGCCAGTTCACACCCGTCACGGCAATGCTATACGGTTTGCCCCAAGACAGGCAAAACTGTTCGTGATGAGGACTGCGTGATGACGACGATCGCCCCAGATGCGCGCATGGCCGGCGTGCCGCGGACCTATCCGCCGCGCGCCGCCGTCGTCAGCTGGATCTTCTTCGACTGGGCCGCGCAGCCCTATTTCACGCTGATCACGACCTTCGTGTTCGCGCCCTATTTCGCCACCAGCATCGCGCCGAATCCCGCCACCGGCCAATCATTGTGGGGATTTGCGATGGCGGCTGCGGGTCTCGCCATCGCGCTGCTGTCGCCCGTGCTCGGGGCCATCGCCGATGCGTCCGGCCGCAGGAAGCCCTGGATCGCAGGATTCGGTGTGGTGCTGGTGCTGGCGTCCTGCACGCTGTGGATCGGCAAGCCCGGCGATCCCTCGGTCATTCCGCCGCTGCTCACCGCGGTGGCGCTCGCCAGCGTCGGCGCGGAATTCGCCACACTCTTCAACAACGCGATGATGCCGACGCTGGTGCCGCCGGAGCGGATCGGTCGGCTTTCCGGCACCGGTTGGGCGACCGGCTATGTCGGTGGCATCGTCAGTCTGATCATCGTGCTCGGCCTCCTCGCCGCCAATCCCGAGACCGGCCGCACATTGCTCGGTCTTTCGCCGCTGTTCGGGCTCGACCCGGTCAGCCATCAGGGCGATCGCATCGTCGGGCCGCTGACCGGACTGTGGTTCGTGATCTTCGTGACGCCGCTGTTCCTGTTCACGCCCGACTATCCGGCGAAGCGCCCGCTGCGCGAGGCGTTACACGAAGGACTGTGGGAGCTGAAGCAGTCGATCAAGAGCCTGCCGAAGCAGCCGTCGCTCGCGGCCTTCCTGCTCGCCAACATGATCTACACCGACGGTCTGGTGTCGCTGTTCGCCTTCGGCGGCATCTATGCCGCGGGCACCTTCGGCTGGCACACGATTCAGATCGGCACCTTCGGCATCATGCTCGCGATCGCCGGCGCGTTCGGCGCCTGGCTTGGCGGCAAGTTGGATGATCGTCTCGGGCCGAAGCGCGTCATTGCTGGCAGCCTGCTGGTCCTGTTGTTGTCGGTGGCGGCAATCCTTCTGGTCGACAAGGACAGCGTGTTGTTCGTCAAGGTCGCACCGCCGCAATCAGGCGCTCCCTTGTTCTCGAGCGCCGCGGAACGCGCTTATCTGGTGCTAGGCTGCCTCATCGGCGCGGCCGGTGGTCCACTCCAGGCGGCGTCACGCACGCTGCTGATCCGCCTCGCACCGAAAGACCGCATCGCCCAGTATTTCGGCCTGTTCGCACTGACCGGGAAGGTGACGTCCTTCATCGGACCGCTTCTGATCGGCATGATCACAGCAGTGACCGCAAGCCAGAAGGCCGGCATGGCCGTGCTGGTGGTGTTCTTCGTCACGGGATTGGCGCTGTTGATGCGGGTGCGGGAGTAGCCGCGCTACGCGATCTCACCTCCGTCATTGCGAGGAGCGAAGCGACGAAGCAATCCAGGCTATCTCTGCGGAAAGATTCTGGATTGCTTCGCTGCGCTCGCAATGACGGTCTCGATAGAGGGCCGTGTTCGCTCTTGCGGCCGGCTCAATGCCTGAAATGCCGCGTTCCCGTGAACACCATGGCAATGCCGTGCTCGTCGGCGGCCTTGATCACTTCGTCGTCGCGCATGGAGCCGCCGGGCTGCACCACGGCGGTGGCGCCGGCCTCGATGCAGGCGAGCATGCCGTCGGCGAACGGGAAGAACGCATCCGAGGCCACCACCGAGCCCTTGGTGAGCGGCTCGGCGAGCTTCAGCTCGTTCGCCGCATCCTGGGCCTTGCGCGCCGCGATCCGCGCTGAATCCACCCGGCTCATCTGGCCCGCGCCGATGCCGACGGTGGCCAGATCCCTAGCGTAGATGATGGTGTTGGACTTGACGTGCTTTGCCACGCGGAACGCAAACTTCAGGTCGCGCATCTCGCCGTCAGTTGGTGCACGCTTGGTCACGACCTTGAAGGTCATATCGTCGACCACGGCATTGTCGCGGCTCTGTACCAGCAGGCCGCCGGCAACCGTCTTGGCGGTGAGACCCAGCGTGCGCGGGTCGGGCAGGCTGCCGGCGAGCAGCAGGCGCAGGTTCTTCTTCCCGCCGATGATGGCGATCGCCTCCTCGCTGGCATCGGGCGCGATGATCACCTCGGTGAAGATTTTCGTGATCTCGCGGGCGGTATCGGCGTCGAGCGCGCGGTTCATCGCGATGATGCCGCCGAAGGCGGAGGTGGAATCGCAGGCCAGCGCCTTGCGATAGGCGCTGACGAGGTCGGAGCCTTCCGCGACGCCGCAGGGATTGGCGTGCTTGACGATGACGCAGGCCGCGGTGCGCTTGGCGTCGAACTCGCCGATGCATTCATAGGCCGCGTCGGTGTCGTTGATGTTGTTGTACGAGAGCTCCTTGCCCTGGAGCTGGCGCGCGGTCGAGACTCCCGGGCGCTTGTCCGGCGTCGCATAAAACGCCGCGGTCTGGTGCGGGTTCTCGCCATAGCGCAGCGACTGGATCAGACGGCCGCCGAAGGCGCGGAAGTCGGGCGCGTCGATCTCGAGCTGGCGGCTGAACCAGTTCGAGATCGCGGCATCGTAAGCGCCGGTGCGCGCATAGGCCTTTGCGGCAAGCCGCCGCCGCAGCTTCAGCGTTGTCGCTCCGTTGTTGGCGGCGAGCTCGTCGAGCACGGCCTTGTAATCCTCGGCCTCGACCACGACCGCGACGTCGTCATGGTTCTTGGCGGCGGCGCGGATCATCGCGGGGCCGCCGATGTCGATGTTCTCGATGCAATCCTCGAAGCCCGCGCCTTTGTCGACGGTCGCCTCGAACGGGTAGAGGTTGACGACGAGGAGGTCGATCGGCGCGATGCCATGCGCCTTCATCGCCTCTGCGTGCTCCTTGTTGTCGCGGATCGCGAGCAGGCCGCCATGCACCTTCGGATGCAGCGTCTTGACGCGGCCGTCCATCATCTCGGGGAAGCCGGTCAGGTCGGAGACGTCTTTCACCTTGAGACCGGCCGCGGCAATCGCTTTCGCGGTGCCGCCCGTCGAGACCAGCTCGACGTCGTGCGCAGCAAGCGCCTTGGCGAACTCGATCAGGCCGGTCTTGTCGGAAACGGAAAGCAGGGCGCGGGTGACGCGGCGGGGATGGTCAGTCATGAGCAAGATCCTCTGCTAAGGGAGTGTCTATGCCCAGGCGCGCGGCGTCTATGTCCCGCGCTTCCCGATGGTGCTCCATCCAAGGTCGCCAGTTGCGCGAGCGAGGGCTCGATAGCAGTTTTCAGCGGGCTTCACAACGATCAGATTGAGTTGAAATACGCGCGTCTATAGCGGTAGTTCCGGCTCCCGCCGTGCATTTCTTCGGGCATTGGTGACGGCCGGCGAAGCGGTGGAACGCACAAAACTCCAGCGGATCGAGGGCGCCTGCCGCGCGTCCTGCCGGATCACGATCTGGGCGGTGCGGCGCGGGCCGTCATTACCGGCCAGGAACACGCTGTCCTCGAGGTCGACCTTGTCGTCGAGCGCCTCGAAGGTCCAGACGTCGCGGTTCGGCAGCACCAGCATGACGCCGCGCGCATCCGACAGCCGGCTCGCCTTCACCGCCGGATGCAGATGGAAGCGCAGCGCGAAATCGGCATCCGCACCCTTGAAACGTCCGCCCTGCGGCGGCGACAGCGTGTCCTCGCCGTCGATGCGCGCGCCGTCATTGGCGATCATCAGCACCCGGCGATGGATCGCGCCGAATTTGCCGAGATAGCCGTCATGCGAGGTCGTGAGCAGCGTGCCGTTCTGCACGATCTCGCGATAGCTCTCCACCTCGACGGGCCCGCTGGTGACCGGCGAGCCGTGCAGGAGCCGCTTCATTGCCGACATCTCCACGAACTGGCATGACGAGGCGTCGTGATAGGTCAGCGTCGAATGCGCCGCCGTGCCGCGTGCGAACGGCCGCCAATTGTCGCGGCCCGTGGTCGGCATGCCGCAATTGGTGACGATGCGGCTGATCCCGGAGGACAGCTCGAACGACAGACAGCCGGCATGGGCGTCGTGACTGACGCCGGCGGGCGGCGGCGGGCCGGTGTCGATGATCACAGTGGTCTGGCCGGCATCGAGGCGCTGAAAGCCGGTATGCGGCATGTTCGCCATCGGCACACCGTGGGTGTCGTCATAGGCGAGCAGCGTCGCGAGCAGGTCGGAAGATGTCGCGCTCATGCCGTTGAACAGCGCGAAATTTCCGTCGCCATGCCGGAAGAAACGCAGCATCGGCATCATGCGGTCGATCGCGTTGAGCAGTGCCGGCGGTGGCGCGATGTTGCGCGCGGCAAAGGTCTGCCGCAGCGGCAGCAGGTCGATCAAGAGTTCGATCAGCGCGCCCGGGTTGCGGGAGATGTGTCCGCCGTCGGGCAGGATCTGCCGCTGCAATTCGTCGGAAAGTTTTTTCGAGGCGTTGCGGATGTGGCTCGCCTGGTTGGCGAGGCACAAGGCCGCATAGCACAGCGCGATCAGCACCTGGAGTTTCGGCACCCCGTCCGGAATGTTGACCATGGTGTAGCGCAGGAAGCGGATCTCGCGGGCCAAGGCGCGCAGATAGCGACGGTAGAATTTGTTGTCGGTCTCGTTGAGCACCAGCGGCGCCTGCGACAGCAGCGAGATCACGCGTCGGGCCAGCACGTCGGCGCGGCGCGCGACCGGGCGACGCTTGTTGGCGGGGTTGGCGATCCAGTCTTCGATCAGCGCGCGCGCATTCGCTCGTGTCAGCGCAGTGTCGGCGGCGCGCAAATGACGCAGCCAACCGAAGCCGAGCAGCGCAACCTCCCAATCCTCCGACGGCGGCTCGAGATCGAAGATCGAGCGGCCGTGGCAATTGACGATCTTGCCGGCAAAGACAAAGCGGCCGGCATAGATTTCGGCGGCGCGGGTCGCATCCGCGGTGCGCAGGTCGTGCGGCGCGATGATCAGCCGGTCGGTGCGGCCGGGCCAGACCCGCGACAGCGCAACGGAACCGCCGCTCGCGCGCGCGAGCATGTTCCGCGCGAAGCGGTTCATGACCAGCGTCGAGATACGTCTGCGTTGAGCGACCGACACGCCTTGCCTTGAAGGGGGAGAGGATTCCGACGAATCCCTATTAATCCCAAAATCGGCCGTCTGACACCACCTTGAACGTGTGAGAATCAGCGTCGGGGTCGCAAAATCCAGTGCAAAATCAGGATTTAACGAGCCGGGCTGCGAAAAATCCGTCAAGCCCGCCGCGCTTGGGATCGGCGTTCGGCAGATGGCTGGGCAAAGTGCGCAGATCGCCTTCGGCGGTGATGAGTTCGTCGAGGCCCGCGACCTCCGACGCCTCGATTGGCACGCGGCGAAGTGCAGGCTCTGCGGCCAGCAGCGTCGCCACCGCCTGCTCGCCTTCTTCAGGTTCCAGCGAGCAGGTGCAATAGACCAGCATCCCGCCCGGCTTGAGCAACGATACCGATTTTCGCAGCAGCCGCTGCTGAAGCGCGGTCATGGCGGTGACATCGGATTCCTGCCGCAGCCACGCCACGTCGGGATGACGGCGGATTGTGCCGGTCGAGGTGCAGGGCGCATCGATCAAAATACCGTCGAAGCCCTCGGTGGGGCCGGCCCATTCCACGGCGTCAGCAACGACAGTCTCTGCCTGGAGCGACAGCCGCGCCAGGTTTTCGCGCAGCCGCGCCACCCGGGCCGGCGAGCGGTCGATCGCCGTGACATGCGCGCCTGATAGCGCCAGCTGCGCGGTCTTGCCGCCCGGGGCGGCGCAGAGATCGGCGATGGATTTGCCTTTGATGTCGCCGAACAGCCGGGCGGGCAGCGCGGCGGCGGCATCCTGCACCCACCATTGTCCCTCGGCGAAGCCGGGCAGCATGGTCACCGAGCCGTGCAGCAGCATCCGCACCGTCCCGGTCGGCAGCGTCTCGCCATGCAGGCGGCTCGCCCATTGCTCGGCATCCGACTTCACGGTGAGATCGAGCGAGGGCTCGTGGCCGAGCGCCAGCGCCATGTCTCGTGCGGTCGCCTCGCCATAATGCGCGCTCCAGCGCGCGAGCAGCCATGGCGGCAGGTCCAACGACTGCGCGGTAACTTCCTCGACCAGCGCCTTGCCCTCGCGCGCGCAGCGGCGCAGCACGGCATTGACGAGCCCCGCATAGCGCGCGGCGCGCCTGTCGGATTGCACCAGGCGAACGGAGAGGTCGACGGCGGCGTGATCGGGCACGTCCATCCAGAGGATCTGCGCCGCGCCGATCAGGAGCGCGCTCTGCGCGCGCGGTGCCTCGGAGGGAATGCCCTTATCGAGCAGGCGGGACAGCACATGGCCGAGCGTGCCCAGCCGGCGCAGCACGGTGGCGACCAGGCGCCGCATCAGCGCGCGGTCGCGGTCGGCCAGCGTCTTCAGTCCGGGATGAGCGCCGCTGCCGTCGAGCTGGTCGTCTAGCGTGCGATGCTTGTGAAGCACGCCGTCGACGATGTCGGCGGCAATCCGTCGCGCCGCAAGACCGGGCACTTCGGACGGAGGGGCGAAACGTTGAGATGGCATGCGGAAGCAAGGTTCTGAGCGAGCGGCAGTTCCGCCGCAATGGGCGCATGCCTTGAGAACCCAATCTCTGGCACGCGAATATGCCAAATGTAAGAATCGCTTCCGGCTTTTTCAGCCCTTCCGGGCTGATTTCAGGAATGCGTTATTGGACGTCGCGTTGCGGGCCGTCCTGCGCTAGAAAGCCCAGCGATGAGTGACCGGCCTCCCCTTCCCGACCGCAAGCCGTTATCGCCGGCCGCCCAGCGCGCGCTGGCCGAAGCCGAGGCGCGCCGGCAGGCTGCCGCGGCCAAGGATGAGGCCAAGGCCAAAGAGTTGCAGGGACCAAAGGGACCTGAGCCTACTCGCTACGGCGACTGGGAGCGCAAGGGCATCGCTTCCGACTTCTGAGTCGCTCTTGCGGGCTCGGCCGACTCAGCCATAGCGTTGCGCGATGTCGCGCTTTGACCCCAGCCATCCCTCTCGGACGTCATACAGCGGCTCGCCGTTCGGTCGGCACTTCTCCGGATTGTTGCCGTGGATGTTCGTGGTCGGCGTCGTGCTGGCCGTCGTCCTCACCTTCCGCCATGGAATGGACTGGCTTGTTCCGCACACGGACGGCGACCGCACACGGGATGCCGAGATCGTTCTGCAGCAGGCGGATCATCCCGATGCTCGCGAGCCCGTCGATGTCATTCGCACAATCGACGGCGACACCTTCCTTGCGCGTGTTCGTCAGCGTGACGGCCGCGATCTCGTCGTGCGCGTTCGGCTGCGCGGCATCGATGCGCCCGAATTGAAGGCATCCTGCCAGGAGGAGTTGGACAAGGCGGAAGCGGCGGCCCGCGCATTGCGCGATCTGCTCGGCCAGGGCGGCGTGACCATCACCAATCTCGGCCCCGACAAATACGGCCGCGTTCTCGCCGACGTCGCGACCCGGCGGACCGCGAACGTTTCGGCGGCGTTGCTCGCGGGCGGTTTTGCGCGGAGCTACAATGGCGGCCATCGCGGCGGCTGGTGCACACGCAGCTGGCGCTTCTGGTAACAAAAAAGCCGCGTCCCAAGACGCGGCCCATTCTTGTCTTGCTCGCTCCCGGCGATCAGCGCGTCACGACCACCGTCGTGCCGACTGAGACGCGGCCGTAGAGATCGGTGATGTCGTCGTTGAGCATGCGGATGCAGCCGTAGGAGACGAAGCCGCCGACCGAACCCGGCACGTTGGTGCCGTGGATGGCGTATTCGCCGCCGGCCAGCGTCATCGCCGCAACGCCCATCGGGTTGCGCGGCGAGCCGCCGGGAATGACGTCCGGAATGCTCGGTTTGTCGCGCTTCACCTCTGCCGGCGGCGACCAGGCCGGATTTCGGTACTTCCCGTCGATGCGAGTGGTGCCGGCCCACTGCTTGCCGGACTTGCCGACGCCGACCGGATAGCGCACGGCGTGGCCGTTATCGAGGATGAGATAGAGCCGCCGCTCGCTGGTTTTGACTACGATGGTGCCCGGCGAATAGTCGGCCACGTGCGCTCCCACCATCTCCGGCCGCGCCTCTGCCGCCGTCGACATCAAGACCCCCGCCCCGATGGTGGCAGCCAGCGCCACCGCAATCCTCATCGACATCGATTTTCCCTTTACCTCAAACGCATCGCCAAAATTACGCAGAACCGGCAATCGCCGCCGCGCCAAGTCCTTCAGGGACATTCTTAACCGCGCCCGTTAACCGGATGGTTTCCAAACGCGGCCACGGAGGGCCAGCCAGCAGGGGGAACAAAGGAAATGTTCGAAATAAAGTAAATGACCTGAAAACAACACTCGACGGGAAAGATGCGGGCGCGACGCCGCGTGCTCTGACAAGCGCGTGAGGATGTGAACGGCTGTTGTTTTGAGGGCGTTGGCGCGGAGGCAGCCCCGTGTCCCGGAAGCGCTGCAGCGCTCTTACGCTGCTGCGCAGAGCCGGGACCCAGGAGCCACGCGTGCCGTCGCTGCATGGGGCTCCGGCTCTGCAGCGCACCGCGCAAGTACGCGCTGCGCTGCGTCCGGGGCACGAGAGTTTTCTTACGCCGACTTCTTGTTCTGCCGGTTCTTGACGAGGTCGTCGACCACGGCGGGATCGGCCAGCGTCGAGGTGTCGCCCAGGCTGCCCGGCTCGTCCTCGGCGATCTTGCGCAGGATGCGGCGCATGATCTTGCCGGAGCGGGTCTTGGGCAGGCCCGGCGCGAACTGGATCTGGTCCGGTGATGCGATCGGGCCGATCTCCTTGCGCACCCAGGTCACGAGCTCCTTGCGCAGATCGTCGGTCGGCTCGACGCCGGCCATCAGGGTCACATAGGCGTAGATGCCCTGGCCCTTGATGTCGTGCGGGAAGCCGACCACGGCGGCTTCCGACACCTTCTCATGCGCGACCAGCGCGCTCTCGACTTCAGCCGTGCCCATGCGATGGCCCGAGACGTTGATGACGTCGTCGACGCGGCCGGTGATCCAGTAATAGCCGTCGGCGTCGCGCCGGCAGCCGTCGCCGGTGAAGTACTTGCCCTTGTAGGTGGAGAAATAGGTCTGCTCGAAGCGGGCATGATCGCCATAGACCGTGCGCATCTGGCCCGGCCATGAGCGGGTGAGGCAGAGATTGCCTGATGTCTCGCCCTCCAGCACCTTGCCGTCGGCATCGACGATCTCGGGTACGACGCCGAAGAACGGTTGCGTCGCCGAGCCGGGCTTGAGTTTTGTCGCGCCTGGCAGCGGCGTGATCAAAATGCCGCCGGTCTCGGTCTGCCACCAGGTGTCGACGATTGGGCAGCGGTCGTCGCCGACGACGCGGTGATACCACTCCCAGGCTTCCGGATTGATGGGCTCGCCGACCGAGCCGAGCAGGCGGAGCGAAGCGCGCGAAGTCTTCGTCACCGGCTCGTCGCCACTCTGCATCAAGGCGCGGATCGCCGTCGGCGCGGTGTAGAAGATGTTGACCTTGTGCTTGTCGATGACGTTCCAGAACCGCGAATTATCCGGGTAATTCGGCACCCCTTCGAACATCAGCGTGGTTGCGCCGTTCGCCAGCGGGCCATAGAGGATGTAGCTGTGGCCGGTGACCCAGCCGACGTCGGCGGTGCACCAGTAGATGTCGCCGTCGTGGTAGTCGAAGACGTATTGATGCGTCATCGAGGCGAATACGAGATAGCCGGCGGAGGTGTGCAGCACGCCCTTGGGCTGGCCGGTCGAGCCCGAAGTGTAGAGGATGAATAGCGGATCCTCGGCATGCATGTGCTCGACCGGACATTCGGTCGTCACCATCGCAGCCGCCTCGTGATACCAGAGGTCGCGCGTCGGGTTCATGTCGATCTTGCCGCCGGTGCGCTTGACCACGACGACCCAGTCGACGCCGTCGGCCTTGGCGAGCGCCGCGTCCACATTGGCCTTCAGCGGCACCTTCTTGCCGCCGCGCAGGCCTTCGTCCGCGGTGATGATCACCTTGGACTGGCAGTCATTGATGCGCTGGGCGAGGCTGTCCGGCGAGAAGCCGGCGAACACCACGGAGTGAACTGCGCCGATGCGTGCGCAGGCGAGCATCGCATAGGCCGCTTCCGGGATCATCGGCAGGTAGATGGTGACGCGGTCGCCCTTCTTGACGTTGCGGGTGCGCAGGATGTTGGCCATCCGGCAGACTTCGTCGTGCAACTCCTTGTAGGTGATGTGCTTCGACTGCGAGGGATCGTCGCCTTCCCAGATGATCGCGGTCTTGTTGCCGCGCGTGTGCAGGTGCCGGTCGATGCAATTATGGGCGACGTTGAGGACGCCGTCCTCGAACCATTTGATCGAGATGTTGCCGGGCGCGAAGGAGACGTTCTCTATTTTCGTCGGCGCCTTCATCCAGTCGATGCGCTTGGCCTGTTCCGCCCAGAACGCGTTCGGGTCTGAGATCGAGCGGGCGTACATGTCCTTGTACTTGGCCTGGTCGACCCAGGCGCGCTTGGTCCATTCCGCGGGGACGTCGTAGATCTTCTCGGACATGCTTTCCCTCCACATACGGCAGGCCGAACGCTAGCGAACTGGCGAGCCGACTTGATCATTGACTGATTATGCGTCGGGCTAACCGGACCCGACAAGGAGCACAAGCTGGACCTTCGGCGGGCCGCCGGCCATGCGGAGGATCAAGGCCACCTGCTGCGATTGTCGCAAATCTGAAACAGGCCCGACGGTGGCTTTCGGGTCCCTTTACCCAGATCCGCGGAACAGGCCTGCGCAGAGCCTCATGCATCAATAGAGGTATTTAGAAACCATCTCTCAATGATTCGGGACTCGCAATACGGTTCGGAACACCCTAAATGGCCAACCCGGGTCCAAAGAGACCCCTCGGAACAAAAATCAGAACAACGGCATTGACCGATAACAGACAGGGCTAAGGCATAAGACTATGATGGATCAGCAGAATCTCGGGACGATACGGCCCGCTTCAGCCGATCCCGCGGCTATTGCACTGGCCAAAGCTCTCGGACAATGGCCGAAACCGGCCTCTTTCAGGCGTCCCAGCCCGAAGAAGGTCTTCGACACGGCGCCTGCGGCGACGGTCGAGGCGCTCGCCAAGGAGCTGGGCCTGCGCCTCGGCGACCAGAACGAGCTGACCATCCGCCGCATTAAGCGCGGCAAGGGCTATTCCTTCGTCCGCCCGAACGGCGCACACATCCGCGACGCACGCACCATCCGGCGGCTGCACGCCATGGCGGTGCCGCCGGCCTATCGTGAGGTCCGCTATTCCGCCGATCCGAGCTCGCATCTCCAGGCCGTCGGACGCGATGCCGCGGGCCGGCTGCAATATCGCTATCACGCCGATTGGGAGAAGGTCCGCGAGCATCGCAAGGCGCATCGCCTGGAAAAGCTCGTCGGCGCGCTGCCAAAGATCCGGCGCAAGGTCTCGGCGTTCCTGTCGGGCGACGAGCCGACGCGTGAATTTGCGCTCTCGGCCGTGATCGAGCTGATCGCGCGCACCGCGATCCGCCCCGGCAATGAATCCTATGCCCGCCTCAACGGCACTCGCGGCGCCACCACGCTGCTGAAGTCCAACGTGACGCTGGAAGACGATTGCTTCGTGCTGACCTTCAAGGCCAAGGGCGGCAAGGCGGTGCGCAAGGAGTGCGACGCCGCCAAGCTGGTGCGCGCCATCGGCATTTTGCAGGGCGTCCCGGGCAAGCGCATGTTCCAGTATCGCGATGCCTACGGCATCGTACGTGCGGTCAGCACCACGCAGGTGAACGCGTTCTTGCGGGAAATCGCCGGCATCAAGATCTCGTTGAAGGACTTTCGTACGCTGATGGCGTCTGCCGTCGTCGTGGAATCCTTGTCGCGGATCACGCCGGCGACCAGCCAGCGTGGCCGCAAGAAGCAGGTGCTGGACGCGATCCGCTCCGCTGCGGACAAGCTCTCGAACACGCCGGCGATCTGCCGCAAGAGCTACGTTCACGACACCATCGTCACCGCGTTCGAGGAGGGCATCCTCGAACGCTTTGCCGCGACCATGAAGGGCCAGCGCTCGCAGGCGCGACGCGAGCAGCTTCTGGCGCAGGTAGTCGCGACCGCCGCGGTGTAGCGACACTGCCGTAGGGTGGGCAAAGGCGCCCTTGCGCCCGTGCCCACCATCTCTCTCGATCGCGAAAAATGCGTGGGCACGCTGCGCTTTGCCCACCCTACAAGAGCTACGACTCGCCCGAGACTCCCTTATCCGGACCGGGATCGTTGCCAGCCGCTGCGATCGTGAGCCGCTCCAGATAATGCGCCCAGCCCGTCGCGTGCGCGGCGGCCTGTTCTGCGGTCGGCAGGCCGCTATGGGTCATGCGCAGCAGCGTGCCGCCATCGCGTTCGATCAGATCAATCTCGATCAGGCTCGAGCCTGGCGGCACTTCCTGGCCGCCGTCCCAGCCGAACGTGTAGGCAAGGCGGTGCACCGGCACGACCTCACGAAAGGCTCCGCGAGCGACGCCGCCGCGCGGGCCCACACCCTTGAGCAGATAGAGCCCGCCGGGATGTGGCTCGGTGGTCACATCCGAGCCCATCCAGCTCAAGATCTTCTCGGGGTCGGTCAGGTAAGCGAAAACGGTGGCGCGTGGAGCTGGGATCTGGGTCTCGCGTCGCACGACGAACGGTTCGGTCATCGGGGATCATCCCTTCGCTAACACTGGCACATGGCGGCGCCAAAGCGGCTCGTCAAGGATTGCCCGTGACAAACCCGGCCCGCCGTCGTCATGATCGAACCATGCAGCTCTCCCCGACCCTCGCTTGGCTCGTCGATGCCGCCTCGGATAGTGCCGGAGCTGATCGCCTGCTCGCGGAACTCGGTGCCCGTCTGGTCGCCGACGGCGTGCCGCTCGCGGCGGGCGCCCTGACGCTGGAGGTGCCTCATCCGCTGATCGCGAAGCGGACTTGGCTGTGGCGTGCCGACAGCGGCCAGGTGATCGAAGCACTCGGCTTCGCGCCTGGCGGCCTCGCACCGGATCCGCCGAACGATGCCGGTCGCCGCTGGTTGCGCGACATCGCGCGCGGCGAGGTGCACGAAGACATCGTCGGACGGCAAGACGGGCCGCTGCTGGGCTGGATCGCGCCGCGTCCGTTCACTGCGGAAGAAATCGGGCAATTGCGCCAGGCCGCGCGTTTTGCCGCGACGCCCCTCGCCGTGCTCGCCGCGCGCGCCACCTTGCGGGCAACGCTGGATGCCTATCTCGGCAAGCGCAGCGCGGAGCGGGTGCTGGCGGCGCCGTTGCGGCGCGATCTCGGCGAGACCATTCAGGCCGCGCTGCTCTATGCGGACCTGCGCAATTTCACGATCCTGTCGGAGGCCTCGCCGCCTGGAGAGGTCATCGCGGCGCTCGACGCCTGGTTCGATCGCATCGCCGGCGCCGTCCACGCCTTCGGCGGCGAGGTGCTGAAATTCATCGGCGACGGCGTGCTCGCGATCTTTCCGGTGGTCGAGGCGTCGCCGCGACACGCCTGCGAGGCAGCTTTGCGTGCTGCAGGCGCAGCCGAGGCGGGCATGGCCTATCTCAACGCGGAGCGCAGCGGCAAGGGCCTGCCGCCGCTGGCGTTCGGGGCCGCGCTTCATCTTGGTGAGATGCTCTGGGGCAATATCGGCGCGGCCAACCGGCTCGATTTCACGGCGATCGGTCCCGCCGTCAATCTCGCCAGCCGCCTCGAAGGATTGTGCAAGCCGCTCGGCAAGGCCGTACTGGTGTCAGGCGCGCTGGCCGCGGAGACGGACATGCCGCTGGTCGCGCTCGGATCGCATTCACTGCGTGGCATTGCCGCACCATGTGAGGTGTTTGGGTTGCCGGAGGCATAGGCCTGGGCATCGTAGCCCGGACGGAGCGAAGCGTAATCCGGGATCGTGCCACATGGAGAGTTTCCCGGATTTCGCTTCGCTCCATCCGGGCTACGGCAGCTACTACATCCCACCCATCTTGCAGACGAGCTTCCACTCCTCCGCCGTCACCGGCTGCACCGAGAGGCGCGAATATTTCACCAGCGCCATGTCGGCGAGCTTCTTCTCGGCCTTGATTGCCGCCATCGTCACCGGATTCTTCAGCGGCTTGTCGGCCTTGATATCGACGCAGACGAATTTCTCGGTCTTGTCGGTTGGGTCCGGATAGGCTTCCTTGATGATCTCAGCGATGCCGACGATCTCCTTGCCCTCGTTGGAATGATAGAAGAACGCCTTGTCGCCCTTCTTCATCGCGACGAGGTTCTGGCGCGCGGTGTAATTGCGCACACCGGTCCAGGCCTCGCCCTTGGCGCCCTTCGCCACCTGCTGGTCCCAGGACCACACCGATGGTTCGGATTTCACCAGCCAGTACGCCATGCTCATTCCTCTGCCTTGAAGGGGCGCGTCAATAGTCCCGAGATTGCGGCGTCGATCGTGCTCCGGCCGTTCAGGATCGACGCGACCGCTTGCGATACTGGCATCTCGATGTTTTGCGAAGCTGCGAGTTCGATCAGCACCGGTGCGGTGAATTCGCCTTCGGCAAGCTTGCCGGCAGGCGGCTGCTCGCCGCGGCCGAGTGCGAGGCCAAGGGCGAAGTTGCGTGATTGCGGGCTCGAGCAGGTCAGAATGAGATCGCCGAGGCCGGACAGGCCCGTGAGCGTCTCGCCACGCGCGCCCATCGCGCGGCCGAGACGCGTGAGCTCGGCAAAGCCGCGGGTCGTCAGCGCAGCCTGGGCAGACGCGCCGAGCTTGCGCCCGACCGCGATGCCGACCGCGATCGCCAGCACGTTCTTGGCCGCTCCGCCGATCTCGACGCCACGAATGTCGGTGGAATGATAGGGACGGAACGTCGGCGAGCCCAGCGCCTGCACGAGCGCGCTTGCCAGGGTCTCATCGCCTGCCGCCAGCGTCACCGCCGTCGGCAGGCTGCGCGCGACATCGTCGGCAAAGCTCGGGCCCGACAGAATGGCCGGCTTGGCGTGGGGCGCGGCTTCCGCGATCACGTCGGTCATGAATTTGTGGGTGCCGTGCTCGATGCCCTTGGCGCAGGCAATGATCGGTGCCGGCCTTGGCAGATGCGACGCCAGCATGTTGACCGCGCCGCGGACATGCTGCGCCGGTGTTGCGATCATCAGCATGTCCGCGCGCGCGGCGAGCGCCAGATCGTTTGTGACGACGATCTCCGGAGCGATCTGTACACCGGGGAGCCGCGGGTTGTCGCGGGTCGAGGCAATCCGCGCGGCATGCTCGGCATTCCGTGCCCACAATGTCACGGTGCGCCCCGCCCGTGCTGCGACAGTCGCCAGCGCCGTGCCCCAGGCGCCCGCGCCGATCACCGCGACGGTTTGGAACGCTGACATCGCTAGTATCCCGCCCGTGTCTTGCCGTAGCCTGCCGGCGCTGTTGCGTTCGCATCGAGCAGCCACCGCGCTCGCGGCTCGGCTTCCATCGTGTCGGTCATGCCGAGCGCGAGGCGCTCGGCGCCGGCCCAGGCGATCATCGCGCCGTTGTCGGTGCAGAGCGCCGGCGGCGGCATGATCAATTGCGTCCCGGCTTGCCTCGCAACCTCATCGAGGGCGCCGCGGATCGCCTGATTGGCGGCGACACCGCCGGCCGCGACCAGGGCGCGGGGCGCGCCGAACTGCTCGCGGAAAAGCCTGAGACCGACGCTCAAACGATCGGCGGTCGAATCGAGCACGGCGGCCTGAAAACTCGCGCAAAGATCGCTGATGTCCTGCGGCGTGATCTCAGCGAGCCGGCTCGCTTCGCTGCGCACCGCCGTCTTCAATCCCGACAGCGAGAAATTGGCGTCAGGGCGTCCCTGCATCGGCCGCGGAAACGCAAAGCGCGTGGCATCGCCGCTCGCCGCCTCGCGCTCGACCTGCGGGCCGCCGGGATAGGGCAGGCCCAGCATCTTCGCAACCTTGTCGAAGGCCTCGCCGATCGCGTCGTCGACGGTGGTGCCGAGCCGCACATATTGTCCGACGCCGGTGACTGCGACGATCTGGGTGTGGCCGCCGGAGGCAAGGAACAGGCAATAGGGAAACTCGATTCCGTCGGTGAGGCGTGGTGTCAGCGCATGCGCCTCCAGATGGTTCACCGCGACCAGCGGCGTGTCGTGCACCATCGCGATCGCTTTCGCGGTGGTGAGTCCGACGATGACGCCGCCGATCAGGCCCGGCCCCGCGGCGGCCGCGACGCCGTTGAGCTGGGCAAATCCGATGCCGGCCTCGCGCATGGCGCGATCGATAATGCCGTCGAGCAGGTCGACATGGGCGCGGGCGGCAATCTCCGGCACCACGCCGCCGAAGCGGGCGTGCTCCTCGACCTGCGACCGCACGATGTTGGAGAGGATCCTGCCGCCGCCGTCGTCCGCGCGCTCGATCACCGCCGCGGCGGTCTCGTCGCAGGTGGTTTCGATGCCCAGTACCAGCATTCGCGGATTGTTATCCAATTTGCGCCTTGCGCTCATCCGTAAAGCAGAGTTCTGGTACGTCCGGTAGCATTCCGGGGCCAGATTGCGCAATCGTCACGAAGCAAGCCGTCCTCGTCATGCGTCACCGCCAAGTGGTTCGGGAACACCAGCGATGTCCATTCTTGTCACACGGCCGCATCCCGACAATGAGGCGACGGCGGAAAGTCTGCGCGCGCGGGGGCATGCGGTGCTGCTCGCGCCGGCGCTCAAGTTCGAGCCGGTCGCCTTTCGCGACGAAAGTGAAGCACCCTACGGCGCCATCCTCGTCACATCGGCCAACGCGATCCGCGCCGTCGCACCACAATTGCGGGACCTTGGCCTGCTGGAGCTGCCGCTGTTTGCGGTCGGCGAGCACACGGCTGCTGCGGCGCGCGACGCCGGCTTTGCCGAGGTGATCGTCGCCGGCGGCGATGCCGCATCCTTGCGGGACAAGGTGATCCAGAGTGCGCGCGACAAGGTGCTGAAGAAAAAGAACACGCTGCTGTACCTCGCGGGCGCGGATTTGTCGCACGACCTCGGCGGCGAGCTCGGTGCGGAGGGTTTTTCCGTGGTCACGCGGACGACTTATCGCATGACGCCGGTCAAGCATCTGCCGCGCGAGGTCTGCGAGGGCTTTGCCGCGCATGGGGTCGAGGCGGTGCTGCATTATTCCAGGCGCAGCGCCCGCGCGTTCCTGGATGCGGCGCGGGACGAAGGCGTCGAAATTTCGGCGCTGGCGATCCCCCAATGCTGCCTGTCTGAGGCGGTCGCAAGCGCGCTCCGCGAGGCCGGCGCGTCGCAGGTTCTGGTCGCTGCGACACCGGACGAAAGTGCCCTATTTGCCACCTTGGAGCGTGCGTTGCGCACCCGTTTGGCGTAAGAGGTCGAGCCGAAACCGACGCAATTGAGTCCGTCCTGGTATGGAAGTGTGAGGAACCGTCACGATGGCCGACGACAAGCCTGAAGATGCAGGATTGGCGCCCGACAGTGGTCGTGCCAAGCGCACGCCGCCCACCATCGACCTCGAAGCCACCGACGTTTCGACCCAGCCGCAGGAGGCGGCGGTCGAGCCCGAGGTTCAGCCGGCGCCGGAACACGCCGAGGCCGAGCAGGCCAAATCCGACCAGGTTGACGCAGAGCCGGAACGCATCGAAGCGCAGGCTCCCGCGTCGTCGATTTCGCCCTGGGTCGTTGCGCCGTTCTCCGGCGTCGTTGCGGCGGCGGCCGTGATCGCGGTCGGCTGGATGCTGGGCTGGCCCGCCGTGCAGGCGCCGCTGGCCACCCCGCAAGTCACCAGCGCGGCGGTCGATGCGCTGAGCGGCCGCGTTGCGGCGGTCGAAGCCAGGGCCGGCAAGCCCGTCGCCGATCCGGCCATGGCCGCGCGGATTGACGCGCTGGAAAAGTCCGCAACCAGCTTGCGCAGCGACGTCGCCAATCTGCGCGCGCAGTCCGACAAGACCGCGAACGCGCTGAACGATGCGAAATCCGCGCCGAGTACCTCTGCGCCCGATATCGCCGCTCTCAACGATCGCATCGCGCAGCTCGAGCGCGCCAGCAAATCCGAACGTGCCGAGCTTGCGCAGCAGGGCGAGAAGATCGCCGACGCAAAAGCGAAGGATGACAAGCCGCTGCGCTTTGTGGTCGCGGCGGCCCTGCTCGACGTCGCCGTTCGCCATGGCGACCCCTATCAGTCGCAGCTGTCCGCGGCGCGTTCGCTCGCCGCCAAGCCCGACATGCTGAAGCCGCTCGATACGTTTGCATCGTCGGGCATCCCGACCCCGGTCGCGCTGAGCCGCGAGCTCCTCAACATCGTGCCGAAACTGTCACCGCCGGCGGAAGTTCAGACCGGCGGCACGGGCATTGTCGAGCGTCTCCAAGCAGGAGCCTCAAAACTCGTGCGCATCGAGCGCACCGACGGCGTCGGTAACGATCGCGGCGCCATCGTCACGCGAGTGACGGCCGCGGCACTCCGCAATGATTTCGTGGAAGCGCGGCGCGAGCTCAAGACGCTGCCGGAGGCCGATCGCGCGCCCGCACAGGCCTGGCTCGACAAGGCCGATGCCCGCGACGCCGCGCTCGCCGCCTCCCGCAAATTCGCCGACGATGCCATGGCGGATCTCGCCAAATCTGCTCAGTAAGATTCGCGCAACAATCGGCGCGTAATAGGGATCGCCATGCTTCGCATCGTCCTCTTCCTCGTCCTGATCGCGCTGGCGGCGGCCGGCGCGGCCTGGGTTGCCGATCAGCCCGGCGAAGTCGTCATGACCTGGGGCGGCTGGCGCGCCTCGCCGACCATTCCGGTGTTCGTGCTCCTTCTCGGCGTCTTCGCCGTTGCGATCGTCCTGCTCTGGAGCATCCTGACCGCGACATGGCGATTGCCGGGCCGCATGCGCCGCCGCCGCCACGACAAGCGCCACGCCCGCGGCCGTCAGGCCATCACCCACGGTCTGCTCGCGATCGGTCATGGCGACACCGCGCTCGCGCGCCGTCACGCTGTGGCGGCGCGTCGGCATGCCCCGAATGATCCGCTCGCGCTGCTGCTGCATGCGCAGTCGGCGCAGCTCGAAGGCAATCGCGACGAGGCGCAGCGCGTTTTCCGCGCCATGGCCGAGCGCGAGGATACGCGCCTGCTCGGCCTGCGCGGCCTGTTCATCGAGGCGCAGCGCGCCGACGATGCGGTTGGCGCCGTGATGATCGCGGAGGAAGCGATCAAGCTGTCGCCGTCCTCGACCTGGGCCTCGCAGGCGGTGCTCGGCTTCCGCTGCGCGCGCGGCGACTGGAGCGGCGCGCTTGCGATTCTCGATTCGAATCTGTCCGCAGGATTGATCGACAAGCCGGCCTATCGCCGCCAGCGCGGCGTGCTGCTCACGGCACGGGCGCTGGAACTGCAAACCATGGACCGCGACGTCGCGCGCGAGAGTGTGATGGAAGCGATCAAGCTTGCGCCGACCCTGGTGCCGGCCGCGGTGCTTGCCGCAAAATTCGAGAGCGAGGCGCATCAGGTGCGCCGTGCTATGAAGCTGGTCGAGGCCGCCTGGCTTGCCAACCCGCATCCCGATCTCGCCGATGCCTATGCGCATGTGAAGCTCGGCGATACCGCCTGGCACCGCTTGCAGCGCGTCGAGACGCTTGCGGCCAAGACGCCTGCCGACAGGGCCGGCCATATCGAAGGCCAGCTCGCGATCGCGCGTGCCGCGATCGATGCCTCCGAGTTCGCCCGCGCGCGCGAGGTGCTCGCGCCGTACGTCAGCGATCCGACCCAGCGCGTCGCGCTGCTCATGGCCGAGATCGAGCGCACCGAGCACGGCGACGGCGGCCGCGCCCGCGCCTGGACCTTGCGCGCGGTCCGCGCCCGCCACGATCCGGCCTGGACTGCGGACGGCTATGTCAGCGACCGCTGGCGCCCGGTCTCTCCGGTCACCGGCCGGCTCGATGCGTTCCAGTGGCAGACGCCGGTCGCGAGCCTGCCTTCGGACAGGGGCGCCACGATCGAATCCTCCGCCTTCGAGGAGGCCATGCTGGCGGCCCCGCCGCCGAAGCGGGTGACGGCGGCCCCAAGCGAAAGCCAAGTGGAACCGACGGTGACAGCTCCAGCTCCAGCGCCGGCCGCCCAGGACAATTCACCCCTGATTGCCAAAGAAGAGCCGGCAGTCGCGCCTGCTGAACCGGTCCAACCGGCCCCCGAGCCCGCCGAATCAACGCCCCCAGCGGCAACACCGGTGTTCAGGGCCCGCGCTGACCTCGGTAAACCCGCAGCAGCGCCGATACCCGCGGTCATCCCGATCGTCCGGGCGCCCGACGATCCCGGGATCGACGACGAGGGTCCGAGCGATGAATTTACGGAACAAATCGGCACACCCAAGGCTCAGGCCGGGGGTTGGCGCGGATTCTGGTCCCGCTGGGGCGCGTGAGCCGCATTTCGAACCCGGCTTGTCCTTGCCAATTCGGGCCATGCCCGATATCAGGAGCGCGCGTATCGGGGCCGGCTTCGCCTTGGCCCCGGCAGGGTTCGCCGCAATAGCTCAGTTGGTAGAGCACGTCATTCGTAATGACGGGGTCGGGGGTTCGAATCCCTCTTGCGGCACCAGCGCCTCGATCCTGGGCCAGGTCCACTTCCCGCTGTTTGCGATCGCGATTCCCGCCGGCAATGACGGCTGCTTCCTGTCGGAAGCCGAGCTGCGTCCGAATTGACAGGGGAGGCGTTCACCGCAACTACTTCCGGTCAGGGGGCAGTCGCAGTGATGCACGATATCCTGGTGGTCGGGCTCTTCGTATCGATGTGCGGAGCCATCGGCCTTCCGTTCTCCCTGCTTCTGCCGTCGCCAGGTTTTGCCGTTCGCTGGGCGCTCGCGCCACCCCTTGGCTTCGGCCTGCTCGCGGCCGGGACCGCCCTCCTGTACCTGTCCGGCGTTGCGCCATGGGTTACGCTGCTGGCGATGGCGGCTACCGGTCTCGTCGTTGCGGCCGCAATGATCGTTCGGAGCGGACCATGGCGGCGGAGGATATCGACCGGGGTCTGGTCGGCCATGGCCGTTGCGGCCGTTGCAATCCTCTGTCTTGCGCCCGGCTGGACCGGAGGTCCACGCTTCCGCGTCTTCCAGGCGAATGTCTACGATCACCTGCTTTATGTCGGCGCGTCGATTTCCTACCGAACGCTCGACTACGCAACGCTGGTCGTCCAGGGCGTAGAGAGCGCGCAGGCCGATCCCCTGGCTGTGGCGGCGTTGTGGTTCATCGATTGGCGCAGCGCCGTGTCGATGATGCATGCGGCCTTCGCCGTCGTGAGCCGCGGCGATGTCGTCGATTGCGCCTATCCGTACATGGTCGGCATGCAGCTCAACATGCTGTTTGCGGCGCTGTTCGTTTTCGTCAACGCGCTCGCGATGCGGCGCTCGTTGGCATGGATCTGCGCGTCGGCGCTTACGGTCGGATTCTTCGAGCAATACGTCTTCGACATCAATGCGTGGTCTCAGCTTGCTGCGCAGCCCATCTTCCTGCTCCTTCTCGCCTTTGTCGCGTTGGCCTTCGACAAGGATCGTTTCGGGCAGGTGCCGGGTTCGATCACCCGGCTGGCAGCCGTCTTTGCGGCGCTGATGACGGGCGCGTTCTTTCTCTATCCGGAATCACTGACGGTCTACGGACTTGCCGCCGCAGTCATCGTCGTGGCGGCAATCGGTCAGCGGGCATCGCGGCAGACCCTGCCTGTAGCTGCAACCGGCCTGGTGGCAGGCATCGGACTATCGCTGCTCGCTTGCATTCCACACTGGTCCGGCACGGCCGCCTATGTCGTTCGCCAGCTGAGCCATGCAGCGGCCTATCCGCCGGACTGGTGGAAGTATTTTCAACGTTATTTGTTCGGCGGCGAAGCGAATTTCCTCGAGATCATTGCCAATCCCGATAGCCGCCTCGGAGAATTGGCAGATGCGTGGTTCTCGCTGCCGGTCGAAGCTGCGGTCGGCGGCCTCGGCGCATATGCCGTGCTCCCGTCCGCAAGTTGGCCCGTCGCCGTCGCGTTCATGTGGAAGCTGCTGCTCTACGGTTTCCTGTTCGTGCTGTTGAGGGGCGTTGCCAAGGCGGTCTGGACGATCTGGCGTACTGAGCCTGACGGTAGCGCCGCCCGTCTTCTGGCCGGCAGCCTGGCAGGTTGCCTCGTGCCGATCGCCATTCTCGCAGCTGGTCACGCCTGGGCGGCAGGCAAGGGACTGGCAATGGCGGCGCCGATGCTCTTCACCCTCCTCGTTGCCCCCATCGCGGCAAAGCGCGGGGAGCCGGGTGCCGTCGTTGCCAGCGCCATCGTGGTGGTTGCTCACCTGATCCTTGGTGCGTTGCGACCGCTGCTGGTCATGCAAGGGTTAGGTGCAGACATTCCTGGTCTTCCGACGGCTGCCGTACATGTCAACGCGCAGAAGGCGTCGCTCGATTGGAATTACGATCGCGTGTCCGCCGAGTTCGCAAGCTGCAATGGCGTCGTCATCGATGTCGCTCATCCCATGATGAATCACGTGCTGCGCAGTCTTGCGGCCGATCGCGGCATAGCCTGGGCATCGCCAAACATCTTCTCGTGGTCCGGCAAGACCGGGCGCGCCTATTTGCCGACCGGTTGGGACAAGTTCGACTGCCTCGTGTCGGCCGAACGGCTCACCGCCAATCCGGGACAGCGGTTGATATCCGTAGCGACGGATCGCTCGTCACGGGAGTATCTGGAGGGCCGCCGCGACGTTCTCGAGATCGGCACCGAAGCTCCGCCGGGAATCGCGACACGTGGCCTGTTCGGCAAGGAATCGACGCCTGGTGGAGCGCTTCAGTGGGCGTCTCCCAGCGCGCATTTCGATGTTCCGAACAAGCCTTCGGCGCCGGCGCGAACATTGCGCCTCGCGTTGTGGCCCATGCCGATCTCGGGCAGCGAATTCATCGTCAAGATCAATGGCCGCGAGATCTATCGAGGAAGCGTGCCGGCGGAACCCCTGTCGTTAACGCTCGACGGGTTCGCAGGCGCGGAGACTCTGGCCGTCGAGCTGGCGACGAACGCTGTCACCCGCTTTCCCGGCGATCCCCGTGATCTTGGATTTGCGATCAGGGAGCTGAGCGTTCGGCGGTAGCGAAGCGGCGAAAGACAGCGCAGGGCGACCTGCGTGATCTCAGTCACATCGAGTGGCGCACGCCTTCCGTAAGGTCCCGGTCATGCCAACACGGGGAGATTTCACATGCGCAAGATCATTCTGGTTTGCCGCCATGGTCCTGGCTTCTGCATCTGCCCAGGCCGACGGTTCGCGCAGCCTGTCGCTGTCGGCGGCAGGCGCTCAGACCGCCGCTCCACTGACCACGCCGACGTCGGCGACCACCACCACGGCGCAGGTGAGTGAAACTGCGCCGGCCACCGAGGCGCCGAAATATTCCGACCGTCCGCCGGCGGTGTCGCTCTCTGCCCCGGCCGCGCCGGCCACCACGGCCGCTCCGGCGGTGACCACGCCCGTAACGGCTGCAGCGCCGGTCACGACGACCAAGCCCGCCACCAAGTCCACGGCGAGGGCAGACAAGCCGAAGCCCAAGCGCAACTGGACCGAGCGCCGCATCATCAGCGAGCTGCACCGCCACGGCATCTATTGGTAGGAGCCGGCTCGCCCGAAAAGCAGATGGCCGGGCAAGAGCCCGGCCATGCGCGTATTGAGGAAGCTTTCGGAAGCTTACTGCGAAACCGTCTGCACCACGCTTGCGATCGGACGCGTGGTCGTGCTTGCGGTCGGCACCTTCATGTCCTTCATCAGCGCCTCGTCATATTCCGGCAGCGTCTGGAAGGTCGTCTTGGCCTTCATCTGCACGACCTTGTAGCCGCCGGCCTTGAGCCGCGCGAGCAGCGTCGGCATGGCCAGGCCGGTATTCTTCTGGAAATCGTGCATCAGGATGATGCCCTTGCCGAGCTTGTCGAGGCGCGTCATCACCGTCTCGACGATCTTCTCCGGCGTCGCACCCTTCCTGAAATCGAAGGAGTCGATTTCGGTCGAGAACATCGCGACGTTGCGGGTGCCGAAATAGGCCACCATCGCGGGATTGTGCTGAAGCTGCGGGAAGCGGAAGAACGGCGCCGGGTTGGTGCCGAGCGCAAATCTCACTGCGCTGAAGCCCTTCTCGACTTCGTCCTTGACCTGCTGCTCCGTCAGCTTCTTGCTGTTCAGGTTGACATGCGACCAGGTGTGCGTGCCGACCGTGTGGCCCTGGGCCAGCACCTGTTTCAGGATTTCCGGATGATAGGTCGCGTGCTTGCCGACCGAGAAGAACAGGCCCTTTGTGCATTCGTCCGCGAGTGCCTTCAGAACCGTGGGCGTATTGACCGGCCACGGACCGTCGTCGAAAGTCAGCACGACTTCCTTCTCGGTGAGAAAGTCGAACTGCTTGAAGTGCTCGAAGCCGAAGCCTGGACCGCCGGTGGTGTCGATCTCGACGACGCGGGAGACGCCCAGCGCGTTCGGATTGGCGCAGGCTTGTCTCGGCTGGACGGGCATAGCGGGGGCGGGAGCCGGGGCAGCCGCCGGCTTGGCCGCGACCGTCGCGGTGGTCTCGACGTCATCCCTGGCGGCGAGCTTCGCCGGTGCCGGCAATTGGTCGGCGGCACGGGCGGCAACTGTCTTGGGAGCGGCCTGATCGGCGCGCGAGGAATAATAAAACCAACCGCCGGCGGCAATCACGACCGCCGCAACTACACTGGCCAGCATCAGGCCCAACGCATTACGCATCGCTATTCTTTCCAATTACGCAACCAACACGGCGGAATTTCCCGCGCGACGAGCCATTAATGCGAAGTAACAGTTAACGTGACACCAACACGACGACGGTTGTGGAGGAATTTCAGGGAGGTGCGCCAAAGTGACCGAGGTCACAGTCGGGGTGCGGCCCGTGACCATCATCACAGTGGAAACTGTTTTGCTGGAGCATCGTAGTTCCCATCAACAACGGGCGCCGTTGCGAAGGCGCCAATGGGAGCTTCAAATGACCAAATCCTTCTCTGCCAGTATCCGCGACTTCAGCCTGGCTCTGGGCTTTGCCGGCATCGTCTCGATCGCTTCGACGAGCGCGAGCTTCGCCTTCTCGGCCGAGGCGCAGCAGATGTGCACCGGCGACGCCTTCCGCCTGTGCTCGTCGGAAATCCCCAACATCCCGAAGATCACGGCGTGCATGATGAAGCATCGCTCGGATCTGAGCGCCGGCTGCCGCGCGGTGATGGACAAGGATCTGGCCAAGGGCGCGTCGCGCAAGGTCGCTGACGCCCAGAACAGTCAATAAGAGGCGCGCGCAACAACGATCGTCGCGCCGGTCAGCTCCCCTCGCGATGCGCCCCGGCATCAAGCCGGGGCCACGCGGCGGCACTCTCCCGCTCGGCAATAAAGCCGTTGCAGCCCCGGGATCGTCGCACTAGCTTCCCCGCACATCTTTCCGGGTAAGAGGCATTACGCGATGACCAGATTCCTTTTCATCATTCCTTTGCTCCTGTGCGCCTCAGTCGCAGCAGCGCAGCAGCAGCCCGGCCACGATGCCTGCGCGCGCGATGTCAGCCGCTTCTGCCGCGCCGTGATGAACAATGGCGACGGGGCCGTGCTCGCCTGCCTGAAGCAGAACCGCACGAAGCTGAGCAAAGGCTGCGACAAGATGCTGACCGAGCACGGGCAGTAAATAGCTCTGGTAGCCCGGATGGAGCGAAGCGTAATCCGGCGCAATCCTACCGCGGACAGAATCCCGGATTGCGCTTCGCTCCATCCGGGCTACGGATCACAACCCTACGTGCTGCTTCCCGCCGCGGTCGCGACCACTGGCAGCACCTCTTCGCTCGCACGATCCGGCGTCTCTTCCTTCCAGCGCACCGAGCCGAACGGACGCTCCAGCATGCGGCGGATGCGCACCGGCTCAGGGCCGACGTGGAAGGCGATCGCCTCCTGGTGCAGCGCGCGTTCGGACTGGGTCGAGCGGTTGCGCTGGCGTAAGTAATCGAACCAGGTCGGGCAGTGATAGCGCTCGGTCCACAATTCAGGATCGGCGATGTCGCGAGCGATCGACCAGCCATAGGCGCCGTTGCGCTGCCGGGAGAGCTGCACGTCCTGCATCACGTTGTGGAACGCGCGCGCGTTCTCCTGCGCGACGCGGTATTCGATTTCGACCACCAGAGGTCCGCTGCGCCCCGTCAGGGACAGCTTCACCTCGGGATCGGCCAGCACATCGGCATCCTCGTTGCGGGCACCGACGCGCGGCATCGTCAGCCAGATCCCGAGCAGCGGCGAGATCAGCATCAGGCCGGCGGCGGTCAGCAGCGCGACCTCGACACCGGCAGAGTCGGTGAGATGGCCCCAGCCCCAGGCGCCGATCGCGATGCCGCCGGAAATCGAGGCCTGGAACGCCGCGAGCGAGCGGCCGGCGACCCAGCGCGGCGCCGAGAGCTGCACGCCGATATTGAACAGCGCGATGGCGGCCATCCACACCGCGCCTGCCAGCACCAGCGCGGTCGCGGTCAGCACCGGCTCCGTGCTCAGGGCGAGCGCGGCCATCGCGAATGCCATCGAGATGGTGCAGGCGCGGATGGCGGCCTCGCCGCTCATGCGCTTGCGCAATTCGTGGATGTTGAGCGCGCCGATCACGGCGCCCATGCCAAAGGCGCCCAGCATGATGCCGTAGGTCTGCGCGCCGCCATGCAATAGGTCGCGCGCGACCAGCGGCATCAGAGCCATGATGGCGCCGCCGATCAGGCCCATCACCAGCGTGCGCAACAGCACGATCTTGATCGGCGGCGAATTGGTGATGTAGCGGAAGCCGGAGACCATGGCGCGGTTGAGTTTTTCCCGCGGCAGGCGGGAGGGCTCGGTGCTGCGCCGCCAGAGCAGCAGCACCGCCAGCAGCGGCAGATAGAGGATCGCGTTGCAGGCAAACGCGGCCACCGCGCCGAGCGCGGCGACGATGACGCCGCCGACCGCGGGACCGAAGCTGCGCGCGATGTTGTAGCTGATGCCGTTCAGCGCGACCGCCGAAGGCAGCGCATCGGGCGGCACCTGCTCGCTGACCGAGGACTGCCACGCCGGACCGAACAGCGCGTTGCCGCTGCCCACCACGAAGCAGAACGCAAGCAGCAATTCCGGCGTGATGAGATTGAGCCCGGCCAGCACGGTCAGCACCGTCGCGCCGATCAGTGCGATCGACAACGAAATCACGCTGACGATGCGGCGGTCATACATGTCGGCGATGGCGCCGGCCGGCATCGAGATCAGCATGATCGGCAGCATCAAGGCGGTCTGCACCAGCGCCACCTTGTCCGCCGAGGCCGCCATCTGTGTCATCGCCCAGGCCGCGCCGACGCCCTGGATCAGGAGGCCGAGATTGGAGAGCAGGCTGGCGAGCCAGATGCGCCGGAATACGGTGTACCGCAGCGGCGCGGTGATGCCGTCGGCGGCCATTTTCTGGCGGTTCGGCTGCTCGGTCATATCCCCTTCCATATGGGCTGGCAGAAGTGGTCCTGGCGATTCCGGTGAGTTCAGTGATGCCCGCGAAAGTCCTTCGCTGTCCAGTGATTAGGCCGCTATAAGCGGTGCAAAGAGACGGTTTGCCGGGGAGGAACAAATGAAGCTGTCGCGACGGACGATCCTGCTGGGGACGGGCAGCTTGCCTTTCGCGGTTGCGAGCTTGCGAACGGGCGCATGGGCCCAAGCCGCACCCAGCGCGGCGCCCGGCGCCGAGGTGCCGCCGATCCTGTTCGTCCACGGCAATGGCGACTATGACGCGCTCTGGATGACCACGATGTGGCGGATGGAATCCAACGGCATTACGCGTGACCGCATGGCGGCAATCAATTTCACCGATCCGCTGGCCCGCAGCGACGACAAGGTCGAGCAGGCAAACCGATCCTCGACCGAGGACCAACGCCGGGAGCTCACGGCTGCCATCGTCGAGCTGAAGCGCCGTACCGGGGCGTCTCGTGTAGCGCTGGTCGGCAGCTCGCGCGGCGGCAATGCGATCCGCAACGTCATCAAGAATGGCGGTGCCGGCGATGTCAGCCACGCCGTCCTGTGCGGCACGCCCAATCACGGCCTGTTCGCGACCGACGACCAGCCCAACAACGAGTTCAACGGCCGCGGCCCGTTCCTGCGCGGCCTGAACGAGGGCGAGAGCGAGGTGACGCCGGGCGTTGCCTTTCTCACGCTGCGCAGCGACGGCATGGACAAATACGCCCAGGCTGACGGCCGCTTCATCGGCAAGCCCGGCACGCCGACCGGCGTCACCAATGAAGGGCCGGAGCTGAAAGGCGCGACCAATCTCGTGCTCGGTGCGCTCGACCACCGGGAGGTGGCGTTCCACCCGCGCGCCTTCCGCGAAATCTACAAATTCATCGCGGGGCGCGAGCCCGCGCGCATCGCGATTTCGCCGGAGCCAAGCGTCCGCCTGAGCGGCCTCGTCACCGGCACGCCGGGCGGCGTGTCGACCAACCGTCCGGTCGCAGGTGCAACCGTCGATATCTTCCGCGTTGACCCTGATACCGGTGAGCGCAAGGGCAGTGCGCTGCACAGCGCAACGACCGGCGCCGACGGTCGCTGGGGTCCCGCGCAGGTCGACCAGTCCTGGCCGCTGGAATTCGTCCTGACCTCGCCGGGTGCGCCGATCACACACATCTATCGCTCGCCGTTCCCGCGCTCGTCCGACGTCGTGCATTTGCGCGCAGCACGGCCGCTCGGGCCAGCCGACAAGGACGCCGGAGCGGTCGTGATCATGTCGCGGCCGAGGGGCTATTTTGGCTTGCCGCGAGACGTGGTGCTGTTCGACGGCAAGGAGCCGGCAGACGTCAAGCCGGGCGTGCCGACGGATTCGGCCGCAACCCTGCGGCTACCCGCTAGCGAGGTTGGGCGTAACATTGTGGCCGAGTTCGGCGAAGAACGAATTGTGGCACGCGCCTGGCCCGCCCTCGAGAACAGGATTGCGATTGCCGAGCTGACTTACTAGCTGTTTGCCTGCGTCCCATCGGGAGAGAGCCATGAACATCGCCAGCGTGCGTCGGCCCATCATCCCTCCGGCTCCCCCGCGTGCGCCCGACGACATGTCATTTTTTGGTCGTCTCGCGGTGATCCGCCAGAACATGATCGCAACCTGGGGACAGCGCGCCTATGAGGAAGACGTCGTCCAGGGCCGCTTCTTCTTCCGCAACAGCTTCATCCTCAACCAGCCGGACGCGATCCGGCACGTCCTGCTCACCAATTACGAGAATTATACGCGCACGCCGGCGGGAATCCGCATGCTGCGTCCCGTGCTCGGGGACGGTCTTCTGATCGCGGAAGGTCACTCCTGGACGTTTCAGCGCCGCACCCTTGCGCCGGCCTTCACGCCGCGCGCCACCGCCAATCTCGTTCCGCACATGACGGCGGTGCTCGACGAGACCATCGCAAAACTGGATGCGCGCTCGGGTGAAGAGGTCGATCTGCGCGAGATCATGCAGCGCATGACACTGGAGATCGCCGGGCGCACGATGTTTTCGTTCGGCATGGACCAGCATGGCGCGACCCTGCGCAATTTCATCATGGAATATGCCGCGCGGTTGGGACGCCCGTATCTCCTCGACATGGTGCTGCCGGTGTCATGGCCGAGCCCGATGGATTTTGCACGGGCGCGCTTCCGCAAACGCTGGACCGAGTTCGTGGCCATGCTGATCGCCGAACGGCGAGCGGCCGGCAAGAAGGAGGGCGCACCGCCGCGCGATCTGTTCGATCTCATGGACGAGGCGCGTGATCCGGAAACGGGCAAGGGCTTCTCCGACGAACAGCTCGTCGACGAGGTCGCGACCATGATCCTCGCCGGTCACGAGACCACGGCGACGGCGCTGTTCTGGGCGCTCTATCTGCTCGCGCTCGACCCTGATACGCAGGAGGAGGTGGCATCGGAGGCGCGCGGCGAACATCTCGACAGCATCGCCGACATCGACCGCCAGAAGTTCACCCGCGCCGTGATCGAGGAGACGATGCGGCTCTATCCGCCGGCCTTCCTCGTGGCACGCGCCGCACGCGAGAAGGATAATGCGGCCGGCGTCGAGATCGGCAAGGGCGACATCATCATGATCGCGCCCTGGCTGCTGCACCGGCACGAGAAGCTGTGGGATCAGCCGAATGCGTTCATTCCCAAGCGCTTCATGTCGACGGAGGCGCCCGATCGTTTCGCCTATCTGCCGTTCGGCGCGGGTCCTCGCGTCTGCATCGGCGCGCCGTTCGCGCAAGCCGAATCCGTGTTGGCGCTGGCCCGGCTGATCGGCGCATTCCGTGTCGAGCTCGCCGATACGACGAAACCCGTGATCCCGCTCGGTGTCGTCACGACCCAGCCGGACCACTCACCCATGTTCCGCATCACGCGTCGGTGACAGGCAATTTGCCTGGCCGATGGCGTGATCCACCCTAGATAGAGTCCCGCCATGAGCGACATCCAGGCCCAGTTTTCCGTTCTGAAGCAGACCGCCGACGAGAAGGTGGTCGATGCCATTGCGCGTCTCATCGAGGATGGCGAGGATCACGAGCTCAACCGCGTCAACGTTCTCGATTTTTCCAGGGAGCATGGCCTCGATGAAGAGCATGCGATCTCTGCCTTCCTGCATGCGGCGCGGCTCGGCCTGTTCGATCTCGGGTGGAACGTGTTATGCCCGGGCTGCGGCGGCGTGCTGGGGGCGCATTCGACCCTGAAGGCGCTCAAGCCGGATGAGTATCACTGTGCGCTCTGCGCCTGCGGCTACAAGACCTCGGTCGACGATCAGGTCGAGGTCTCCTTCACCGTCAATTCACGTGTCCGGCGCATCGCAGCGCACGACCCCGATACGCTTCCAGTCTGGGAGTATTTCAAGCAAATGTTCTGGAGTTCCGGCGTCGACTTCAACAAGGAATCGTTCGCGGCGCTCGCCAATGAAGTAACGCTGGACACGATGGAGCTGCCGGCCGGTGAGAAGGCGACCATGTCGCTGCAACTGCCGAGTGACTTCGTCATCATCTTCGAGCCGGTGACGCACGCCGCCCATTTCATCGACGTCCAGGGCGAGCCGACCAAGGACCGTCAGCAGCTCGCCATCATGTACAACAAGGTGCAGGCCCCGACGGGTACCACGACCATGCGGCCCGGTCCGCTGCGGCTGTCGCTGGAGAACCAGGCCGGCGTGCGCGTGCTGCCTTCGGTGTTCATCGCGGCCGACGCGCTTCATCATCTCATCGGCAAGCGCAAGCCGTTTCTCACCGCCAAGCGGATGCTGTCGAACCAGACCTTTCGCGATGTGTTCAAGGCGGACAATCTCAGTCTCGACCAGCGGCTCCAGATCACCTCGCTGACCTTCCTGTTCACCGACCTGAAGGGATCGACCGCGCTGTACGAGCGCGTCGGCGATCTCGCCGCCTTCGATCTGGTGCGCGCGCATTTCCATGCGCTGCTCGAGATCATCTCATCCGAGAAGGGCGCCGTGGTGAAAACGATCGGCGATGCCGTGATGGCGACCTTTATCCGTCCCGAACATGCCATCGTCGCAGGCCTGCGGATGCGCGCGGCGATGGACGAGCTCAACAAGCAGCGTGGCACCGACGATCTCATCGTCAAGATCGGCATCCACGAAGGCCCCTGCCTCGCGGTCATGCTCAACGAGCGGCAGGACTATTTCGGCCAGACGGTCAACATCGCCGCCCGTGTGCAAAGCCTGTCGACCGCGCAGGAAATTCACATCACCGGCCCGGTGCTCGATGCGCCCGCGGTCGCCGAGGTGCTGGAGCAGCGTGCGATCAAGCCGATCCAGAAACAGGCGGCGCTGCGCGGCATCGCCGACAAGATGGTGGTGTACGAGATTCCGTGAGGGAATGGGCGGCTGCTCCAAGCCGTCATTGCGAGGAGCCCTTGCGACGAAGCAATCCAAGAATCCCTCTGCAGAAAGACTCTGGATTGCTTCGCTGCGCTCGCAATGACGTTGCGGAGGCGGATGCGCCACATCCTCCGTCGTCATGCCCGGGCTTGACCCGGGCATCCACGTCCTAATTCGTGGTGGCGCGTGGATGGCCGGGACAAGCCCGGCCATGACTCCGAAGGAGACAGTTCAGATTGCCGAAACGTAATGCGGCGCGCGGAACTGACGCATGTTGCGTTGGTTGAGTTTCCTCCTCATATAATGCTGGTAACAGCCGCGCCTCGCGGCGCATCGATTTCGGTAGGACCTTATGCTCGACGGCCTGCGCCAATTCATCACCGACATTGTCGCCCCTCATGACCAGAACCGGACGTTCGGCGACAGCGATTATCGGTTGGCCGCGACCGCGCTGCTGGTCCACGTGGTCTCGCTGGACGGCCAGCCGACAGCGGCTGAGCAGCGCAAGCTGCACAGCCTGATCGAGAGCCACTTTGGGCTCGATCACGGCACTGCGGATCGCCTGATCGCGGATGCCACCCAGGTCGAGGGCGAGGCGGTGGATCTCTATCACTTCACCAGTGTCATCATGCGTTCGCTCGACGAAGAGGGGCGCAAGCGCATCGTCCGGATGATGTGGGAGCTGGTCTATGCCGACGGCCAGGTCACCGAATTCGAAGACAATGTCGTCTGGCGGGCCTCCGACTTGCTCGGGATTGCCCAGCGCGACCGGATCGAGCTGAAGCACGCTGTTGCGGACCGTGCCGGCGGCCAGCTGAAGGACAGCGCCGTCAGTGGCTGACCCGTGCCAACTGCGCGGATGTCGGTTGTGCGGATCACATGACGAAACTTTAATGTAGCTGCCGGCCGCCTCGCGTCCGGATTCGTCCGCAAATCTGCGGTTTTCGTGCTCTCCCTGATCTCCTTTCAAGCGGCCATTCTGCCAACGCCGCTTGCCTGTCGCGCACGGCCTATGCTCTGGTTCCACCATTGCGGGGCCAAATCTTCACTTCATGAGACTGCGATCGTGACAGAGCGGGTAACGTTGATCACCGGTGCCTCGGCGGGCATAGGCACGGAGCTGGCGCGCGTATTTGCCGCCAACGGACATCGCCTGGCATTGACGGCGCGGCGCGCGGACCGACTTGAGGCGCTCGCGAACGAGCTCGCCGCCAAGGGCGGCAAGAAGCCGATCGTGATCGCATGCGATCTCGAGGACAAGGACGCCGGCGAAACGATCGCAGCAGCGCTCGCCGCCGAAGGCGTCGAGCTCGATCACCTCGTCAACAATGCCGGCTTCGGCGTGTTCGGCGATGCCATCGAGCGCGATCGCAACGAGCAGGTCAGGATTGTCGATGTCAACGTGCGGGCCCTGACGGACCTGTCGCTGCGCTTTGCCGATCAGCTCATCAAGAACAAGGGCGGTCTTCTCAATGTCGGCTCGGTCGCAGGTTTCCTGCCCGGCCCCGGCATGGCCGTCTATTATGCGTCCAAGGCCTACGTGATTTCCTTCACCGAAGCGTTGCGGGCGGAGCTCGCGCCGCGCGGTGTTCGCGTCACCGTCCTTTGCCCGGGTCCCGTGCCCACCGAATTCCAGGCGCGCGCCGGGGTCGGCTCCGGACATGATACGGCTCTTCTCAATGTTTCTGCCGCCGATGTCGCCCGGGACGCCTATCGCGGGCTGATGGCCAATAAAAGAGCAGTGCTGCCTGGTCTGGGCATCAAGATTGTGCCATTTGCGCTGCGCTTTTTCCCGCGCGGCTTCATCCTGGCCGCCACCAGTCGGTTCCAGAGGCAGAGGCACTAAGGAAAGCTCGAGGGTCCGTATTGGCCCGGAGCTTGCTTCGGTTTCGATGTGTGCGCGAACTCACACGAAATTAACGATCGCTTAGTTATGCTGGCGGTCTGAACCAATAGCTTTCGCAAGGACAATGTCGTTCCGGACGGACAGGTTTGGCAGTGCAGAGGTGGTGCCCTTCCCGCGAAGGACGCCCGGCGCGCCTGCCTCTGATTCGGCAAGCGGCCTGCCGGTTCTCATTGTCCTGCACCAGGAATGCTCGACCCCCGGCCGCGTCGGCAATGCCTTGCGCGCGCTCGGCCATCGCCTCGACATCCGCCGTCCGCGCTTCGGCGATCCCCTGCCCGACACGCTCGATCAGCATGCCGGCGCCGTGGTCTTTGGCGGTCCAATGAGCGCCAATGATTCCGATGACTATGTTCGCCGCGAGATCGACTGGATCGAAATTCCGCTGCGCGAGCAGCGGCCGTTCCTCGGCATCTGCCTTGGGGCCCAGATGCTCGCGATGCAGCTCGGTGCGCGTGTCGCGCCGCATGCCGATGCGCTGACCCAGATCGGTTATTACCCGATCCGTCCGACCGCAGCGGGCCACGCGCTCTGCCCGGCCTGGCCGGCTCAGGTCTATCACTGGCATCGCGAGGGATTCGAGCTGCCCGTCGGCGCCGAGCTGCTCGCAGAAGGTGACGATTTTCCAGTGCAGGCATTCCGTGCCGGCAATGCTTTCGGCGTGCAATTTCATCCAGACGTGACCTACGCGATGATGCATCGCTGGACCACGCGAGGCTATGACGGCTTCAGCGCGCCCGGTGCGCGGCAGCGACACCATCATTTCGCAGATCGTGCCGTGTACGATGCCGCGGAACGCGCCTGGCTCGATCACTTCATCAACGGCTGGCTGGCGCGCCGGCCCGTGCTGGCGCAAGCCGCCGAGTGATCGCGCGTTCGCGCAGATCCTTGGCGCAGATCCTTGGCGCAAGTCCTTGCCTCTGCCCCTGATATGCTAGGCTCTCTGCCAACGAGCGCGCACCAATGCGTGCCGGCAAACAAGGGAGAGCGCCGTGGCCTACGAACACATTCTCTACGAGGTGAGCGACAAGATCGCGACCATCACGCTCAATCGTCCTGACCGCATGAATGCGTGGACGCCGACCATGGAGCGCGACGTGCGTCATGCGATGGAAGCATCAAGCGCCGACGACAATGTCCGCGTCATCATCCTCACCGGCGCGGGCCGCGCCTTCTGCGCCGGCGCCGACATGGATGCGCTCAAGGGGCTCGACCCCGATGACGTCAGGCGTGCCTCGAACCTGCCGCCGTTCGACATGAATCGCCGGCCGGACTGGCAGACGCGCTACGGCTTCTACCCGTCGATCGGAAAGCCTGTGATCGCCATGCTCAACGGCGCCACCGCCGGCATAGGCCTCGTGCATGCGCTCTATTGCGACCTTCGCTTTGCCGCCGACAACACCGTGTTCACGACAGCCTTCGCGCGGCGCGGCCTGATTGCCGAGCACGGCATCAGCTGGATGCTGCCGCGCATCGTCGGTCATGCCAATGCGATGGATCTGCTGCTCTCGGCGCGGCGGGTGTCGAGCGAGGAAGCGCTGCGGATCGGGCTGGTCAACCGCCTCTGCTCGCCTGAAAAGCTCCGCGAGGAGACCTATGCCTATGCGCGCGATCTCGCCGATTTCGTCTCACCGAGTGCGATGGCCGTGATCAAGCGCCAGCTCTACGAGGTGCCGTTCCAGACGCTGGCCGAGGCGACGATCGAGGCCAACCGGGAGATGATGGTGGCATTGGGCGGTAGCGATTTTCGGGAAGGCGTGGCGAGCTTTATGGAGAAGAGGCCGCCGCGGTTTACGGGGAGGTAGGGGAATTCGGAGAGAGCCCGCCGTCGCCCTTCGGGCTATGGCGCGGCAGCCTTCGCTACGAAACGGCCTGCCGAGCCGAAGCAGGCGCAGCCTGTGAAGGCTGGTGGAGCCAGGCGGGATCGAACCGCCGACCTCGTCATTGCGAACGACGCGCTCTCCCAGCTGAGCTATGGCCCCGTTTGCTGGCCGCTCTGGTAAACGCGGCCGACAACCGGGCGCCATTTAAGTCCCCGCCAAGGTCAAGTCAAGGACGGCTGTAACCCGCTTTTAGCCATTCGGGACGCGACTTCCCTTGTTTGGGCGGGGGGGAACCGATATCTAGCGAAAGGCGTCACTTCCGACCGCAGCCAGTCTTCAAAAGCCAGAGTCTTCAAAAGCCAGAGCCCTGAAAAATCATGCGTGCCGTTCTCGACATCGTCATCATCGTGCTCGACCTCTACGTCTGGCTGCTGATCGCCTCCGCGATCCTGTCCTGGCTGATCGCCTTCAACGTTGTGAACACCCGCAACCAGTTCGTGTCAGCAGTGGCAGAGTTCCTGTACCGGATCACCGAGCCGGTGCTGGCGCCGATTCGCAATTTCCTGCCCAGCCTCGGCGGCCTCGACATCTCGCCGATCATCCTGATCCTGCTCATCATGTTCATCGAGCGGGTGATCCTGTACTACATCTACCCGAACGTGGTCTGAGCGGGCTGGAGCGCCTTGGTCGCGAAAGAGGCCTCTAGGGAACCCTGGCGCTACTCGGCCGCAGGAATCAGCATTGCGCTGCGGGTGACGCCGCGCGGCGGCCGCGACGACATCGACGGGATCGAGCAACTGGCCGATGGCCGCAGCGTGCTCAAGGTGCGGGTGCGAGCGATCGCCGATGGCGGCGAGGCCAACAAGGCCGTTTTGGTGCTGCTGGCGAAATCGCTTGGTGTCCCCAAGGCCAGCGTGAGGCTCCTGTCCGGAGCCACCTCGCGGCTGAAGCAGATCGCGGTCGGCGGCGATCCGGCACGGCTGGGCGAAGCCCTGCGCCAGCTCGTCCGAGCCAAATCTGCAGACGCCAAATCGACAGACTGAGGAACTGACATGACCGCCAAAATCATCGACGGAAAAGTCATCGCCGCGGAGCTTCGGGCCCGCGTCACCGAGGAGGTTGCCCGGGTCAAGCGGGAGCACAATCTGGTGCCGGGGCTGGCGGTCGTCCTGGTCGGCAGCGACCCCGCCAGCGAGGTTTATGTTCGTTCCAAGCACACCCAGACCCAGGCCGCCGGCATGGCCTCGTTCGAGCACAAGCTACCGGCCGACGTTGCGCAGGCGGACCTTCTGGCGCTCGTCGCAAAGCTCAATCGTGATCCGGCCGTGCACGGCATTCTGGTGCAGCTGCCGCTGCCGAAGGGGTTGAACACGGAGGCCGTCATCAACGCTATCGACCCCGCCAAGGACGTCGACGGGCTGCATCCGAACAATGCCGGCCGGCTCGCCGGCGGCTTCGAGGCGCTGTCGCCCTGCACGCCCCTCGGCTGCATCATCCTGACCAAGAGCGTGCACGCCTCCCTGGAGGGCATGAACGCCATCGTCATCGGCCGCTCCAACCTGGTCGGTCGCCCGCTGGTGCAATTGCTGTTGAACGAGAACGCCACGGTGACGATCGCGCATTCGCGCTCGCGCGACTTGCCTGGGCTCGTGAAGAAGGCCGATCTCGTTTATGCCGCGGTCGGAAGGCCCGAGATGGTGCGCGGCGATTGGCTGAAGCCGGGCGCGACTGTGATCGATGTCGGCATCAACCGGATTCCGAAAGATGATGGCAAGACGCGCCTCGTCGGCGACGTCGCCTATCAGGAAACGCTTGAGGTTGCAGGCGCCATCACGCCGGTGCCGGGCGGCGTCGGTCAGATGACGGTGGCGTGCCTGCTGGTGAACACCCTGCGCGCGGCCTGCGCGATCGCCGGGCTGCCGAAGCCGGCGGTGTAGCTGAACTCTCGTGCCCCGGGCGCAGCGCAACGCTTCCCTGGCGATGCGGAGCATCGTCCAGTAGCGGTGCGCTGCTGAGCCGGAGCCCAGTGGCGGCATGGGTCCCGGCCCAGCGTCGCGTCACACCGGACGATGCTTCGCATCGCCGGGACGTGCCGCGCCGCGTCCGGGACACAGAAGCTCAGCCCTTCTTCTTCTTCTCGCGATCCATGCCTTCGAGGATCAGCTTGTGCGCATCCTCGGGGCCGCCCCAGCGCAGGATCTTCACCCATTTGCCCTTCTCGAGATCCTTGTAGTGCTCGAAGAAGTGCTGGATCTGCTGCAGCGTGATGTCGGGCAGGTCGGAGTACGACTTCACCTTGTCATAGCGCTGGGTGAGCTTCGACGACGGCACCGCCAGGATCTTCTCGTCGCCGCCGGCTTCGTCCTCCATGAACAGCACGCCAACCGGGCGCACGCTCATGACGGCGCCGGGAATGATGGCGCGGGTATTGACGATCAGGACGTCGCAGGGGTCGCCGTCATCCGACAAAGTGTGCGGGATGAAGCCATAATTACCGGGGTAACGCATCGGCGTGTAGAGGAAGCGGTCGACCACCAGCGTGCCGGCCTCCTTGTCCATCTCGTATTTGATCGGTTCGCCGCCCACGGGGACTTCGATGACGACGTTGACTTCGTGAGGCGTGTTTTTCCCGATCGAGATCGCATCGATACGCATTCAAGGCTCCGTTGTTGCCGAGGTGAAATCGCGCCCGGCAGCGATTTTGGGCTGTCATACGCGGGCTTGGCCCGCTGATCCATCGCGTTTTTGTGAAATAATGAATCCGGAAATCACCGGCTCAAAGGCAACGGTATCGACGGAAGGGAAACGCTGCCGATTCAGCTTTCAGCAGCTCAATTGGTCCAAGCGAAGGCAACCTTGTCGAGCGACTTCGGCCCGAACCGCTCCGACGAGCGCGCCACCATACGGCCCCCCAGCGCCCGGTAGAATTCGGTCGCCGGGTCGTTGTCCGAGAGCGCCCACACCACCATGCTCTTCAACCCGCTCTGCATCAGGTCGCGGCGGGCGGCGGCGAACAGGCGACGGCCGAAGCCGAGCCCCTGGAATTCCGGACGCAGATAAAGCTCGTAGACCTCGCCGTCGAAATGCAGACTGCGGGCGCGGTTGCGGCCGTAATTGGCGTAGCCGGCGATCTTGTCGCCGAACACGAGCACGCTGACGCGGCTGCCCTTGCGGATTGCGCTATCCCACCATTGTGGGCCACGGCGGTTGATGAGCTTTTCCAGCTCGGCACCGGGAATGATGCCCTGATAGGCGGAGCGCCAAGCTTCGTCATGAGTGGACGCCACCGCAGTTGCATCTGCAGCTTTGGCCGGCCGGACCTCGATCAGGGTTGTGCTCATGGACGCAATCAAACCAAGTCGCCGCGTCGGCGGCAAGACCTATCGTTAATTATCGGTTAACGTGTGGACTTTGTGCATCAGTATCCTAGCCATGCTGTACCGAAAAAAGACAAGACGCCAATCAAATGGCACCGGCGTGCCCTGCGTCGGTGCAAAACTCCTGTTGCGGCAACGAATGAATGACAATGGCAACGCAGAAAGTCCGCCCATGCTGATTCGTTCCTACTAGTGTGGCCGTCGCTGTTCGTCCGCCCTCGGCCATTGATGCGGCTCCTCAACACCATCGCGCTCCTGTCTCTGCTGGCCTTGCTGACTGCGCCGCCTTTGTGCGCTCAGGTCGCGTTTGGCCCATCGGGAGAGGAGGGCGAACCGCTTCGCCGACAGGAATGGCTTGTGCCTTCGCCGGATACCGGCATTGCCGCGCATGCCCTGCTGTTTCGCCCCGCAGGCGCAGGTCCGTTCCGGCTTGCGGTGATCGCACACGCCTCGACGCAGAATGGCTTGCGTCGTGCGCAGATGCCGCAGCCGGAATACCGTCCGCTCGCCACCTATCTCGTCGCGCGCGGTTTTGCCGTGCTGGTGCCGGAGCGGCTCGGCCATGGTGCAACCGGCGGGCGTTATGTCGAGGACCAGGGTGGATGTGACGAGGCCGACTATGCGCGTTCGGGCCGTGCAACGGCCGAGCAAATCTGGCTCGCGCTGGATCATTTGCGGAAGCAGGATTTCATTCGCAAGGAGGCCGCCATCGTGATCGGCCATTCCGCCGGCGGCTGGGGCGTGCTGGCACTCGCCAATGCCGATCCGAAAGCGATCTCCGCGATCACGGTGTTCGCGCCGGGCCGCGGCGGCCATGCCAATGACGAGCCGAACCGCATCTGCGCGCCACACTCGCTTCGTGCCGCCGCTGCGGAGTTCGGAAGGGGCGCACGCATTCCTGTCACGTGGCTCGTCGCGGATAACGACAGTTATTTCTCGCCGGCATTTTCGAGAGCGTTGGTCGATGCGTTTCGCAGCAGCGGCGGCAAGGCCGATTTTCGCGCCTTGCCGGCCGTCGGCAGCGAGGGGCATTGGTTGATCGAGAGCGAAGCCGGGGTCAAAGCCGCAAGCGACGCGCTCGGGCGTGCGCTGAACCCGGCAATGCCAATGGCGACGAAGAAGCCGCGGGACGATCGCTGATGCGCAAATGGCCCGATGACGACGTCATCCTGTTCGACGGCGTCTGCATCTTCTGCTCGCGCTGGGTGCGCTTCGTCGCGAAGCGCGACACGGCGAAGCTGTTTCGGTTCACGCCGATCCAGTCGGATTATGGGACCCGCCTCGCGCGGACATTTGGTATCGATCCGGAGGATCCCGACACCAATGCGGTGGTTCATGGCGGCGAGGTATTCATGAAGTCCGACGCCGCGCTGACGGTGCTGTCGCAGCTGCCGGGCTGGAGCTGGGTGCGCGCGCTATTCGCGGTGCCAAAGCCGCTGCGTGATTTCATCTACAGCCTCGTCGCACGCAATCGCTATCGCATCTTCGGGAAGTATGATTCGTGCTTCGTGCCCGATGCTGATTTGCGGGCGCAGGTGATTGAGTAGCCCGTCATTGTGAGCGAAGGGACCTGTCCGCCGAAGCCTTGGCAAAGGCGGAAAGCAATCCAGACCGTTACCGCGGAGGGATCCTGGATTGCTTCGTCGCAAGAGCTCCTCGCAATGACGGAGATCGCGGCTACGGCTTGCCTCGAGCCGCCAGCACTTCCCGCGCCGCCCGCTCCCCACTGTCCCGCGCGCCATGCGCCGTCGTGAAGAAAGTCGGCGACGTCGCCTCGCCCGCAAAGAACAGCCGCCCATCCACCGGCGCAGCCAGCACCGCGCGGTCGCCGGCGTGGCCGGGCAGCGCGTGCGAATACGATCCCCGCGCAAACGGATCGTGGGCCCAGCGCGACTCATACAGCGGCTTCAGCTTGCGGCGGATGTCGTTGCCGAGGAAGCCGGCGATCTCGTCGATGCCATGCGCGGCAATGGCGCCTTCGCCGGAATCCTCCAGCGCGCGCGCAAAGCTGCCGCCGAAGAAACCTTCGATGCAGGGCTGGCCGAACGGGCGGATGTGGTAGGTGCCCATCTCGGTGCGCATGGTTGCGCCGCGCAAATTGCCTTCCTTCGGGAAGGCTTCGGCGTCTTCGAGCGCCAGCGTCACCTTGTCGTCGACGCCGAGCGGCAGGCCGGCTGCTGCGTCGACCTTGGACGGCAAGGGCGGTGAGAAGCGGATCGCCTCATCGGCAATCAGGTTGGTCGGGACGGTGACGATCACCTTGTCGGCAGTCAGCGTGCCCTGAGATGTCTCGATCCGGATGCGCTTGTCCGAATGATCGATCAGCCCGACCTTGCAGTTCAACGCCACCGGGCAGGAGGCGCCATAGGCGGCAATCAGCGCGCCATAGCCGCGCCGGACGCGCCAGTTGAGATCACTGTCCTCATAGGTATCCCAGTCCAGCGTCGACATGTCTTTCAATTCGCAGCCGTTGATGTAGGTCGAGACCGCGTCGATCATCGGATTCCAGCGATTGCCGGGCTCCAGGCTCAGGCTCGCGGGCTCGTCCTTGCCCTTTTGCGCGGCCTGCCAGAGGCGCTCGTAGAACGTATCCATCGCGCGCAGGAAATCGTCGCGCTCGCTTTGCGGAAACGCGTTGCCATAAGCGCGCTCGCGCCAGGGCGGCAGGTCCTTGTTGAGCTCGAAACCCAGCTGTTTCGCGATTGTGACGAAGGAGTTCTTGTCCGCCGAGTGCAGCCAGCCGCAGCCGACGTCGAAGGTCACTTCAGGCGAGGCCTGCACGGTCCAGGCCCGGCCGCCGAGCCTGTTACGCGCCTCCAGCACGATCACGACGAGGCCGCGGCCCGCCAGCGCATGCGCCGCGCCGAGGCCGGCGGCGCCAGCGCCGATGATCGCGACGTCGACGGAGGAGGGGAGGGACATGGGTGGGCTCTAGCACGTTCGCTGGGTGTGCTGAAGCCGCTACGCGAATAGCCGTCATCACCCGCCCATGTGCGCAACAGCGCTTCGGAGCGGGTGATTCAATATTCCAGAGACGGTCTCGTAGGGTGGGCAAAGGCGCTCTTGCGCCGTGCCCACCATTCTCAAGTGGTGGGCACGCTTGCGCTTTGCCCACCCTACGGCACTGCGGAGTGCGGCGGCTTACGCCACAGCTTCCTTGGCCTTCTCCGCGCGCTTGCGCTCGTTCGGGTCGAGGTGCTTTTTGCGCAGGCGGATCGACTTCGGCGTGACCTCGACGAGCTCGTCGTCCTCGATATAGGCGAGCGCCTTTTCCAGCGTCATGCGGATCGGCGGGGTCAGGCGCACGGCTTCGTCCTTGGAGGTCGTGCGGATGTTGGTGAGCTGCTTGCCCTTGAGCACGTTGATCTCGAGGTCGTTGTCGCGGGTGTGCTCGCCGACGATCATGCCCTTGTAGACCTTCCAGCCCGGCTCGATCATCATCGGGCCGCGGTCCTCCAGCTTGAACATGGCGTAAGCCACCGCTTCGCCCTGGTCGTTGGAGATCAAGACGCCGTTGCGACGACCCTGGATCTCGCCCTTGTACGGCGCATAGCCGTGGAACAGGCGGTTCATGATCGCGGTGCCGCGGGTGTCGGTGAGCAGTTCGCCCTGATAGCCAATCAGGCCGCGGGTCGGCGCGTAGAACACCAGGCGCTGGCGGTTGCCGCCCGAGGGCTTCATCTCGATCAGCTCGGACTTGCGCTCGCTCATCTTCTGCACGACGACGCCGGAGTGCTCCTCGTCGACGTCGATCACGACTTCCTCGATCGGCTCCATGGTGGCGCCGGTTGCTTCGTCCTTCTGGTAGACGACGCGCGGACGCGACACCGAGAGCTCAAAGCCTTCGCGGCGCATGGTCTCGATCAGGATCGCGAGCTGCAATTCGCCGCGGCCCGACACTTCCATCGCGTCCTTGTCGGAAGCTTCGACCACGCGCAGCGCGACATTGCCTTCGGCCTCGCGCAGGAGACGGTCGCGGATCATGCGGCTCGTCACCTTGTCGCCTTCGGTGCCCGCGAGCGGGGAGTTGTTGACGATGAAGGACATCGACACGGTCGGCGGGTCGATCGGCTGTGCCGGCAGCGGCACGTCAACGGTCGGATCGCAGAAGGTGTCGGCGACGGTGCCCTTGGTCAGGCCCGCGATGGCGACGATGTCGCCGGCTTCGGCTTCATCGAGCGGCGTGCGCTCGAGACCGCGGAACGCCAGGATCTTGGTGATGCGCCCGGACTCGACCAGCTTGCCCTCGGCGTTGAGCACCTTGACCTGCTGGTTCGGCTTGAGCACGCCCGACGAGATGCGGCCGGTGATGATGCGGCCGAGATAGGGATTGGCTTCCAGGATGGTGCCGATCATCTTGAACGGACCTTCCTCGACCTTCGGCGGCGCGACGTGGTTCAGGATCAGGTCGAACAGCGGCTCCATGCCCTTGTCCTTCGGACCTTCAGGGCTTTCGGCCATCCAGCCCTGCTTCGCCGACCCGTAGAGAATCGGGAAGTCGAGCTGCTCCTCGCTGGCGTCGAGCGCCGCGAACAGGTCGAACACCTCGTTGATGACTTCGGTCGGGCGCGCGTCGGGGCGATCGACCTTGTTGATGACGACGATCGGCTTGAGGCCGACCTTGAGCGCCTTGGAAACCACGAACTTGGTCTGCGGCAGCGGGCCTTCGGCGGCGTCGACCAGCACCAGCGCGCCGTCCACCATGTTCAGGATGCGCTCGACCTCACCGCCGAAGTCGGCGTGGCCCGGGGTGTCGACGATGTTGACGCGGGTGTCCTTCCACTGCACCGAGGCTGCCTTGGCCAGGATGGTGATGCCGCGCTCACGCTCCAGATCGTTGGAGTCCATGGCGCGATCGGTCACCTTCTGGTTTTCGCGGAACGTGCCGGACTGCTGGAGGAGCTTGTCGACCAGGGTCGTCTTGCCGTGGTCGACGTGGGCGATGATGGCGACGTTACGGAGGTTCATGAGTGAGCTTCTTTGCGTTCGAACAATGGGTTAAGCGCGATCTCGCCGGTCGGACCGGGACCTCTTCTCGAAATAACGCTGGAAGACTGGAAACGGGCGCTCGCCGCCCAAAAAGGAAGCCCGGCCATCTTGACCGGGCACCCTACGCGTTGCGGCGCAATATATGCAAAAACCGCCAAAAAAACAATGTGTTCTTTGGCCGTTGGTTGATTGAATTTTGTCCGGAGATTCCCGGGGTTTAGGCTTGCGTTCCAGGATGGGCGGGGGCCTTCCGCCCCTTGATGGCCGCCCAGATCAGGGCGATCCCGCCTATTCCCACGACCAGGCCCAGAAAGACCAGTGGTGCGATGTCGGAGGCGATCCGGCCATCCTCGACCACCGACATTCCGCCGAAGATCAGCGCACAGGCACCCGGCAGCAGCATGAGGATCCCGAAGATCGCCATGAGCGCGGTCAGGCAGCCGCTGCGCTTTTCCGTCGGGGCAGGAGGCGGACCCGGGGGTGCCGGTGGCGGTGCGTCGCTGATGCTCATTCCTGCAAGACCCCTTCCCTCGCCTGCGCGGCAAGCGCGGTGCGGATGCCGTCGATCTTGCCGTTGCGGTAGAACAGATTGTAGGTGTCGAATGGAATGATCGCGCCCTGCTCCGTCACGAAATGGATGCAGCTGCGCTTGACGTTGCCGACGCAGAAATTGAAGCGGTCGAGAAACTGCACGATGGTGACACGGAACACGTTCTCGTAGGAGAGTCCTTCCGGCACCTCGAAGCTCGGCAGGCAGCACAGCAGCTCGCAGACCCGCTCGCTGGTGTTGAGCGGCCCCGACGACAGCGAAAACAGATCGACGAATTTCTCGCGCAGCATCGGATATTTCTCCGGGCTGATGGTGTTGGGCATCACCGCGACCAGCTGCTCCTGCGGGATCAGCGAGGTCAGCGGCAGCACCTTCTCGCCATTGCGCAGGCCGTAACCGATCGAGATGCTTTCGGGGTTGCAGGGCAGCGGAATCATGTCCTTGTCGCCGAACACGCCGGTCTCGATCACGCGCTTGCGGATCTCCGACAGCATGATGCGGTCGGTATTCTTGTCGAAATTCTCGTTGCGGCCGGCGTCCTGCACCGGCTGCAGCGTGACGCCGCGCACGCACTTCCAGGTGAGCGCGTGGCGGACGATATCGCCGATCTCGGCCTCGTTGACGCCGCGCTTGATGGTCGCGACCAGCGTGGTCGACACGCCGTAATGCTCGAGATTCTCCAGCGCTTGCTGACGAATCTTGCGCAAATCCGCGCCGCGCAGGTTGATCAGCGCATCGCGCTGCAGCGAATCGAACTGGAGATAGACCTCCAGCCCGCGCTTGTTCTCGGCCAGCCGCGCCACGAAATCCTTTTCGCGGGCGATGCGCAGGCCGTTGGTGTTGATCATGACGTGGCGGATCGGGCGGGCGCGCACCGCGTCCAGGATCTCGAAGAAATCCGGGTGCAGCGTCGGCTCGCCGCCGGAAATCTGCACCAGATCAGGCTCGCCCTCGCTTGCGACCAGCGCGTCCAGCATCTTCTCGACCGTTGCGAGCGGGGTGAATTTCGTTCGTGTTGGCGAGGATTCCGCGAAGCAGACCGGGCAGGTGAGATTGCAGTGCTCGGTGATCTCGATCAGAGCCAGGCAGGAATGCTGCTCGTGGTCGGAACAGAGACCGCAATCATAGGGACAGCCGAATTCCGTGCGCTGCTGGAATTGCAGCGGCCGATCGCCGGGCTTGATGAAATCCTTGCACAGACGCCAATAGGCGGCATCCGTCGACACCAGCGTCGATTGGACGCCGTGCTCCCTGCAGCGCTTTTCGTACCAGACCTCGTTGTCTTGGATCTGGATCTTGGTCGGCACCAGCTTCAGGCAGGTCTCGCACAGGGATTGGGTCTGGCCCCAGAAGATATAGGGACGCGACTTACGCAACGGCGCGTTCATGCACAGGTCTCGCTTTGGGGGCCGTCGCCAGCATGAATGCGGCGTAGAGCAGGATGGACAGCGACAGCAGGTGAAACAGGGTGAGGGGACCGATCAGCGGGCCGTAGGGTTTGAGGAATTCCCACAGAAAGCGTTGCGCTCCGTAATAGGCGAGCACCAGGTAGAAACCATTGGTGATCACAGAGGCGTTCCGGTTCAAGACCGCCGGCACATAGAGCAGAGCGAATACGGCCATGGCCGCGCTCTCATAGAGCTGCACGGGATGGCGCAGAACGCCGTCACCGAAATCATGGCCGAAGGGCAGCGCGGTCGGCGTACCATAGGTGAAATCGTCAAGGCCGGCGAAGTAGCAGCCGAGCCGGCCGATCGCGATGCCGAGCGCCAGCGGCAGCGCAAACCGCGCGCCGGTTCGGACCGTGATCCCCGCGGACCATTTGTAGAGCTCGATCGCCACGATGCCGCCAGCCAGGGCGCCCTCCACCGAGCGCGCAATGCCGCTCTGACCCGACAACCACAGATTGGCCGAGCCGAACAGATAGGCGCCGAGACCCGCACCGAACACCAGCGCGGCAATATAGGGCAGCTCGAAGGATTGTGCCGGAAACTGCAGGCGCCGCCGCGACAGCCAGTAGACGGCGACGGCCGCCGCCAGCCACGCCAGGATGTCGAAGATGGTGTGAAGAACGGCCCCGCTCATGCGGGGAGAGTATAGCACGGTACGACCGGAAAAGCGCCGCGCATGACCGTGCCCTCTCGCCTTGCGGGAGAGGGCAGCTCCGCTATTTGCCACAAGCTCATTGGGGCGAGGGGTCTCTCGCACCTAGGCGAGTTCGCGGATAGAACCTCTCATCCGACGCGCGCAGTGCGCGCGCCACCTTCTCCCACCGGGGGAAAAGGAAGAACGGCTCGTTATCCGGCCTCTCGCTCCTCGGTCGGATAGACGCCGCGCAGCACCTCCTCGAAGTGCATTTTCACCGCGTCGTTGCACAGGCAGGCGCGAAGCCTCAGGCCGTCGCGGCTGCGAACCAGGATCGATCCGCGCCTGGTGTCGAGAATCCGTTCTGCCTTGAACGACTGAAGCACGCGGCTGGCATAGCTGCGGCCAACGCCGAGCAGCGTCGCAAGCTGTTCGTGCGTCAGGGGTACGCTGTTCTCGTCGCCGGTCCGCTCCATCGCCGCCAGGATCCATTTGGCGGTCCGCTGCTCGATCGAATGGATCGCGTTGCAGGCGGTCGACTGGAAGATCTGCGCCAGCATGCAATCGGCATAGCGGGCGAAGATGTTGCGCAACGACGCCGAGCGCAGCTTGGCCGCTTCCAGCTTGGCGACATGAACGCGCGCAAACGGCCCGCCGAATTTCACGCAGATCCGGGTATAGGCCGGCAGGAATCCCTCGCTAACGATGCCGCCCACCGCGCCCTCGCGGCCGACCAGGATGGTTTCGACGTCGCGGCCGTCCTCGTTGGGGACGAGAAAGGTCGCGAGCGAGGGACCACAGGGGAAGTGGACGACCTGGACGTCGTCGCCGGGATTGTAGAGCAGCTGGCTGGCCGAGCAGTCCTCGACGGAGACGTCGGGCGCAAGCAACGCGTAATCCGCCGCGTTCAGGCGCCGTAACAGATTGTTAGCCGGCCGACTGTCGACCTCGGTTGTAGTGCCGATACGCGCATCCATCGTGAAACCCCCGTCCTCCTCTCACAATACCGAGTTCCGTCCATGTCCTGTGTGCACAAGTGGACAGACTGAATAACTGTGATGTGGTGGGTTTCGTTCCGGGAACCCCCCGATGCGCTGGGCGCAGGTATCGTGGCGCGGCTGTCCCTGATCAGAAAAACCCCCTTCAAGATGCGATCATGGCACCTGCACTTCCCGACGGCTCATCCTGTCCTGCCGACGTCCTGGTCGTGGAGGACGATCCGATCATTGCGATTGATTTCGAGGACCGCCTGCTCGGATTTGGCGTGAGCCATGTGCGTACCGCCGGGTCGGTGACGCAGGCGCTGGACGCGATCGACAAGCGCGCCCCCGATTTCGCACTGCTTGACGTCGAGCTGACCCGCGAGACCAGCTTTGCGGTCGCCGAGCGGCTGGTCGCGATGAAGATCCCGTTCGTGTTCGTCACCGGCTATGGCGCCGAGGTACGCATCCCGGCCGAATTCTCCGGTCTGCCACGCTTGCAGAAGCCGTGTTCGAGCGACGCGCTGGAGGCGGCGTTGCGCACGCGCGGCGCCTGACGGCTATGTGCCGGAGCGGATACAGAGTTCGGCGAGGTCGTTCTCGACGCCCTTGAAGAAAGTGTGCGGAAGCGGCGGCGGTGGTGATGCGATCTTCTTGATCGCCGCGGCTTGCGCAGCTCCCGCCTCCTCCGACAATTGCAGGAAACGCTTCAGCGCCTTCGACCGGCTCTTGCCGGCGAATTCGTCCAGCTTCTCCTCCGTGGGCTCGATTGGATTGAGACGAAGCAGAGCCTCGTTGCCAGTGGCAGGCGCAGACACCGCACCGAGCTTCACGCGGCTGGTCAAATTGTAACGGTCGAAATGCTCGAAGATCAGATCCAGGATCTTGGCCTGGCGCAGCGGCTCTTCCATCGCCAGATAACGCTTCACATCCGCATTGCCCTTCAGGCTTTCCAGCTCGGCCGCGCCGGCGAACGGGTTGTCCGCGGTTTGCCGGTCGATGCGCGCGAATGCATTTTCCAGTATGCGCGTGCCCCATGTGATGACGATATCGCGGCCGCGCGGCTCGAGCTGGTCGGCGACTAGCCCCTTGTCCGTCAGGCATACGGGATCGGCGCTTGCGCGGAGCGACTTGCCGAGCTCGGCGGTCAGGGCCTTGCCGTAGGGCGATGCAAACGCTTCGCGCACCAGCGTGGCCTTGTCCTTGGTTTGCTTTTGGGGCTGCGCCCATGCGGGCAAGGCCGCGCTCAGCAGGAGGACGATGACGATGGTTCGGCGACGGAACAGCACGGCTTCAACTCAAAAATGGTCCGGACGGCATCAGGCCAGCGAAAATGCACGGGCCTGCAATGGTCGTTCGGGCCGGCCGGATGGTTCACCGCCATCCGGCTGCGAGCTGGGTCACGCAAGCTTCGGATCGAGCGTCGTCGACCACAGCGCGACGTCGGCGCGGTCGCGTAAGGTCACAATCATCTGGCCCGAGGCGCCGTCGATCTTGACGTGACCGAAGAACTGCATGCCGGCGGACGGCGGCAGGTTCTGGCTGTCCGGGCCCGGCGCCTTGACGAAGCGCACCTCGGGTCCAAAGGTGTTGTCGAGCGCGTTGGGGCCAAACGTGCCTGCATGCAGCGGGCCCGAGACGAATTCCCAGAACGGCTCGAACTCCTGGAATTGCGCCTTGTTCGGATCGTAATAATGCGCGGCGGCGTAGTGCACGTCGGCGGTCAGCCACACCGTGTTGCTGATCGGTGCCATCTTGATGAAGCGCAGGATGTCGGCGATCTCGAACTCGCGGCCGCGCACCGGTCCGTCTCCTTGCGCGAATGCTTCCGAGCCACCCTTCGGCGTGTCTGGCACGACGAGACTGAGCGGCATGTCGGAAGCGATCACCTTCCAGGTCGCTCGCGAATTGAGCAGGCCGCGCTTGAGCCAGGCGATCTGGTCCGGGCCGAGAAAATAGCTGGCGGAGCCGTAAGCGGTCTCGACATTGGGACCGTTCGGGCCGCGATAGCTGCGCTCGTCGAGCACGAACACGTCGAGATGCGGGCTGTAGGAAATCTGGCGATAGACCCGGCTGGGCTCATTGATGCTCTCGCGCAGCGGATACATCTCGTGAAAGGCGCGCGCGCCGCGCGCGGCGAGCAGCGCGATGTCGCGCTCCTTGTAGGCGGCCGGCAACTCCTTCGACAGCGACCAGTTGTTGGTCACTTCGTGGTCGTCCCACTGCACGAAGATCGGCACTTCGGCATTGAAGGCGCGGATATTGTCGTCGGTGAGATTGTATTTGTGCGCGGCGCGGTACTCGTCCAGCGTCTCGGCGACCTTGGCCTTCTCGGGGATGGTGACGTTCTTCCAGATCTTGCCGTCGGCGAGCTTCACTTCGGATGCAATCGGGCCGTCGGCATAGATGGTATCGCCGGAATGCAGGAAGAAGTCCGGCCGGTGCTTGCGCATCGCGGAGAAGGTGAACATGCCGCCGTCATCGGGATTGATGCCCCAGCCCTGGCCCGCGACGTCACCGCCCCAAACGAAGCTGACATCGCGGCGATCGGCCGGCGCGGTGCGGAAACGGCCGACGACCGCCTCGCCCTCGACCGCGCTGTGCGAGAGATCGCGGAAGCGGACGCGGTAAAAGATGTCTTGGCCGCCCGGCAAGTCTTCGATCAGCATCTTTGCGGTGAAGTCGCTCTCGGGCAGCGCGGCGATCGGCGGCAGCGCGCGGGCATTCCTGAACGTGTCAGTCGTCGCCACCTCGACCAGCATCTGCGCGGGCCGGTCGGTGCGCGCCCACACCACGCCGCCACTGGCCGTGACGTCGCCCGACTGTACGCCATGCGTGACCACGGGCCGATCGGCCGCGCGCGAGAGATAAGGCATCGCGATCGTGCCGAGCGCACCGGCACCGGAGGCGAGGAAGCGGCGGCGGGAGAATTTCAAGTCCATGAATATTGGCTTCGAACCCGAGCTGGCAGGAAAGTCCGTCATTCCGGGGCGCGCCGTCGGGGCGCCAGCCCGGAATCCATTTCTCCTCGTGTATGCGGCGCGATGGATTCCGGGCTCGATGCTTCGCATCGCCCCGGAATGACGGAAGCTATAGTGAGGCAATGTGACGCAGCGATTACGCGGACAAGCGCTTAGGCGTTGCCGGCGGCCCTGAATTGCGCGCCTGCGCGCTGCAGGTTCTGCGGCAGGCTGAACAGCACCGCCTTGCGGTCGGCGACGGCGGCGTGGAATTGATCCAGCGCGATGTTGAAGGCGGTGAGCGCGGCTTCCTCGATCGCGCCGTGATCGAAGCAGCGCAGCGTGTCGCGCAGGATGTCGTCGGCCTCGGCCTGCATCTGGTCGAGCTCTTCGGTCGTCTCGCACTTGCGGGCCGCCGCGATCATGTCCAGCAGCCGTTCGCGCAGATGGCTGTTGTTGTCGCGCTCGTCCTTCTTCAGATAGCCCGCGAACCAGGCGCCGATCGAGCCCATGGCCGAGAGCGCCATCAGGCTCCACCAGATGTAATCGCTGTATTTGTCGAGGAAGGTCTTCTCCTCGCCGTCGACGAAGGCGGCGGCGCCGGGATGCACCGGGATCACCGCATCCTTGTCGGTGTCGGGCGTTTCGATTTTCGCCGCGAGCGGGAATTCCGTCACCAGTTGTTGGCGCACCGCGAACAGCTGGCGCGTGAACGCTGCGATGGTGGTTTCGGACACGCCTTTGCGCGCCACGACGTGGTGCGAGAAGCTGATGGTCTTGACCTCGTCCTCCGGGCGGGCGGGCGAGCCGCCATAGGTGCCGGCGGGAATCTCGGACGCTTCGTAGACCGGATGATTCTGCGCAATCGCATCCGCCGAATCGATCGCGAGGAAGTTGGGTGCGCCGAAATCCTTGATGGAGGCGGCGATCGCATCCGCCGTGATCTTGCTGTTGACCGGGCCGGCGGCGAGATAGATGTCGGCCTTCTGGGCCTTGATCGCCTCGGCGACTTCGTTGGCCGGGAATTGCACGATCTCGACCTTGGCGGGATCGACGCCGTATTGTTGCAGGATCACCTTGAGCAGATTGACGTTGGCTTGGGTGCGGCCGACCACGCCGATGCGATGGCCGGCGAGCTGCGAGATCTTGGTGATCTTCGGGCCCCGCTTCTTGCCTTTGCCCGGTACGGACCACAGCACCACGACGTTCTTGCGCAGGGTCGCGACCGCTTGCGCGTTCTTGGGCACATCGAGGTCGCCGCGCACGATGGCGAGATCGACCTTGCCTTCCGCAAGTGCATTGGCGCTGGCCGTGGCGCCGTCGGTCTGGATCGGCCGCAGCCGCACCTGGCTCTTGGTCTGTGTGAAGGCCTGCGTCAGTGCCTGCACGACCTTGACGTCATCGCTGTTGGCGGGACCGACCGCGATCTTCAGCGTCACCGGCCGCATCGCGAAGTAATAGCCGCCGACGAGCGCGCCGACGATTGCAAGCACGAGTGCAAGGGTCACAAGCGCCGTCTTCCGCGCCGCGGATCGCGGCGAAGGCGGAGGGGGCGCTTCGGCCAGGTCCAATCCCCCGGTCATCGATCTCCCAAACAGGCGCTTCAGGCTCAGTTTCATCTTGGCCGGCGATTTACGCCCGTAATTGTAGCAAATTTCTTGTCCGGCGGGGTTACATCTCCGTCATGGTTAGCGGATCGCGGAAATCCCCCTGTGAACCCGGGGCGCCAGGACGGTGTTAGGGTAAAGTTCCCCTGAAGGACGGAGACAACCATGGCAGAACGGCTCTCGGCGGAGGCGCGCAAGCAGGCGCTGGGCGGACTACCTGGCTGGAACGAGGTTCAGGGCCGGGATGCCATCGGGAAAACCTTTATCTTCAAGGATTTCAATGAGGCGTTCGGCTTCATGACCCGCGCCGCGATCGCCGCCGAGAAGATGGATCACCACCCCGAATGGCGCAACGTCTACAAGACGGTGGAGGTGGTGCTGTCGACCCACGACGCCGGCGGCGTCACGGCGCTCGACATCGCGCTGGCCAAGTCGATGAACGCGATCGCAGGCTGAGATCGGCGATGTCTTGCAGGGGTCGGCCACATCCCCATCTTGTGATCAGCCAGGATGCGGAGATCCGCCACCTGGCTGAACGGGGAGTTTATCGAATATGGCTGCCGAACACAGCGTCGGTTTCGAGCCGGCCGATCGGCTCGCGAAGGATCGCGAGAGCGTGCGCCGCCGCTTCTGGCGCAAGCTGAAGCGTGTCGCCGCGCATCTGCCGTTCGCAGAAGACTTGCTTGCTGCCTATTACTGCGCGTTCGACCGGCAGACCCCTCGCCACGTCCAGGCCTCGCTGCTCGGGGCGATCGCTTACTTCATCCTGCCGTTCGACTTCGTCGCGGACGTGATGCCGATTCTCGGCTTCGCCGATGACGCCGCCGTGCTCGCCACCGCCATCCGCATGGTTGCCGGCCACATCACGAACGAGCATCGCGAGGCCGCCCGCGCGGCACTGAAGCGGGAGCTGGATGAGGCGGAAGCGGCTCAGGAGGCAATCTGACCGCACACACTGCCGTCATGTCCCGGCCTTGTCGGACGACAGTCGGTGTTTGGGTGCTGCTCACCTCAGGCTCGTCATTGCGAGCGAAGCGAAGCAATCCAGAGTCGTTTCCGCGGTAGCAATCCGGATTGCTTCGTCGCTTTGCCCCTCGCAATGACGGCGTTCATTTCTTCTCGGCCCCGGCCTGTGCCCGCGCCTTCTCAGCGTCCCATGCCTGGAATTGCTTGAACAACGTTTCCTTGTCCGCGTCGGACACCTGCGCCGCCGCCGGGCTCTGCTTCAAAAACGCCTCGAAGCGCTGCCGTGTCACCGGCTCGACGCCGTGTTTGTCGAGCCATTGCTGCGCCACCGGCAATCTGTTCCAGCCTGACAGGGGGGCTGCGAGCGAGACCTCCTTCCACTTGGGATGGAAGGGCGGGTTTTGCAGCGCGGGAAATTTCGTGAAGAACGCGTCCACGAACAGCGCGAGCTTGCGGTAGCGCTCGGTGTTGGGCGCCCAATTATAGGCCGCGAGCACTGCGGGCACCGCGATCGTGTCCACATTCTCGCCGTCCTTGATCAGGTTCGGATAGTCCTTGGCGGTCAGCGTCGCCGGCAGATAGTCGCTCTGCAGCGGCTTCGCGTAGTCGACCTTCGCAAGATGGAAGCGGCCGTCATTGCCGAAGGTCGAGACCGATTTATATGGCTTGCCGCCGACCACGACGACGGCGTCGATCTCGCCGGCCTTCAGCTTCTCCATCGCGATGCGCTGCTCGACATAGACGAACTTCGCCTTGATCCCGAGTCGTTCGAACACGGTGAGCGCGGTGACGAAGGTGCCGCCATTGGGCAGGTCCACGCTCACAGTCTTGCCTTCGAGATCCTTCAGGGTCGCGACCGATTTCGGCGCGATCACCTGCATCTCTTCGTTGTAGAGCTTGGTCACATAGGTGAACTGCTTCTTGATGTCCTTGGCAAAACCCTTGCGCTCGAGATAGTCGAGCGTGTCGGCGCGCACGATTCCGAAATCGACGCCTTGCAGGAACAGGATGTCGGCAACGCTCTGCACCGAACCGCGGCCGACGATCGGCAGCACCCGGATCTTGTTGCCGTCGTCGAGCACCGAGGCGAGGTCGGCGCCGAATTGCACATAAGTGCCGCCGATCGTGCCGGTGATCAGCGTGACGGTGTTGGCGTTCAGCGCCTGCTTGGTCGAGGTCGAGCCGAACTGGAAGATGGCCTTCAGGCCGTCCGAGACCTTGGCCGGATCGTATTCGGCCTGTTCGGCGCGTGCCGCGAAGGCACAGATGGTCATGATGGCGGCAAGCGCCATTCCCAAAGCGTTACGCATGATGTCCTCTAACGAGTTCTAGTTCTGAAGCTGAGCGAGGCGCTGCCGCGCCTCCGCCGATCCGAGTGTCGCGGCTTTCCGGTACCAATCGCGCGCGGCGGTCGCGTCAGCGGCGATGCGCCGCGCGTCGCTGGTGCCCAGCACGGCCGGGTCATAGGTCTGCGCCAGCAGGAACGCCGCCGTCGCATCCTCTGCATTCGCCGCGCGCTCGAGCAGCAGGCGCGCCGCAACGATATCGCCGACGGTCAACAGGCTCTTCGCGCGCGCCATCAGCCCCGCCAGCGTGTCGGCGTCGAGCGTCCTGGCAGGTTGAGGGGGCGCCGGCGGTGTCGGCGCTGGCAGCGGTGCAGGCGTCTGGGCTTGCAACGCGGTCTGATAAGCGGTCGCGATCGCTTCGCGGCTCGGCGTTGACGGTGCAGGAAGATCCTGCGCGTCAGCGCTCGCCAGCCTTGCGTCGGTCACGCGCGCCGGATCCTTGAGCGCGGCCTGCGGCACGGCCGGCGCGTTGGCCGACGCCATGGCCAGGCCTGGCGCGACCCCCACCCAGCTACCGACGTTGGCGGTTAAGAAGCCGCGAAAGTCGGACTGATACAGTGCGGCCAGCACTGCCAGGGTGGATGCCGCCAGGACGGCCGCGAGAACGCGCGGCACAATTCTGGAACGCAACTCCACTGGCGTATATTCGCTTGGGTCCGGCGGACCGAGCGGATCGGACAGGAAGAGCGGAATCGGATCGTCCTGCGAAAGATCGGCCCGTGCGGCGCGCGCACGGATAAATGACGCGGTCGGCGGATGTGATGCGGCTCGATTGGAGTCAAGCGCCCTCGACTCCTTCGACGGGCGGTATGCCGTCGTCTCCATGGTGATGCTCCCCATTACTAACGCAATGCAGGGCATTCCCGGCTTTAGTCTTTTTATTGTTGTCCAGAAGTGCCCCGCAAACTGGAGCCGGTAAATCGCCGTCTGAATCAGCCCAAAAAGCGACGACGATTTGCGCGAATCGGGAGAGATTTGGGTTTGATTGCGGCGAAGCAGGGGAATACACCGCAATTTTAGCGGGAATGGTTGAGGGCGTTTTACCAAGCGGTAGCGCACGAAAAAGCCGGCGCAGCTTCAGCGGCGCCGGCGATTTGAGCGTGACAGTTGCGTGTGTAGCGCCGGCGACGCCCACATCTTCAGGGATGCAGGATCACCTTGCCCATGGCCTGGCGTCCCGCGAGCACCTTCAGCGCGTCCGCGGTCTGTGCCAGCGGGAAGGTGCGATCGACATGCGACGAAATCTTTCCTTCCGCCGTCCACTTCACGAGCTTCTCGAGATTGGCGCGATTCTTCTCCGGATTCTGCCGCGTCCATGCGCCCCAGAACACGCCGCGGATGTCGCAGCCCTTCAGCAGCGCGAGGTTCAGCGGCATCTTCGGAATGTCGCCCGCGGCAAAGCCGATGACGAGGAAGCGGCCTTCCCACGCAATCGAGCGCAGCGCCTGTTCGGCATACGCACCGCCCACGGGATCGAAGATGATGTCGACTCCCTTGCCGCCGGTGAGCTTGCGCAGGCCCTCCTTCAGATCTTCCTTGGCGTAGTTCAACGTCAGCTCGGCACCATGCGCTTTCGCGAATTCGAGCTTCTCGTCCGACGAGGCGCAGGCGATCACCTTCAACCCCATCAGCTTGCCGAGCTCGCAGGCGGCAAGGCCGGTGCCGCCGGCTGCGCCGAGCACCGCGAGCGTCTCGCCCGGCTTCGGGCTGGCGCGATCTTCCAGCGCGTGCAGCGCCGTGCCGTAGATGATGATGATGCCGGCTGCGCGGTCGTAGTCGAGATTGTCGGGAATCTTCACGATCGAAGCCGCCGGCAGCGCGATCTTCTCGCGCGCGCCGTTGTGGCCGCAGGATGCGACGACGCGATCGCCGACTTTCAGATCACTCACGCCAGGGCCGATGCTCTCGATCACGCCCGCGACTTCCGCGGCCGGCGAGAACGGGAACGGCGGCTTGATCTGGTACTTGCCCTGAATCATCAGGATGTCGAAGAAGTTCAGCGCTGCCGCCTTGATCGCGATCACTGCTTCGCCGGGACCGGCCACCGGATCCGGCACCTCAGTCAGCACGAGATCGTCGGGCTGGCAATATTGCGAGCAGAGGATGGCTTTCATGGTGGCACCTTGGGGCGTTTCGAGTGGAATTATAGTTGGCCCGGTTTTGCCGGATTTAGTGCGGCCCGACAATCCGGATTCTTTGTCTAAGACGGCTCGAGGGCCTATCCTCGTCATTGCGAGCGCAACGAAGCAATCCAGATTATTTCCGCCGCACGGTCTCTGGATTGCTTCGCTGCGCTCGCAATGACGGAGTGTGAGATATCGAGGATTCAAACGATGTTTGAAACAAGCCTGCTCAGGAACAAGCGCATTCTCGTCACCGGCGGCGGATCGGGGCTTGGCGCGGCGATGGGGCGTCGCTTCCTCACGCTCGGCGCCGAGCTCGTCATCTGTGGTCGCAAGCTCGATCGGCTGGAAGCGACCGCGGGTGAGATGCGCGAGGAGACCGGCGGCAAGGTCACCACCATCGCCTGCGATATTCGCGACGGTGCGGCCGTCGAGGCGATGATGGACGCGATCTGGCGTGAGGCGCCGCTCGATATCCTCGTCAACAACGCTGCCGCGACCTTCATCGCCCAGAGCGAGCATCTGTCGTTCCGAGCGGCCGATGCGATCCTGGCGCCGACGCTGCATGGCGCGATGTATTGCACACTCGCCGCCGGCAGGCGTTGGATCGAGGACAAGCATGGCGGCGTCGTGCTCTCGATCCTCTCGACCTCGACCATCACCGGCCGAGCCTTCACCGTGCCGTCTGCGATGGCGAAATCGGCGCTGCTGGCGATGACCAAAAGTCTTGCGGTGGAATGGGGGCCGAAAGGCATCCGCACCGTCGCCATCGCGCCGGGTCCGTTCCCGACCGCGGGCGCGTCGGGGCAGCTCCGTCCCGAAGGCCGTGACGATGGCTGGGCCGCGCGCAATCCGCTTGGACGTACGGGCGAGCACAGCGAGCTTGCCGATCTCGCCAGCTTCCTGGTCTCGGATCGCGCCGGCTACATCAATGGCGAGATGGTCGTCATCGACGGTGGCGCACATTTGCGCAGTTCCGGCGCCGAGGATTTGCTCGGCTGGACCGATGCGCAATGGGCCGAGCAGCGTGCCGCACGATCCAAAGGCTGATACCGCTAACTGCCTTCCCAAATTGGACTTTCCCCGCTATCCCTGCCACGGGGACAACGCGCGGCCGGGCCATCTTCCAGTCACAATATTGAGGGAACCACTCCAGCATGTGGCGGGTGCTGATTTTAGCTTTGATGACTGGCGTGGCGGCCGGGGGTATCGCCGATTCCGCGCGGGCGCAGACGGCGCAACCGGCGCCCAAAGCTGCTCCAAAAGCGGCTGCGCCAGCGGCCCCTGCAGCGGCGAAGTCGGCTGCAAAGCCCGAGAGCAAGCCGGCAGCCCCGCCCGCGGCAGTTGCGGGTGGCGCAGAGCCGACGCTGATCGGCCAGTTCGGCACCTGGGGCGCCTATTCGGCGACGCCCAACGGCAAGAAGGTCTGCTTCGCGCTGGCCAAGCCATCGTCGTCGAAGACCAATCCGCCGAATCGGCCGCGCGATCCCGCCTATGCCTTCGTCTCGACCCGTCCGGCCGAGAAGGTGAACAACGAAGTCTCGGTCATGATCGGCTACGCGCTGAAGCCGGGCTCGGAATCCTCGGTCGAGGTCGGCGGCGCCGCCTTCGCCATGTACACGCAGGGCGACGGCCTCTGGATCAAGAACGCGGCCGAGGAGGAGCGGATGGTCGAGGCCATGCGCAAATCCGCCGAGCTGGTGGTCAAGGGCGTCTCGGCCAAGGGCACCGAGACGACCGACACGTTCTCGCTGAAGGGCCTTGCCCAGGCGCTGGACCGGATTTCCCAGGATTGCAGGCGTTAAGGCTGCGGGCGATAAGGTCGCAATCGCCGGTTCTGGTTGCTATATAGGGCCGGTTCCAAGTTTTCCGTCATTCCGGGATGGTCCGAAGGACCAGACCCGGAATCTCGAGGTTCCGGGTTCGATGCTCCGCATTGCCCCGGAACGACCACCTGATCAGGTCCATTCAATGCAACCGACGACCGAGCCGCATAACGCAATCCTGGTGGAGAAGACCCCACTCGAAACCTATGTGCCGCCGGCAAAGCCGTCGCTGATCGGTCTGTCGCGCACCGAGCTTGCCGATCGCCTCGGCGAGATCGGCGTCGCTCCGGCGCAGCGCAAGATGCGGGTGCAGCAGCTGTGGCACTGGCTCTATTTCCGGGGCGCCCAGAGTTTTGACGACATGACCTCAATCTCGAAGGGCATTCGCGCCGAGCTCGCGCAGCACTTCACGGTCGACCGGCCCGAGGTCGTCGCCGAGCAGATCTCGAACGACGGCACCCGCAAATGGCTGCTGCGGCTGCCGAGCGGCGACAATGTCGAGCGCGCTCACGAGGTCGAGTGCGTCTACATCCCCGAGACCGATCGCGGCACGCTGTGCGTCTCCTCCCAAGTCGGCTGCACGCTGAACTGCTCGTTCTGCCACACCGGCACGCAGCGCCTCGTACGCAATCTCACCGCCGGCGAGATCGTGGGGCAGGTGATGGTCGCACGCGATCGCCTGAATGACTGGGCCGATCGCGAGGACGGCACGCGCCGCGTCACCAACATCGTGATGATGGGCATGGGCGAGCCGCTCTACAATTTCGACGCGGTGCGCGATGCGCTTCTGATCGTCGGCGACAATGAAGGCATCGGCATCTCCCGTCGCCGCATTACGCTGTCGACCTCGGGCGTGGTGCCGAACATCGTGCGCGCCGGCGACGAGATCGGCGTCATGCTCGCGATCTCGCTGCATGCGGTGCGCGACGAATTGCGCAACGAGCTGGTGCCGCTCAACCGCAAATATCCGATCAAGGAGCTGCTGCAGGCCTGCCGCGATTATCCCGGCGCCTCCAATGCGCGGCGCATCACCTTCGAATATGTGATGCTCAAGGGTGTCAACGACTCGCTCGACGATGCAAAACTGCTGGTGAAGCTGCTCAAGGGCGTTCACGCCAAGATCAATCTGATCCCGTTCAATCCCTGGCCCGGTACGGCCTATGAATGTTCGGACTGGGACCAGATCGAAAAATTCTCCGAATACATCTTCAACGCCGGCTATTCCTCGCCGGTGCGCACCCCGCGCGGCCGCGACATCCTCGCCGCCTGCGGCCAGCTGAAATCGGAGACTGAGAAGCTCAGCGCTCGCGAACGCCAGACGTTGCGCGCCATGGCGATGACGGACTAGCCAGTTATGTGCACGCTGTTGCAACCTCGTCATTGCGAGGAGCGCAGCGACGAAGCAATCCAGACTGTCTCCGCAGACGCATCTCTGGATTGCTTCGCGGAGCCTGTCATCGGGCCGCGCTTTGCGCGGACCCGGTGGCTCGCAATGACGACGAGGGCGGCGTCATGTCCTTGATTGGCCGCCTCATCGTCATCTTCATCGGCTTTCTCGCCGCCTGCTTCGTCGGCGGCATGATCGTGGTCGTCGCGCTATTGTTTCCGGAATTCGCCGATCTCGGCGCAGGCCCCGTCGATCAAGGCACCATCGATATCCTGCTCGGCTTCGGCTTTATCTTCGTCTCCGGCTTTGCCCTGGTTCCGGCGGCGGTGATCGTTGCGATCACCGAGGCGCTCTATATCCGGAGCGCGCTCGCTTACGCAGTCGGCGGCGGCCTCGTCGGGCTCGCCTGCTATCTCGGTCTCGTTCCGTTTCACGCCGACACGTTCCAATTTGAAGGCGTCGTCCGCCGGCATCTGGAAATCATGACCGGCGCAGGCATCGTTGCCGGCGTGGTCTACTGGTTGATCGCCGGCCGCAACGCCGGCGCCTGGCGCGATCCGCTACCTCCGCGCGAGCCGCCCCCGCCGCTGCCGTCGAATTCAAGGCCGGATGCGCGGTGATCTTCTACCCTCCCCTCCAGGGGAGGATGTGCCCCGCCGTCGGGGTTTCCATCCCCGCCCCACTCCGCTAAACCGCGCGCCATGAACCGTACCGGACTCTTCATCGCCCTGGCGCTGTGGCTCGTAATCGGCGTCGTTTTCGGCCTCTATCCCGAGCTCGATCTCAAGCTCGCGTCGCTGTTCTTCGATCCCCAAACGAAAACCTTTCCGCTCAAGCTGAACGACTGGGCAGGCTTCGCGCGTGATGCTGCGATGTGGGTGGCCTGGGCCTTCGTGCTGCCGTCGCTTGTGGCGCTCTTGGTCAAGATGATCAGGCCCGACCGGCCGTTGATGGTGTCGGGGCGCGCGATCGTGTTCCTGCTGGTCACGATCATTCTGTCTGCCGGCATTCTCACCAACCTCACCTTCAAGACCTATTGGGGCCGGCCCCGGCCGGTTGTGGTGACCGAGTTCGCCGGCGAACAGCAATTCGTGCCATGGTGGGATCCGCGCGGCGGCTGCGCGCGCAACTGCTCGTTCTTCTCGGGCGAGGGCGCGACCGCGTTCTGGACGCTGGCGCCGGCCGCGCTCGCCCCGCCGGCGTGGCGGCCGCTCGCCTATGCCGGCGCAATCATCTTTGGCGCCGTCACCAGCGGGCTGCGCATGGCCTTCGGCGGGCACTTTTTCACCGATGTCTCAATTGCCGGCCTCGTCACCTTCGTCGTGATCTGGTTCGCCTACGCGCTGATTTACCGCTGGCCGCGGACGCGGTTTTCCGACGAGGCCGTCGATGCCGCCCTGACCCGGCTGAACATGCCCGCCTACCGGCTCCGCCAGCGCCTGTTCGGCCGCAAGACCGGTCCCGAGCCGTCGGTTTGAGCCATTAAATGCGTGCCGATCCCTGCGAAATTTGATATTCGCCCGGTCAACCCGTCCATGACATCAGCCCCTTGAGACCCGATTGGAAGCGCCATGACCACGATCCTGAAAAGCCTGCCCAAGGGTGAGAAAGTCGGCATCGCTTTTTCGGGCGGCCTCGACACCTCTGCAGCGCTGCTCTGGATGAAGCAGAAGGGCGCGCGCTGCTACGCCTACACCGCCAATCTCGGCCAGCCCGATGAGGCCGACTACAACGAGATCCCGCGCAAGGCGATGGAGTTCGGCGCCGAGAAGGCCCGGCTGGTCGATTGCCGCACGCAGCTGGTCCACGAAGGCATCGCCGCGATTCAGTCGGGCGCCTTCCACATCTCGACCGGCGGCATCACCTATTTCAACACCACCCCGCTCGGCCGCGCCGTCACCGGCACCATGCTGGTCGCGGCGATGAAGGAAGACGGCGTCAACATCTGGGGCGACGGCTCGACCTTCAAGGGCAACGACATCGAGCGCTTCTACCGCTACGGCCTCCTCACCAATCCGGGCCTGAAGATCTACAAGCCCTGGCTCGACCAGCAGTTCATCGACGAGCTCGGCGGCCGCGCCGAGATGTCGGCGTTCATGACGGCGCAGGGCTTTGCCTACAAGATGAGCGCCGAGAAGGCCTATTCGACCGACAGCAATCTGCTCGGCGCCACGCACGAGGCCAAGGATCTCGAAAGCCTCGACAGCGGCATCAAGATCGTCAACCCGATCATGGGCGTGCCGTTCTGGCGCGACGACTGCGCCGTCAAGGCCGAGAAGGTCGTGGTGCGTTTCGAGGAGGGCCAGCCGGTTGCGCTCAACGGCCAGACCTTCCCCGATCCCGTCGCGCTGTTCCTGGAAGCCAATGCGATCGGCGGCCGCCACGGCCTCGGCATGAGCGACCAGATCGAGAACCGCATCATCGAGGCCAAGAGCCGCGGCATCTATGAAGCGCCCGGCATGGCGCTGCTGCACATCGCCTATGAGCGCCTCGTCACCGGCATCCACAACGAGGACACGATCGAGCAGTACCGCATCAGCGGCATGCGCTTGGGACGCCTGCTCTATCAGGGCCGCTGGTTCGACTCGCAGGCCCTGATGCTGCGCGAGACCGCGCAGCGCTGGGTCGCGCGCGCCGTCACCGGCGAAGTCACGCTCGAGCTGCGCCGCGGCAACGATTATTCGATCCTCAACACCGAGAGCCCGAACCTCACCTATGCGCCTGAAAGACTCAGCATGGAGAAGGTCGAGGACGCCGCGTTCTCTCCGGCCGACCGCATCGGCCAGCTCACCATGCGCAATCTCGACATCGCCGATACCCGCACCAAGCTGAAGCTCTACAGCGACACCGGCCTGCTCTCGGGCAGTGAAGGCTCGCAGATCTTCCGACTGGAGAGCGACAAGGGCTGAGGCCTTCGTAGCCCGGATGGAGAGCAGCGAAATCCGGGACTTCTTACTGCGCGGACAGATCCCGGATTGCGCTTCGCTCCATCCGGGCTACGAGCTTAATGACGGTGTCATTCGAGATCGCTACGCTTCCTATTGAAACGGGATTGCGGACAATCGCGCATGGTCAAGAAATCGGTAATCGCTTTTCTCATTGTCCTCTGTTGGACAGCGCCACTGTCGGCACAAACGATCTATCCGATCGATCGCGCCGAGATACTGGCCGGAGCCCGATTCGACTTCAAGGTCGAACTCCCCGGGCTGGTTGATCCGGCCAAGTTGAAGATCGCGGTGAACGGCGCGGATTATGCGACCGCGTTCGGCCGTTCCGGGACCTTCACCGACCGCGAGGACGGCAAGGATCAGTCGGCACTGGTCTTGCGCGACGTTACGCTCACTCAGCCGGGCACCGTCACGGTTGAAGTCAGCGACGGTACACGCGAGCGCAGCGTCACATGGACGGTCTTCGACACGGGTCCGCGCAAGGCGAAGAACGTCATCCTGTTCATCGGCGACGGCATGTCGCCGGCACATCGGGTGGCAGCCCGCATCCTGTCCAAGGGCATTTCGGAGGGCAAGAGCCGAGGTAAGCTCGCCATCGACGATATGCCTCATATGGCGCTGGTGGCGACCGCGGGCTCGGACTCCATCATCACCGACTCCGCGAACTCGGCCAGCGCCTATGCGACCGGGCATAAGGGCGCCGTCAACGCCTTGGGTGTCTATGCGGATCGTACCGCAAGCCCATTCGACGATCCCCGGATCGAAACCATCACGAGCCTCGCCAGGAGGCGGCTCGGCATGGCGATCGGTGTCGTCACCAACACCGAGATCGAAGACGCGACGCCGGCGGCAATGGTCGCGCACACGCGCCGGCGCGCGGCTTATGACGAGATCGTCGAGCAGTTCTTCGCGGCGAAGCCGGATGTGCTGATGGGCGGCGGCAGCGCGAACTTCATGCCGAAGTCCAGCACCGGCTCGAAGCGCAAGGACGAGACCGATTACATCGCGAAGTTTCGCGATGCAGGCTATCAGGTGGCGACCACCGCGGGCGAGCTCGGTGCTCTCTCTGCAAAGCCGGAGACGGGCAAGCTGCTCGGCCTGTTCGCCACGGGAAACATGGACGGCGCGCTGGACCGCAAATTCCTGAAGGCTGGCGGCGTCAAAAAATTTCCGGAGCAGCCCGACCTGACCGAGCAGGTGCAGGCCGCGCTCAAGCTGTTGTCGCGAAATGAGGCCGGCTTCTTCCTGATGGTCGAGTCCGGAATGATCGACAAATACGCGCATCTGCTCGACATGGAGCGGGCCGTCTACGACACGATCATGCTCGACAACGCGGTGCGCCAGACGCGTGAATGGGCGCAGGCGCGCGGCGACGACACCCTCATCCTGGTCTTGGCGGACCACAATCATCCCAACAGCCTCGTCGGCACGGTGAACGACGACATGGCCACGACACCCAACGTGGCGCTGCGCGAGCGCGTCGGCGTCTACGAGCAAGCCGGATTTCCCAATTATCCGGCACCGGATGCGGAAGGCTATCCGGCGCGCGTCGACGTGAGCCGGCGGCTCGCCATCTTCTCGGCCAGCCTGCCCGACCATTACGAGACCTTCCGCCCGAAGCTCGACAATCCCAATGAGCCGACCGTCAAGTCCGGCGACGACGGGACCTTCAAGGCCAACGACAAATACAAGGACGTCCCGGGCGCGGTGCTGCGCCCCGGCAATCTGTCGGCGCTGATCGGTGCCAGCGTGCATTCGGGCGAGGACGTTATCCTGACCGCGACCGGTCCAGGCAGCGAGCGCGTGCACGGCTCGATGGACAACACCGAGGTCTTTCGCGTCATGGTCGACGCGCTTGGACTGGCCGCTCCGCAGTAGTGGCGATGCATCCAAATAAAAATGGCCGGGATCGCTCCCGGCCATTTGCGTTGGTGTGTGCCGTTACCGCGGCGGCGCAGTGCCGGGCGGGGGCGGCGGCAGCGAGGCCTGGCCGCCGTTGAGCAGCGGCGTGATGTTGCGGACGGTGACGCGCCGGTTGATCAGGCTCGGCCCTTGCGACTGCTCCTTCAGATACTGCTCGCCATAGCCTTGCGACGTCAGGTTCTCCGCCGGCACGCCAAACTGCTGCGTCAGCAATTCGGCCGCGGACTGCGCACGGCGGTCCGACAAGGACAGATTGTCGACCTCGTTGCCGACCGCGTCGGTGTGGCCTTCGATCAGGAACACCGCGCGCGGATTGGCCTGGATCGCACGGTTGAGACCGTCGGCGATCGCCTGCAGCCGGGCCGCCTGGTCCGGCGGGATGGTCCACGATCCCGTCTCGAAGTTGATCGTGTTGACGTCGATGCTCGGCATCTGCATGCGAACATTGGGGCTGTAGCGGATCTCGTCGAGCGAGTAACGCCGATCGATCCGCTGTACCGGCGGTGCCACCATGGTCTGGTAGATCACGTCCGGCGACGCTTCCTGGGCGTCGACGATGTAGCGATCATAGGGAATGTTCACGACCGGCGGCGGCACGTCGACATAGAAGCCGCCGACCGCGCGCGGATCGCGGTAGGTGTTGTCGATGATGATGATCTCGCGCCCGCCGGGGTCCCTGCGGATTCGCCGCCGCAGCGAACCGTCCGCGCCGACCAGGGTGATCACCTCGCTGCCGTCGGGACGCACCACGACAGTGCGGGTTTCGCCGCCGACCGTGTCGGTGCGGATGTCGCGGGCGCCATAGCGGAAGCGATAGAGATCGTTGCCGCGGACATAGGCCTGCCCGCCCGGATCGCGGACGATGATGCGGTCCGGCTCGGTGTAGACGGTGCGGCCGCCTTCGACGGCCTCGCGTCGCTGGTTGTGGAGGTCGGCGATGGTCGCGCCGACCACGACGCCGGCGACAACGCCTGCACCGATTGCGAGCGGCGTCAGGTCACGCTGTGCCGGACGAGGGGGCGGCGGCAAGGGCGCTGCGACCGTCGGCGCGGCCCGGAAGGCCGGGGCAACCGTCGGCGGTCTGTATTGTGCCCTGTCGGGCGGCGGCGCTGCGGCCGGCGTGCCGGGGACGACGGTTGGTGCAGCCGCACCGGCGGGAGGCGCCGGAGGCCGGGCCGGGCCGCCAGCCTGCGGTGACGCAGGCGGAGCTCCGGCAGCAGGAGCGCCCGCAGGCGGTGTACCACCCTGAGGACCAGGTGTTGGCGCTACGGCGCCGGGGGCCGGCGTCGCCGGCGGGGCCGCGCCGGGACGTCCGGGCGGCGGAGTCGGAGTGCCCGCACCCGGAGCCGGTGTGGCCGTTGGAGCGGGTGCTGCGCCGGGAGCCGGCGTTGGTGATCCTGCAGCCGGAGGCGTGCCAGGACGTGCGCCGGGCGGAGGTGTACCGGGACGGCCGGCTGGCGGCGCACCAGGCGTGCTGCCCGGAGCTGGGGTCGCGGTCGGCGCAGGTGTTGTCGTGGGTGCAGGCGTGGCGGTTGGTGCAGGCGTGGCCGCCGGGGCGGGCGCGCCCGGACGAGCCGGGGGCGCTGCGGTCGGAGCCGGAGGCGTCGCCGTGGGCGCAGGCGCGGGCCGTCCCGAAGGACCTGCTGCAGGAGGCGGCGGAGGCGGAGCAGGGCGAGCGGCAGGTGGAGGTGTCGCTGGTGCGTGCTGCTGCGGAGCAGCGGCCGGCGGCGGCGCTGGCGGCGTGGGAGCCGGGCGTGCCGCGGGCGGCGGTGTCGGGGCATGCTGCTGCGGGGCCGCAGCCGGCGGCGGCGAAGGCTGCTTCGGAGCGGCAGGCGGCGGTGGGGGCGGCGGCGGCGCCGGACGGGCCGCAGGTGGCGGCGGAGGCGGAGGCGGCGCCGCTGGGCGCGGCGGTGCGGCCGCGGGCGGAGGCGCGGCGGGCGGATGGGGCGGTGCAGCCGCGGGCGGCGGTGCGGCCGGGCGCGCGGGCCCAGCAGGCGGCGCGGCCCCTGGCCCCTTCGGCGGCTGCTTCGGTTTTCCGTCAGGGCCCGTGTCTTGCGGCTGGGCCTGCGCAACCACGAGCGGCGGCGCACTTTGCGCATGCGATGCGGAGCTTGCGAATTGCATCGCGGTCAGAGCCGTCGTTGCAAGCAGCACGAAACGAAGGTTGGTCATGGTGGTGAACTTCCCCGGAAGGTTCTTTGACGAAGTGTTGGGATGAACCGCTATGCGTTAGGCCGGATTGTGGCGGGCCGAGCAGTGGCGGCCCGATTTATTTCTGCACGCAAATCACCTCACTATGGTGACGTTCATTGCGCATTCAGACGCGGGTTGCAATCGCCACACATGCGATCGCATAGCTCACGCGCGATCCCGCGGCGAACTTGCGTCCGTCGCGGGATTGGGCGTGAGCGGTCCGTTCGGCCCGCGTGATGGAATCTCTTCAGGCATGTGGCCCGGCAATTCGTCGGGCCGTGGTGGCGAGCCGGGCTCGCGCACCGGCGGCGTGATTTCAGGCTGCGGACCACCGGGCGGGATTCCGGGCGGAGGCTCCGTTGGCGTGCCGGGAGTCGACGGCGGAATCTCGGGTGGTTCGATCGGCATCGGCATCATCGGGATAGTTGTCCAGAGGACAACAACGATGATGCCGCGCTGATGTTCCGCACCGCATCGCGCCGGCCTGCCTTATTCCGGAGTGTGGCAGACGGCCTCGATGTTGTGGCCGTCGGGATCGAGCACGAAGGCGCCGTAGTAGTTCGGATGGTAGTGCGGCCGGATGCCGGGCGGACCGTTGTCGCGTCCGCCGGCCGCGATCGCGGCCTTGTAGAAGGCATCGACGGTGGCGCGGTCCTTGGCCGCGATCGCGATGTGCACCGGCTTGTTCAGCGCGCCTTCGCCGCCGAACCAGAAATCCGGCTTGCCGTCGGCGCCGAACCCGGCCGCCGCTGCGTGACCGGTCTGCTCCGCCGTGACTTCCATGATCAGGCCGTAGCCGAGCGGCGCCAGCGCCTTGGCGTAGAACGCTTTGGCGCGCTCATAGTCGGAGACGGAAAAACCCAAATGATCGATCATCGCTGGCCTCCATTGTTCATTCTCGTCAGCGTGACAGGAACGTGTTGCTCCGCGTCTTGCGCGCGATCGTAAAGCCGCGTGCGACCATGTCAGCGATACAATCCTGCTGCCATTCGTTTTGTGACAGGTGCTCGATCACCACCGCGCGCGGCCACAGCGATGGTGGCGCATCGCGGAAAAAACCGATCAGCACGCGGTCCTCGAAACCTTCGACGTCGATCTTGAGCGAATCGATCTGCGTGACGCCGGCCTCGTCGAGAATGCGCGTCAGGCGAAGCGACGGCACCTTGATCGCGTCAGCGCTGGCTGCGCCGGTGACGACGTGGGTGGCGCCGAGATTGCCGCCGCCGCTCTCGATCATCAGCTCGCCGTCACTGTCGCCGGCTGCCGCCTGTACCAGACGCACCTGCGTCGCTTTCGATGCGGCTTGATTGAAGGAAAGGCGGGCAAAGGTCATCGGATGCGGCTCGATCGCGACCACCTTGCCCATGGTGCCGACCTTTTGCGCCATCACCAGCGCAAATGTTCCGACATTGGCGCCGACGTCGACGAACACGCCGCCCGTCGGGGTGTACTGGCGCAGGAAGTCGAGCTCGTCGAGATTGTAATCGGGATTGAACAGCGCGCCGCGCTCGGTCGCACTGCCCTGGTGATAGAAGCGGAACGAGGCGCCCTGATATTGCACGTCGAGCGGGCCGCTGCGCAGCAGGTTCACCAGCCGCGACATCCAGGGACGGAATGCGCCGCGCTTCAGTCCCGAGCGTGTCGCAAGGCGGATCACCGCAGCCTGCGCCGCAGTGGGCGCAAACGCGCCGAACGGCGCGGACGAAGGGGTGTTGTCGGTCGTCAAAAAGGCGATCCTCGTTGCAAGCGGCGCATGCATAGCCGGTTTTGGTGAGGACTCCAACGTTGCGAGAAAAGAATGTAGCCCGGATGGAGCGTAGCGAAATCCGGGGCTCTCGCGTCTTGGATGGATCTTCCCGGATTGCGCTGCGCTCCATCCGGGCTACGCGGCTCACGCCGCCTTCTTCGCTGCCTTCCGCTGCCTCAGGAATCGCCCGAGCAGCTTGCGTCTGCCCTTGCGCGGAATCAGGTCGATGTCGCTGACCAGCCTGGCACCGCCCTTGCGGCGCTCCAGCACGATCTTGCGGCTGTGGAAGGCTTCCAGCTCGGCGCGATGCGCGACGCTGACGATGGTCGCCTTGGGCAGCTCGTCGGTGACCATCTTCATCATCTTGTCCTGGCTCTTCTCGTCGAGCGCCGAGGTCGCTTCGTCGAGCACGACGATATCCGGGTTGTGCAGCAGCAGCCGCGCGAAGGCGAGGCGCTGCTTCTCGCCGCCTGACAGCGTCTGGTCCCATGGACCCTCCTCCTCGATCTTCTCCTTGAGATGATCAAGCCCGACCTTGTGCAGGGCTTCGCCGAGCTCGTCCGCGGTCCAGTGGTCGGCGGCGCCGGGATAGGCGACCGCGCGGCGCAGCGAACCCGAGGGTACGTAGGGCCGCTGCGGCAGCATGAACAGCCGCCGGTCGGGATGGAAATTCACGCTGCCGCCGCCCCAGGGCCACAGGCCTGCGATGGCGCGCACCAGCGTGCTCTTGCCGGTGCCTGATTCACCGGCGACGAGGAGTCGCTCGCCAGGCTCGATCACCACTTCGGTCTCGCCGACCACGGCGGTGCCGTCATCCAGCGTAACCGAAAGATCCTTCATCTCCAGCATGGCGTCATTGCTGGTCTCACCGCACTTGATGCGGCCGAGACCGTCGCCCTGCTCGGCGCGTTCGAGGCCATCGAGCGACATCATCAGCGAGGCGATGCGGCGCGCGCAGGCGTTCCAGTCGGCGAGCCGCGGATAATTGTCGACCAGCCAGCCGAACGCGCTCTGCACGATGGTGAAGGCGGAGGCCGCCTGCATCACCTGCCCGAGGGTCATGCTGCCGTCGAGGAATTTTGGCGCACAGAGCAGGAGAGGGACCACGGGCGCAACGAGGCTCGACCCTTGCGACACCAGCGTGGTGCGCATGTGCTGGCCAGCGAGCCGCGCCCATTGCCGCAGCACGCTGGTGAAGTTGCGGTCGATGCCGCCGCGCTCTTCCTCCTCGCCGCCGAGCAGCGCGATGCTCTCGCCGTTCTCGCGCACGCGCGTCAGCGTGTAGCGGAAATCGGCCTCGGCCTGGTTCTTGTCCTCGGACACCTGCACGAAGCGCCGGCCGATCACCAGAATGGAGCCGGAGGCGATTCCCGCATAGAGCATCGCGGCGATGACGAGGAAGCCGGGAATGGTGATGCTGGAGCCGCCGAGCGTGACGGTGAGCGCGCCGCCGATGGTCCAGAGCACGACGATGAAGGTCGCAGCCGACAGCAGCGCGGCCGTCACGCCTGCGACGAAATCGACAGGAGAGTCGGTCGCGACGCGCAAATCCTCGGCGATGCGGTATTCAGGATTCTGGTGATCGCCGCCGACGAGGTTGAGCTGGTAGTAGCGTCCGTTGGCGAGCCACCGCGTCAGCACGCTCGCCGTCAGCCAGGCGCGCCAGCGCCGCTGAATGCCCATCCGCGCGAACACTTGCGCCACGCCGAGCACGATGCTGCCGATCGCGAGCGGGAAGAACATCGCGGTGAGATGAAAGACGCTCGCCGCATCGCGCTTCTCGATGGCGTCGAAGATCGCGCGATTCCAGACATTGATGCCGTATTGGAAACCGACGGTCAGGACGATCAGCACGCCGAGGCCGATCGAGAGCGGCCAGGCGAGGCGGTCGCCCTTGCGACCCCAGAAGCCGCGCGCGCTGATCCAGAAGCGTGTCAGCAAGTAATCCTTGCGGACCTGCTCGGCCTCCTCGGGTGACAGTTCGGGATCGGGCTCGAGCAGCTCCGGAGGCGGTGCTGCCACGTCATCGCCGTTCTCGCCTTTGATCTCGACAATGGGCGGCTTCTTGCCCTGATCGCGCTTTGCGGCCCGCTTGTGCATGAGCGGACAACGCAAGGGAAATCAAACGGTTCCCTTCGGTTCCGAGCGCCGAATCACTCCGCGGCGCCGTCCCGGACGCGCCGGATCCGGGCCGCCCGATGCAGAACGCGCGACAATTCCTCGATCGAATAGGGCTTTTGCACGAGATCGAAGCCGGCCACGCCGTCTTGTGACAGCGCCTGGCTGTAGCCCGTGGTCAGCACGACCGGCACGTCGATGCCGCGGTCGCGGATGGCCTGCGCCAGATCCAGCCCGGTCATCCCGGGCATGACGACGTCCGAGAACACGACGTCGAAGCGATCGGCGTCGATGACCAGCTCGGCGAGCGCGTCGGTGGCGTTGTCGACCAGCGTGATGCTGTAGCCGAGCTCGGTGAGACCATCGGCGGCGAAATTGGCAAGCTCGATATTGTCCTCGACCACCAGCACCGACATGCCGCTGCCGGCCACCGCCGGCGCCGTGTTGGGCGCCTGCCGCTGCGGCAGCAGGTCCGCCGCCACGCGCGGCAGGTAGAGCGAGAAGGTGCTGCCCTGTCCCACTTCGCTCGTGACCGTCACCTCGCCGCCGGACTGCCGGGCGAAGCCGAACACCTGGGACAGGCCGAGGCCGGTGCCGTGGCCGACCTGCTTGGTGGTGAAGAACGGCTCGAAGATGCGCCCCAATCGGGCGGCGGGAATGCCGATGCCGGTGTCGCTGACGGTCACGCTGATGAAGCCATGGTGTCCCGGGATCCGGCCGTCCGGGGCGCCAGCCAGCGTGTCCGGAACGGTCGTCGCGGCCTCGACCTTGAGGGTGATCCGGCCCTTGCCTTGCATCGCATCGCGCGCGTTGGTCGCCATGTTGATCAGCGCCGTCTCGAACTGGCCGGCATCGGCACGGACCAGGCAGGGCTCCGCGGGCAGGCGCATGGCGATCTCGATGGCCGGCCCCAGCAGGGGCGCGAGCATGTCGTGCAGCGCCTGCATCCGTTCGCCGACGTCGAACACCTCCGGCTTCAGGGTCTGACGCCGCGCAAAGGCGAGCAGCTGCGAGGTCAGCTTGGCCGCGCGGGCCACGGCGTCTGCAATGGCGGTGATGTAGCGCTGGCGCCGCTCCTCCGTCAGTTGCGGCCGGTTCAACAGGTCGACCGAGGCGCGGATCACCGTCAGCAAATTGTTGAAATCATGCGCGACCCCGCCGGTGAGCTGCCCGAGCGCCTCCAGGCGCTGGCTGTGCTTGAGGGCCTCCTCGGCCTCACGCCGCTTTGCGGCTTCGGCCTGAAGGTGCTGGGTGCGCCGCAATGCCAGCGCCAGCAACAGAAACAGAAGTGCGGTGGCGGGAATGCCAAATACAAGATGCTGGCCGATGGTGGCGAACCAGCGTGCGCGGATCGCCGAGGTTTCGAGCCCGGCGCTGACATAGATCGGGTATTCCGAGACGCGTCGGTAGCCGATGCGACGCTCGATCCCGTCCGACGGCCAGGCGACGGTGATGAGGCCGTGCTCGGGGCGCGCCGCGATTTCCCGGCCGACCGATCCGGTCGGATCGAGCCGAAGGTCGCGGTCGAGCCGCGGGAAATGCGCAAGCAGCACGCCGTCGGTGCGTCCCATCGCGAAGAAGCTGCCGGCATCCGAGCCGATGCGCGCATAGAAACTGTCGAAATATTCGGGGAGGACCGAGGCCTGGATCACCCCGATGAAGCTGCCGTCGTCGGAGTCGCGGCGGCGGCTCACCCCGAAGAAGCGCGCGCCCTGATAGGGCGGACGGGGTGTCAGGGCCGTGCCGATGAACGTGCCGATGCTCTGGTCGATGTGGGCATAGAAGTAATTGCGGTCCGCAAAGCTCAACTCCGGCGGCGGCGAGGCGAGGCTGTTGACCAGCGCTTTTCCGTCCGCGTCGAAGATCCAGGCCGATTTGAGCTGTGGCAGCGAATCGGTCAGCCGCTTCAAGCGGCGATGCAGCGCTGGCTCGCGGGCGCGGATGGTGTCGTCGGGCAGGCCGCGGACCACCTCGTTGAGCTCGGCAAGGCTGCGATCGATGGTCTCGAACACCTTGAGCGCGTGCTCATGCACAACGTCGAGCGTGCGCTCGATCTCCCGGTCGGCGATATCGCGGGTCGATGTGTAGGAGATCGTTGCGGCGATGGCGAACAGAGCAATCGGCAGCGCCAGGGATGCCGCCATCATCCACTGCAACAGTCTCAGCGAGTTGCGTTGCGCCCTCTGCACAGTCGCTCCGTCCCTGAGGGGAGCTTAACTGAATCTGGCGCGGGGAAGGAAGCAGCTTATGCTGGAACCGATGGTTGCGATCTAAAAATTTGCCCGCACAGCGGGTCGGAGAGAATTCTCCTCGAATTGGAAAATTCTACTCGAATTGACTGCGATCTCAGAATGTCCCGGCCGGTCTGGCCGGGACGCAAAGCATGACCCGTCTCAGATCTGCCGTTCGACCATCTTGAGCTTGAGCTCGGCGATGGCTTCCGCGGGGTTCAGTCCCTTCGGGCAGGCCTTGGCGCAGTTCATGATGGTGTGGCAGCGATAGAGCCGGAACGGGTCCTCGAGATTGTCGAGCCGCTCGCCGGTCGCTTCATCCCGCGAGTCGGACACCCAGCGGTTGGCCTGGAGCAGGGCGGCGGGGCCGAGATAGCGGTCGCTGTTCCACCAATAGCTCGGGCAGGAGGTCGAGCAGCAGGCGCACAGGATGCACTCGTAGAGGCCGTCGAGCTTCTCGCGGTCCTCGTGGGTCTGGCGCCATTCCTTCTGCGGCGTCGGCGAGGTCGTCTTCAGCCACGGCTCGACCGACGCATATTGCGCGTAGAAATTGGTGAGGTCGGGGACGAGGTCCTTCACGACCGGCTGGTGCGGCAGCGGGTTGATCTTCACCGCGCCGTCCTTCACGTCGTGCATCGAGCGGGTGCAGGCCAGTGTGTTCTGGCCGTCGATGTTCATCGCGCAGGAGCCGCAGACGCCTTCGCGGCAGGAGCGGCGGAAGGTCAGCGACGGGTCGATGTTGTTCTTGATCCAGATCAGGCCGTCCAGCACCATCGGACCGCAATCATGGGTGTCGACGTAATAGGTGTCGACACTCGGATTCTTGCCGTCGTCCGGATTCCAGCGATAGACGCGAAACTCGCGAACCTCGGTCGCGCCCGCGGGCTTCGGCCAGGTCTTGCCGCCGGAAATCTTGGAGTTCTTCGGAAGTGCGAATTCAACCATAAGTCCTGCCTCTGGTTTCTTCCGTCATGCGTGGGCTTGACCCGCGCATCCATCTTTAAAGGATGGATCGCCGGGTCAAGCCCGGCAATGACAAGCAATGATCAATACACGCGCGCTTTGGGCGGGATGTACTGCACGTCGTTGGTCATGGTGTAGTCGTGAACCGGACGGTACTCGATCTTGACCTTGCCGGCATCGTCCAGCCAGGCCAGCGTGTGCTTCATCCAGTTCTTGTCGTCGCGCTCGGAGAAGTCCTCGCGCGCATGGGCGCCGCGGCTCTCGGTGCGGTTGGCGGCCGAGTTCATCGTCACCACCGCCTGCGAGATCAGATTGTCGAATTCCAGCGTCTCGACGAGGTCCGAATTCCACACCAGCGAGCGGTCGGACACGGCGATGTCGGTGATGCCGCTGTGGACCTTCTCGATCAGGTTCTGGCCTTCGCTCAGGATGTCGCCGGTGCGGAACACCGCGCAATTGTTCTGCATCACGTGCTGCATGCCTTCGCGCAGTTTTGCGGTCGGCGTGCCGCCGGAGGCGTAGCGGTAATGGTCGAGGCGGCCGAGCGCGAGCTCGGACGAGTTCGCCGGCAGCTCGGGCTGCTTGGCGTTCGGGGTGAGCTTTTCGGCGAGGCGGAGCGCCGCGGCGCGACCGAACACGACGAGGTCGATCAGCGAGTTGGAGCCGAGGCGGTTGGCGCCGTGCACGGAGACGCAGGCGGCTTCGCCGATCGCCATCAGGCCGGGGATGATCGCGTTGTCGTCGCCGTCCTTCTTGGTCAGGACTTCGCCGTGATAGTTCGTGGGGATGCCGCCCATGTTGTAGTGCACGGTCGGCACGATCGGGATCGGCTCGCGCGTCACGTCGACATTGGCGAAGATCTTTGCCGATTCGGAGATGCCCGGAAGCCGTTCGGCCAACACCGCGGGATCGAGATGGTCGAGGTGCAGGAAGATGTGGTCCTTCTTCTTGCCGACGCCGCGTCCTTCACGGATCTCGATGGTCATCGCGCGCGAGACGACGTCGCGCGAGGCGAGGTCCTTGGCCGACGGCGCATAGCGCTCCATGAAACGCTCGCCTTCGGAGTTGACGAGATAGCCGCCTTCGCCGCGCGCGCCTTCCGTGACGAGACAGCCCGAGCCGTAGATGCCGGTCGGGTGGAACTGCACGAACTCCATGTCCTGCATCGGCAGGCCGGCGCGCAGCACCATGCCGCCGCCGTCACCGGTGCAGGTGTGCGCGGAGGTGCAGGAGGCGTAGGCGCGGCCGTAGCCGCCGGTCGCCAGGATCACGGTCTGGGCACGGAAGCGGTGCAGCGTGCCGTCATCGAGCTTGAGCGCGATGACGCCGCGGCAGGTGCCCTGGTCGTCCATGATCAGGTCGATGGCGAAGAACTCGATGAAGAACTCGGCCGCGTGGCGCAGCGACTGGCCGTACATCGTGTGCAGCATGGCGTGACCGGTGCGGTCGGCGGCGGCGCAGGTGCGCTGCGCCTGGCCCTTGCCGTAATCCATGGTCATGCCGCCGAACGGGCGCTGGTAGATCTTGCCGTCCTCGGTGCGCGAGAACGGCACGCCCCAATGCTCGAGCTCGTAGACCGCCTCGGGCGCATTGCGCACCATGTATTCGATCGCGTCCTGGTCGCCGAGCCAGTCCGACCCCTTCACGGTGTCGTACATGTGCCAGCGCCAGTCGTCCTTGTGCATGTTGCCGAGCGAAGCGGAGATGCCGCCCTGCGCCGCGACCGTGTGCGAGCGGGTCGGAAACACTTTCGTGATGCAGGCGGTACGAAGACCCGCCTCGCCGCAGCCGACCACGGCGCGCAGGCCGGCGCCGCCGGCGCCGACCACGACGACGTCATAGGTGTGGTCTTCGATCGGGTAGGCCTTGCCGTTGGTGGCGGGAGCGCCGTTGCCCTTGCCATTCGTCTCGTTGGCCATGGGTTACACTCCGGATGAAAGTTTGAGGATCGCGTAGGTCGAGGCGAGCGCCACGGCGATCGAGAAGAAGTTGTTGAGCATAACCGCGGTGAGCTTCAGCTTCTCGTTATGGACGTAGTCCTCGATCACCACCTGCATGCCGATCTTCATGTGCCAGGCGCTGGCGAAAATGAAGAGGAGCAGGATCACCGCGACGGGAATGGAGCTCAGAGTCTGCGCAGCGTAGACCTGATTGCGACCGAGCAGCATCATGATGATCACCAGCCCCGGGATCATCAGCAGCGTCATGGCGACGCCGGTGATGCGCTGGCGCCAGAAATCGGACGTGCCGGAATGCGCGGCGCCAAGATTGCGGACGCGGCCGAGCGGGGTGCGCATGCTGCGCTTTGGCGTATCGGTCCCGCTCATCGTCCGCCTCCGATCGCATAGGCGATGATCCAGACCAGCACCGTCAACGCGATGCCGCCGATCAGCGCGCCCCAGGTCAGTGCTTCCCGCTCATTGGCCTTGAAGCCGTAGCCGAGATCCCAGATGAAATGCCGGATGCCACTGAGCATATGGTGCATCAGCGCCCAGGTGTAGCCGAACACGATCAGCCGGCCGATGATGCTGCCGGCGAAGGCCTGGACGTGGGCATAGGCGGCCGGGCCGGAGGCCGCGGCAACCAGCCACCAGACCAGCAGCAGGGTTCCGACATAGAGGGCAATGCCGGTGGCGCGATGGACGATGGACAGGGCCATCGTCAGCGTCCAACGGTACACTTGCATGTGTGGCGAGAGCGGTCGTTCGATCCGTGCGGTCATGGGCTTTGATGTTGTATGGCGGCCCAGCAGGGGGGCGCGCGGGGATCGGAAAGGTCGGCTCTATTTACGGAGTCGATTTCGCCGGCGCAATCACCAATTCGCCATAAATCGAACGGCGGTTCAGCTCTAGAGCCTTGATGTAACAAGGCCAATCGGGGGCTTGGTATACCAGAGCCCGAGTCCGCCAAGCAATTACTGATTGATAATTCATTTCTTGTGGGCCGCTGAGGCACATTGAAATTACTATTGGAACGCCTCTAAGCGAACGGGCTGGCACGTCGTTCGAGCCTGCGAGTTCATGACGACGGAAGCGGCCTCCACCAACTCCACTGCCGTCGCCAATTCCGCCATGCGCACCGATTTTCCGTGCGACGGCGGATATGCGCAGCCTGCATCCCACCCAAGACGGCCGACGCGGCGTGTCGACCCGCCAAGTCAGATCTCCTACAGCTGGACCAGCAGCCGAATCCGAGCGGACCTTTCGGAGGTGCTGCCGGGGCAGGCCGGGTGATTGCAGGTCTTGATATCAAGGAGATCATCGAGCTCGCGCTGTTGCTGATCGCAACGGGCGCGCTTTCGGGATTTCTGGCCGGCGTGTTCGGCATCGGCGGCGGCGCGATTCTGGTGCCCGTGCTCTACGAATGTTTCCGCATCGTTGGCGTGCCCCTGGAGGTGCGGATGCCGCTCTGCATCGGCACCTCGCTTGCCATCATCATCCCGACCTCGCTTCGCTCGTTCCAGGCGCATTACCGGCGCGGCGCCGTCGACATGACGATCCTCCGCCTCTGGTGGCTGCCGATCGTCCTCGGCGTCATCGCCGGCAGCGTGGTGGCACGCTACGCGCCGGAGCGGCTGTTCAAGATCGTCTTCGTCTGTGTCGCCTACGCCGCTGCGGCGCGGCTGATCTTCGCGCGCGAGGCCTGGAAGCTCGGTGGTGACATGCCCAAGGGATTGTTGATGCGCGCCTACGGCTTCTGCGTCGGCATCCTCTCGACCTTGATGGGCATCGGCGGCGGCCTGTTCTCCAATCTCCTGATGACCTTCTACGGCCGCCCGATCCACCAGGCGGTCGCGACCTCGTCGGCGCTGGCGGTGCTGATCTCGATCCCCGGCGCGCTCGGCTACATCTATGCCGGCTGGCCGGCGGCGGCGACCTATCCAGCGGTCGCAGCGCTGCAAATCCCGTTCGCACTCGGCTACGTCTCGCTGATCGGCGCCGTGCTGGTGATGCCCATGAGTCTTGTGACGGCGCCGCTCGGCGTGAGAGCCGCGCATGCGATGTCGAAGAGGACGCTGGAAGTGGCGTTCGGATGTTATCTGTTTATCGTCGGCAGCCGGTTCGTGATGAGCTTGGTTGGTGGGTTGTGAGGGTTTGAGGCAAACACGCACACCACATACGCGGTGTCATTGCCCGCGAAGGCGGGCAATCCAGTATTCCAGAGACAGCAGTGATTAAGCCGAGAGGCTGCGGCGTACTGGATGCCCCGGTCAAGCCGGGGCATGACAGCGCGCTGTTTGGATGCTCCTCGTCGCAAGAATTCGCACGACGAGTCCCCCTCATTTCTTCGCGTAGATATCCTTGTACATATCCCGCAGCACGTTCTTCTGCACCTTGCCCATGGTGTTGCGCGGCAGCTCGTCGACGACGAAGACGCGCTTGGGCATCTTGAATTTGGCGAGGCGTCCGTCGAGGCCTCTCAGCACGGCCGCTTCGTCAATGCTTGCGCCGGGCTGGCGCACCAGGACGGCGGTGACGCCCTCGCCGAAATCGGCATGGGGCACGCCGATCACGGCGGATTCGATCACGCCAGGCATGGCGTCGATCTCGCTCTCGATCTCCTTGGGATAGACGTTGAAGCCGCCGGAAATGACGAGATCCTTGCCGCGGCCGAGAATGTGGACGTAGCCCTTGGCGTCGATCTTGCCGAGATCGCCGGTGATGAAGAAGCCGTCGTCGCGGAATTCGGCCTTGGTCTTCTCCGGCATGCGCCAATAGCCCTTGAAGACGTTCGGGCCCTTCACCTCGATCACGCCGATGTCTTCGCGAGGCAGCTCTTTCCCGGTCTCGGGCTCGGTCACGCGCACAGCGACGCCGGGCAGGGGAAAGCCGACGGCGCCGGGCACGCGCTCGCCGTCGTAGGGGTTCGAGGTGTTCATGTTGGTCTCGGTCATGCCGTAGCGCTCGAGCACGGCATGGCCGGTGCGCGCCGACCATTCGCGGTGGGTCTCCGCCAGCAGCGGTGCCGAGCCCGAAATGAACAGCCGCATGTGCTTCGTGGTGTCGCGCGACAGCGCGGGATTTTGCAGAAGTCGCGTGTAGAAGGTCGGCACGCCCATCAGCACGGTGGCGCGCGCCATCAGCCTGATGATCAGATCCGGATCGAGCTTCGGCAGGAAGATCATCGACGCCCGCGCGAACAACGTCACGTTGGTCGCAACGAACAGGCCGTGGGTGTGATAGATCGGCAGCGCGTGGATCAGCACGTCCTTGTCGGTGAAGCGCCAATAGCCGACGAGCGAGAGCGAGTTCGACGCGAGATTGTCGTGGCTGAGCATCGCGCCCTTGGAGCGGCCTGTGGTGCCGGACGTGTAGAGGATCGCGGCGAGATCGTCATTTGCCCGCGCCACGGTCGCGAACTGGCTGCTCGCCTTGTCGGCGGCGTCCGTCAGCGAGCCTTTGCCGTCAGGCCCAAGCGTCTCGACCTTGGCCTTCACCTTGGCAGCGATCGGGGCGAGCCCTTCCGCCTTCGAGGGATCGCAGACCACAAGCGACGGCTCGGCATCGCCGATGAAGTAATCGAGCTCGTTCAGCGTGTAGGCTGTGTTGAGTGGCAAATAGACTGCGCCGGCCCGCACCGTGCCGAGATACAGCACGATGTTGGCGACGGACTTTTCGACCTGCACCGCGACGCGGTCGCCCGGCTTCACGCCGCGCGCGACCAGCACATTCGCCATTTGCCCCGCTCGCGCGATCAAATCGCCATAGCTGATATGGGCGCCGTCATGCGTCTCGATCGCGAGGCGCTTGGGATCGTCCAGGCCGTCGAACAGGCGGGAAAACAGGTTGGCGTTGGCAGCTGGGTTCATGCAAGATTTCCTCGACCGCAGGGACTTGTACAACAAGGCTTGTTGGACAAGGCCGGTCAAAACCGAGGGCTGGATTAGCAAAAACCGCCCCGATGAAGCAACGGAGACAGTTTGCATGACCAAGAACGGGAAACGCGTGGCCTGGGTGACGGGCGGGGGCAGCGGGATCGGAGAGGCCGGCGCCGAGGCGCTGGCTGCCGATGGCTGGACGGTGGTGGTGTCCGGCCGGCGGCAGGACGCCCTGGATACCGTGGTTGCGAAGATCAGCAAGTCCGGCGGGGCGGCCGAGGCCATTGCGCTGGACGTATCCAACGCCAGTGCGGCCCAGAAGGCCGCCGATCAGATCGTCGCAAAGCACGGCCGCATCGACCTCTTGGTCAACAATGCCGGCATCAATGTCCCCAAGCGCAGCTGGAAGGATATGGAACTGGACGGCTGGGACAGGTTGGTCCAGGTCAATCTCAATGGCGTGCTCTACTGCATGCGCGCGGTGCTGCCGACGATGCGCAAGCAGCAGGACGGCGCGATCATCAACGTCTCGTCCTGGGCCGGCCGCCACGTTTCGAAGATGCCGGGCCCGGCCTACACCACCACCAAGCATGCGGTGCTGGCGCTGACCCATTCCTTCAACATGGACGAATGCGTCAACGGCCTGCGCGCCTGCTGCCTGATGCCGGGCGAGGTGGCGACGCCGATCCTGAAGCTGCGCCCGGTGGTGCCGAGCGAGGATGAGCAGGCCAGAATGCTGCAATCCGAAGATTTGGGACGCACCATCGCGTTCATCGCGAGCATGCCGGCGCGCGTTTGCATCAACGAAGTCCTGATCAGCCCGACCCACAATCGCGGTTTCATCCAGACGCCGCACAACAGGGATTGAGACGGTACTGTCTCAACGGGCTCACGGCCGTGGGCAAAGGCGCGAAGCGCCGTGCCCACCATCTCTCTCCGCATTTGCGTTTGGTGGGCACACTGCGCTTTGCCCGCCCTACGGCATCGTTTGCTTGGTGCACGTTCGCACACACGAACATCCCCGCGCATAGTTTCACGCATCACAAAGAATTTTTCCCCGAAACCGCACCGCGAACCCTCCCGTAGTTCGGTCCAACGACGGCACTGCTGCATCATCTCACACTGTCGCAGTCGCCGTTGTTGCCCCAACCCAACACCGGCCATCGCCGGTACCAATTCAATCGGGAGACTTTCCATGTCGAAGCGCATTGCCTACCTCGCTGCCGCCGCCTTCAGCGCCCTGGCCATCACCGCGACCGTCGTCGCGCCTGTGAGCGCCGAGGAAAGGACCGTCATGGTCGGCGGCGCCGCGATGTTCCCGTCCAAGAACATCGTCCAGAACGCGGTCAACTCGAAGGACCACACCACGCTGGTCGCGGCGGTGAAGGCGGCGGGCCTGGTCCCGACGCTCGAAAGCAAGGGTCCGTTCACGGTGTTCGCGCCGACCAACGCCGCCTTCGGCAAGCTGCCGGCCGGCACCGTCGACAATCTGGTCAAGCCCGAGAACAAGGCCACGCTGACCAAGATTCTCACCTACCATGTCGTGCCCGGCAAGCTCGAGGCTTCCGACCTCACCGAGGGCAAGAAGCTGAAGACCGCCGAGGGCGAGGAACTGACGGTCAAGAAGATGGACGGCAAGACCTGGATCGTCGATGCCAAGGGCGGCACCTCGATGGTGACGATCTCCAACGTCAACCAGTCCAACGGCGTCATCCATGTGGTCGACACCGTGCTGATGCCGGCGACGTAACACCGCCCGCCCCTGTTTCATCCCCCGAACAGGGTGCTTCGAGACGGCGAGCCGGGGGTGCCCGGCTCGCTTTATTGTGACCACTATAGCCTGACGGCATCGATTCGATGGCGAGCAGGGCGTAACGAAAGCCGCAGCATCGGCGTATAATTGCTGTCAGACGACATTCAGGACGGAACCATCATGTCGAGCCTCACAGTCACCGACGAACAGGTCAGGGCCATCAAGGCCAAAGTGATCCAGCCGGCATGGGTCCGGATCATGCACTGGGTCAACGCGCTTGCCATGATCCTGATGATCCTGTCGGGCTGGCAGATCTACAACGCCTCGCCGCTGTTCGGCTTCAGTTTTCCGCGCGAGTATACGCTGGGTGGCTGGCTCGGAGGCGGCCTGCTCTGGCATTTCGCGGCGATGTGGCTCTTGATGATCAACGGCCTCGCCTATCTCGTCACGGGCTTTGCCACCGGCCGCTTCGCTAAGAAGCTGTTCCCGATCACCCCGGCAGGCGTGCTCCACGACGTCAGGGCGGCGCTGACGTTCAAGCTCGGCCATGACGATCTCACCGTTTACAATTACGTGCAGCGCCTGCTCTACGCTGGCATCATCGTGGTCGGCGTGCTGATCGTGCTCACGGGGCTCGGCATGTGGAAGCCGGTGCAGCTCTATTACCTCGTCGCACTGTTCGGCGATTATCCGACCGCGCGCTACATCCACTTCTTCTGCATGGCTGCGATCTGCGCATTCCTCGTCATCCACGTCCTGCTCGCGCTGCTGGTGCCGAAGAGCCTGCGCGCCATGATCACCGGTTGCTGAGGAGGACAACATGGCGAAGCGTTCATTCCTGATCCCCGGCGTCGACAAGCGGCTCCTGATCAAGGACTCCATCAAGACGATGCCTGACGTCACCCGCCGCCGCTTCATCGCGGGCGGCGCCAGTCTCGGCGCCCTGACGCTGCTGACCGGCTGCGACGTCGTCGACTCCTCCTCGGCCGAGGAGATGCTGAAGCAGGTGTCGAAGTTCAACGACGCGGTGCAGGCCTTCATCTTCAATCCCGACGCGCTGGCGCCGACCTTCCCCGAAAGCGCGATCACAAAACCGTTCCCGTTCAACGCCTATTACGATCTCGACGACGCGCCCGACGTGAGCGGTGCCGACTGGAAGCTCGAGGTGCGAGGTCTCGTCGACAACAAGAAGTCCTGGACGCTGGACGAGCTGTACAAGCTGCCGCAGGTCACGCAAATCACGCGCCATATCTGCGTCGAAGGTTGGAGCGCGATCGGCAGCTGGACCGGCACGCCCTTGCGCGATTTCCTCAAGCTGATCGGCGCCGACACCCGTGCCAAATACGTCTGGTTCCAGTGCGCCGACAAGGACGGCTACAACTCGCCTTTGGACATGCGCAGCGCGCTGCATCCGCAGACGCAGATGACGTTCAAATATGCGAACGAGATTTTGCCGCGCGCCTACGGTTTCCCGATGAAGATCCGCGTGCCCACGAAACTCGGCTTCAAGAACCCGAAATACGTAGTGTCGATGGAAGTCACCAACGACTACAAGGGCGGCTATTGGGAAGACCAGGGCTATAATTCGTTCAGCGGGAGCTAGCCGCGCTGCCGTAGGGTGGGCAAAGCGAAGCGTGCCCACGCATTCCATCCGTCATGAAGAAAACGTGGGCACGGCGCTGTGCGCCTTTGCCCACCCTACGGCACCGGTTATCTGGCCGGCCCCACCTTCCGCTGACAAAGCGCCGCTGCAGCCCCCAGCGCCAGCAGCGCCGCCGATACATTCAGCGCGTAACTCAAGCTCCCCAGCGCGTCCGTGATCGCGCCGACCACGATCGGGCCGAGCGTCTGGCCGACGCCGAACGAGATCGTCATCGCCGCGATCGCGGTCGGCCACATCTCCGGCGGATAGTTGAAGCGCACGAAGGCGGTGGTCGAGCCGACCACGGCGAAGAAGGCGACGCCGAACACCAGCGCGGAGACCGCGAGCCAGGCCGGCGAATGTCCGAGCATCGGCAGGGCCGCACCCAGCGCGTTGGTGCCGAGGATGATGGCGGTGGCAAGCCCGCCGCGATCGAGCGCCAGCACGCCGCGCCAGGCCCAGGGCGTTGCAAAGGCGGACAGGCCGATCAGGCTCCAGAACGCCGCCTGCGCCGCGGCCCCGCCGCCACTGTCGCGCACATAGGCGATCATGAAGGTCATGTAGGCGATGTAGCCGGCGCCGAACAGGAAATAGCCGGCGAGGTAAATCAGCACGGGCAGAATCGCGAACGATCCGTTACCGCCTTCGGAGAAGCGGACGCTGCTCTCGATGCGGATCAGGAACAGCGGGATCGTCATCGCGACGGACAGCAGCGTCAGCGCCCACCAGACGATCCACCACGAGCCCGGGCCGAAATATTGCAGCGTGAACGGGGCGATCACCCCCGAGGACAGAATGCCGATGCCGGGCCCGGCATAGAACAGGCTCAGCAGGAAATTGGCCCGCTCGGGGCGTGACTGGGCGATGGTCGCAGCCAGCGTGCCGCCGGCGACGAAGCCGGCTGCGGCGCCGAGACCCAGCACCAGGCGCGCCAGGCTCAGCGCAACGAAATTCCCCGTCAGCGCGCAGGTGGCGAGTGCGGCGACGCAGGCCAAAGTTCCCAAGCGGATTGCCGCCGCCCAGCCGACCCACTGGATCAGGCGGGACGCCACGAGCGCGCCCACGAGATAGCCGACGGCATTGATGGTGTTCATGAATCCGGCCGCCGAGTAGGACCAGCCGAGGTCCTCCCGCATGTCCGGCAGCACCAGGGCGTAGGCAAAGCGGCCGATGCCGAGCCCGACGGTGGCGGCCAGCGACAGGGTCAGGATCAGCCGCGCGGGATGTGCCTGTAGCGGGGGGCGGTCAGGGGCGTGCAAGGGAGGTACTCCGGCGGATCGCAGTGTGGCAGGCCCCGCCCGCCTTGCACAGCCGCGCGGCGGCAATGGTGTCTTGCCAAGCGCGCAACGCCGCTCTAGCACTCCGGCCGAAATTCGATCTCAGAGGAAACGACCATGGCGACCCACAAACTGCTGCTGCTTCCCGGCGACGGTATCGGCCCCGAGGTGATGGGCGAGGTGAAGCGGCTGATCGACTGGCTCAATTCGGCCGGGATCGCCAAGTTCGAGACGGATAGCGGCCTCGTCGGGGGCTCCGCCTATGACGCGCACAAGGTGTCGATCTCCGAGGGCGACATGGCCAAGGCGCTGGCCGCCGACGCCATCATCTTCGGTGCGGTCGGCGGCCCGAAGTGGGATGCCGTCCCTTACGAGGTGCGCCCGGAAGCCGGCCTGCTGCGCCTGCGCAAGGATCTCGCCTTGTTCGCGAACCTGCGTCCCGCGGTGTGCTACCCGGCGCTGGCCGAGGCCTCGAGCCTGAAGCGCGAGGCGGTCGAGGGCCTCGACATCATGATCGTGCGCGAGCTCACCGGCGGCGTCTATTTCGGCGAGCCCAAGACCATCACCGATCTCGGCAACGGCCAGAAGCGCGCTGTCGATACCCAGGTCTACGACACCTATGAGATCGAGCGCATCGGCCGCGTCGCCTTCGAGCTTGCCAGGAAGCGCAAGAACAAGGTGACGTCGATGGAGAAGCGCAACGTCATGAAGTCGGGCGTGCTCTGGAACGAGGTCATGACTCAGGTCCACAAGCGGGAATATCCCGATGTCACGCTCGAACATCAGCTCGCCGATTCCGGCGGCATGATGCTGGTGAAATGGCCGAAGCAGTTCGACGTCATCGTCACCGACAATCTGTTCGGCGACATGCTGTCCGACATCGCGGCGATGCTGACGGGATCGCTCGGCATGCTGCCCTCGGCCTCGCTCGGCGAGGTCGACGTCAAGAGCAAGAAGCGCAAGGCGCTGTATGAGCCCGTGCACGGCTCGGCGCCCGACATCGCAGGCCAGGGCCTCGCCAATCCCATTGCGATGATCTCGTCCTTCGGCATGGCGCTGCGCTATTCCTTCGACATGGGCGCGCTGGCCGACAAGGTCGACGCCGCGATCGCCGCGGTGCTCGCCAGCGGCCTGCGCACCGCCGACATCAAGTCGGAGGGCGCCACCGCCGTCTCGACCACGCAGATGGGCGAGGCGATCCTGAAGGAATTGCAGAAGCTGCACGCTTAAGGCGGGCACCGCTCTCGTAGGGTGGGCAAAGCGAAGCGTGCCCACCAAACGGTTGTGATCAGAGAGAGATGGTGGGCACGGCGCGTTGCGCCTTTGACCACCCTACGGCACCTGCTCTCGGAGTTACTTCATGGATGCCTCACCCCGCCCCAAGGTCGCGGAAACATTCATCCATGAAACGGCGCGCTTGCGCGAGGCGCAGATCGGGCGCCGCTGCGAGATCCTTAGCCATACCCGCATCGAATATGCCTCGCTCGGCGACTACTCCTATCTCGGCGAGAATTGCGAGGTCGCCGACGCCGCCATCGGCAAGTTCACGGCGATCGCCAATTCGGTGCGGATCGGCGCGCCGAACCATCCGATGGGCCGGCCGTCGCAACATCGCTTCACCTATGTCCCGGAATATTACGAGGCGAGCGTGACGCGCGACCGCGACTTCTTCGCAGACCGCCGCGGCGACCGCGTGACCGTCGGCAACGACGTTTGGATCGGCCACGCCGCGATCGTGCTGCCAGGTGTCACCGTCGGCGACGGTGCGGTGATCGGCGCGGGCGCGGTCGTCAGCCGTGATGTCGAACCCTACACCATCGTCGGCGGCGTTCCGGCGCGTGCGATCCGCAAGCGCTTCGACGAGTCCGTTGCGGCAAGCCTGCGCCGCATCGCCTGGTGGGATTGGCCGGATGCGCTCATCTTCGAGCGCCTCGGCGATTTTCGCTCCGAGGCGATCGACGAATTTTGCCGGCGCTACGACCCGGCAGCGAATTCGTAAAGCGGCTCTCGCACAAACAACAGGAATCGTAGGGTGGGCAAAGCGAAGCGTGCCCACGCATTTTTCGCGATCGAGGGAGATGGTGGGCACGGCGCAAGAGCGCCTTTGCCCACCCTACGGCACCTCTCGAAACGAGAATGGCCGGGCGTGAGCCCGGCCATTTTGATTCGAGTAGCCTCGTCCGCCTCAGTACAGCGGGAAATTCTGCGGGTAGCCGCCGACATCCTGCGGCGGCGAGAGCGGCTGGCGGTCGATCGGGCGGTTGAGATTCTCGCGGGCGAAGGACGGATAGCCCACGGCCGGCGGGAAGGCGTAGTCGGAGAACTTGCGGTCGCCCGGATTGACCTCGGTGCCGCCGTCGAGCCAGGAGCGCTTGCTGACATAGATGCGGGTGCGGCCCTGCTGGTACACGGAGTTGGGACCGCTCGGGCCGTAATAGTGCCGGCCGCGCTCGTCATAGCGTTTGGTCTTGTTGTCGGCCGAGGCCGGCGTCGCCAAACCGATGACAGAGGACATGGCAATCACGGCGCCCGCTGCAAACAAGGTCGCCAATTTGGCAGAGAATTTCGAGCTCATCACGTCCCCTTCAAGCGGCGCACCGCCAGTCGATCACACCCCATACTAGCCCGGCCGGGGTGAGCGCAACTAGGTCTATTGGGTCACACCAGCTCGGAATAATCGTGCGCGCCGGCAAAAGTTGCATCAATACCAGCCACTTGAGGCTGGTGCGGACTACAGCGCCCCGCGCAATTGAGCGTTCGCGGCGCCCAGCAGCCAGTCCGGTGAGCCCGCGAGGTCGCAAGCACGGCGCTTCAGCTCGGCATGGGCGAACAGGTCCGCCAGCTTCGGCTCGTTGCCCGAGGTCAGCAGCGTCAGCCGGTTGAGCGTACAGGCGATGGCCGCGCGCTGGGCGGGCAGGGTGTCGCCCTGGCAGGAGAAGCCGGAGATTTGCAGCGCGGGCTCCTCGCTGCGCTTGAGGTAGCCGAGGCATGCCCGCGCTCCCTCCGCTGCGACCGGCCGGAACAGGGCGACGGGGCCGAATTTGGTCCCGATCAGCCCGGCTTGCTCGAGCGCGCTGGCCGCGCCCAGGCCCATCTGGGCGGCGAGGTCCGCGGTTGCCGGACGTGTGACGTCGAATTCGCCGCCTTCCCGGTAAATATCGAGCTCGGCCAGAACCTGGTCAGCGTCGCCGGTCCAGCGCATGACGTCCCTGCGGCCGCCTTCGGGATGCCTGAGGATGGTGTAAGAGACTGTTTTTTCTGATGAATCGAGCTTGCTGAGGGCGAAGCCCGGACGTGAGCGGTCGGCCACGCTCCAGCCCGGCCTCGGCGCCGGCTCATTGTCGCGCCAATCAGGCAGCTGGCCGAGCGCGGCAAGGCCGAGGATGCAAAGCAGGGCGAGTGCCCCCACATAAGCGAACAGGCGCGCGAGCGTGCCGACGACCTCGTCGGCGAAGGCTGCAAGCGCCAGATGGATCTGGGTGGGGCTAACGGCCGTGCTGGCCTCAGGCGACTGCATCCACGTCCCTAAGGCATGGTCCAACGTTGTCTTGAGGCCGGTTCTCGCATAGAAGCGCTGCTCTTCCTGTTTAAGCGTCAGCTTCAGGAACGGGCTTTTTCATCGGAGAGTGAACGATGGGTTACAAAGTCGCAGTCGTCGGCGCGACCGGCAATGTCGGACGGGAAATGCTCAACATTCTGGATGAGCGCAAATTCCCGGCGGACGAGGTCGTGGCCCTGGCGTCACGCCGCAGCGTCGGCGTCGAGGTCTCCTATGGCGACCGCACCCTGAAGTGCAAGGCGCTCGAGCACTATGACTTCTCCGACGTCGACATCTGCCTGATGTCGGCGGGCGGCGAGGTGTCGAAGGAATGGTCGCCGAAGATCGGCGCCGCCGGCGCCGTCGTGATCGACAATTCCTCGGCCTGGCGCATGGACCCCGACGTGCCGTTGATCGTGCCGGAGGTGAACGCAGGCGCGACCGAAGGCTTCAAGAAGAAGAACATCATCGCCAATCCGAACTGCTCGACCGCGCAGCTCGTGGTCGCGCTGAAGCCGTTGCACGAGAAGGCGACCATCAAGCGCGTGGTGGTCTCGACCTATCAATCGGTGTCGGGCGCCGGCAAGGACGGCATGGACGAGTTGTTCTCGCAGACCAAGGCCGTCTACACCAATGACGAGCTGATCGCGAAGAAATTCCCCAAGCGCATCGCCTTCAACGTCATCCCCCACATCGACGTCTTCATGGAGGACGGCTACACCAAGGAAGAGTGGAAGATGATGGCGGAGACCAAGAAGATTCTTGATCCCAAGATCAAGCTCTCCGCCACCTGCGTGCGCGTGCCCGTCTTCGTCGGTCACTCCGAGGCCGTCAACATCGAGTTCGAGAATCCGATCAGCGCGGACGAAGCCCGCGACATCCTGCGCAAGGCGCCCGGCTGCCTCGTCATCGACAAGCAGGAGCCCGGCGGCTACGCCACGCCGTATGAAGCCGCCGGCGAGGACGCGACGTATATCAGCCGCATCCGCGAGGACGCGACGGTGGAGAACGGCCTCGTGCTGTGGTGCGTGTCGGACAACCTGCGCAAGGGCGCCGCGCTGAATGCGATCCAGATCGCGGAAGTGCTGATCAACCGCAAGCTGATCAGCGCGAAGAAGCAGGCGGCGTAACTCCGCTGCCGTAGGGTGGGCAAAGGCGCAAAGCGCCGTGCCCACCATCTCTTCATGATTACGAACGAATGGTGGGCACGCTTCGCTTTGCCCACCCTACGAATTCAAGCCGAGCCGCGAGGGGCCTGCTCCACACTTCGCGCGTTCCGAAATTCCTTGCTCGCCTTGTCCAGCACGAACAGCGATCCCTCCGCGACGCCGAAATAGGCGCCGTGGGTCTGCATCTGGCCGCTCTCCACGGCCTTGCGCACGAACGGGAAGGTCATCAGGTTTTCGAGGCTGCGGAACACCGCGGCCTTCTCGATGCGCTCGACGAACTGCGCCATCGTTTCGTGCTCGCGCTGCTCGACCACCTCGCCCGGCTTGATGAACATCTGCATCCATTTGCCGATGAAGTCGCCCGGCGTGAGCGGCTCGATCTTGTCGACGAAGGCACGGATGCCGCCGCATTGCGCGTGGCCGAGTACCACGATGTGCTTCACCTTCAACACCGTCACGGCATATTCGAGTGCGGCCGAGACGCCATGTGCGTTCTCGTCGGGCTGATAGGTCGGCACCAGATTGGCGATGTTGCGGACCACGAACAACTCGCCCGGACCGACGTCGAAGATCACCTCGGGCGAGACGCGGCTGTCGCAGCACCCGATCACCATCACCGGGGGCGACTGCCCCTTCACCGAGAGTTCGCGGTAGCGGTTCTGCTCGGTCGGCAGCCGCTGGGTGGCGAAGGCCCTGTAGCCTTCCAGCAAATGCTCTGGGAATACGATCATGGCCTATGCCTAAACATATACCGTCGGGGCGAACAAGCCTTTCGAATAGGCAGGCCAGGTGCTATCGCCTCCGGTCAAGAGCCCGTTTGAGGAAACCGGAAGGAACGCTTGCATGACCCGCCCGCGCCGCAGCCATCTGTTCATGCCCGGCTCCAACCCCCGCGCGCTGGAAAAGGCGCGCAATCTTGCCGCCGACGGCTTGATCCTTGATCTCGAGGATTCCGTCGCCCCCGACGCCAAGGCGGTCGCGCGCGATGGCATCGCCGCTGCGATTGCGGCCAAGGGTTTTGGCAGGCGTGAAATCCTGATCCGGACCAACGGCCTCGACACGCCGTGGTGGGCCGATGACCTCGCGATGGCCGCCAAGGCTTCGCCGGATGGCATCCTGGTTCCGAAAGTTTCAAGCATCGAAGATCTCGACGTCATCGGCCGGCGCCTCGCCGAGCTTGGCGCGGCGGCGACCGTGAAGGTCTGGGCCATGATCGAGACCGCGCGCGCCGTGCTGCATGCGGAGGAACTGGCTGCCGCCGGGCGTGATCCATCGAGGCGCCTCTCAGGCTTCGTGTTCGGCCCGAACGACATTTCGCGCGAGACGCGGATCCGGATGCTGCCCGGCCGCGCCGCGATGATCCCGATGATCACGCATTGCATCCTGGCGACGCGCGCTCATGGCCTCGAAATTCTCGATGGCCCCTACAGCGACATCGCCAATTCCGACGGCTTTGCCACCGAATGCGCGCAAGGCCGCGATCTCGGTTTCGACGGCAAGACGCTGATCCACCCATCGCAGATCGACGCCTGCAACGCGATCTTCACGCCTCCCGAAGAAGAAGTCGCGCGCGCGCGAAAGATCATCGCCGCGTTCGAACTGCCGGAAAACGCCTCGCGCGGCGCGATCCGTCTCGACGGTGCGATGGTCGAGCGGCTCCACGCCGACATGGCGCGGCGCACGATCGCAATCGCGGACGCGATCGCGGCGATGAGCAAGGGTTAGGGTCAGAGCCGAACAACATCGACACAGTCGTCCGTTTTGTCCGGAGAGCGGCGATTCCCTCGAAATCTTTCGGGCTCCGCTTTTCTCATTGCGGTTGTAAAAAGCGGTGCTACCCTCGCTGCCGGTATTTTATCCGGGCAATCAATTGATGCGTAACTTTAGGGCTGCAGTCTTTCTCGTCACGTCGCTCTTGTTCGCTCAGTCGGCGCTCGCGCAGCAGTCGCGGGTCGCTCTTGTCATCGGTAACGGCACCTATGAGAAGGTGCCTGAGCTGCCGAACCCGACCCGCGATGCGGCCGACATCGGCCGCGCGCTGGAGCGACTGGATTTCAAGGTCACCCAGGTCAAGAACGCGACCGCGCAAGAGATGAGGAAGGCCGTCGTCGACTTCGGCCGCTCTGCCGAGGGATCCGACATCGCCGTTGTATTTTACGCCGGGCACGGCTTGGAGGTTGGCGGCGAGAACTGGCTGATTCCCATCAGCGCGGAGCTGCGGAGCGATACCGACATCGAAAGCGAGGCCATCAGCCTACGTTCGGTGAGCCTTCAGGTTTCGAAGGCACGGAAGTTGGGCCTGGTCATACTCGACGCGTGCCGCAATAACCCGTTTGCGGCGAAGATGAAGCGTTCCATCAGCACCAGGGCAGTGGCGCGCGGACTCGCGCCGACCGAACCATCCGACAACGTTCTGATCGCATACGCCGCCCGGGACGGGACCACGGCGAGCGACGGCGATGGCCGGAATAGCCCTTTTACGGCATCGCTCCTTCGGCACATCGAAACATCGGGCCTTGAGATATCGTTTCTGTTTCGTCGGGTTCGCGACGACGTGATGGCCGCGACTAAGCGCGAACAGCAGCCTTTTGTGTATGGCTCCTTGTCGAAGGAGGAGATTTACCTGAAAGCGCCCGCCGCTAATGCTCGGGCGCCTGTTGCGCCATCTCCAGTACCTACAGCTCCGGCGGAAGACGAGAAGTCCTGGCTGGCGATCCGGACATCGACAGTGGCCGGCCCGTATGAAGAGTTTCTGGCTAGGTATCCGCGCAGCAGTCATGCTGCTGAAGCTCGCCAGCGGATCAAGGATATCAAGGCCAAGGAGGTGGCGGCGGTATCGCCTCCGGTTGCCTCCCCGGCACCGGATGCAGGCGGGCGTCAGGGGACCGATACGAAAGCGGTTGCCCGAAATCTATTTGCGCCCGAGGACAATCAAAAGGTTGCCGCCATCGCGGCCGCACAGCAGCTCAAGCTGCCGAACTTCACGATCTCGTCCAGCGAGGATGTCTCTCTGAAATCCGATTCCAGGTTTGTTGGGGTGTGGTCCAACAAGCGTGGGTGGACGAATGGCAAGGGACGCTATGCAATGCTGATCGTGACCGAGGTCTCTGACACGGGGTTAGCCAAAGGCTACTACCTCTGGGGGCCGCCGACAAAGGCATCGTGGGCAAAAGACGAGGCGGGATACCGATCGTTTGCAGAGTACATCACGGACAATAAATTTTCGATCGCCGGGACGCCAGTTACCGTCAGGATGGAGAAGAACGTCCTGGCCCTTTCTTCCTTCAGGAAGGAGAACCCCTCCGAGACCGCGAACATAGAGCTTGGTCCGGTCTGGCAGCTCGTGCCGATGCCACAGGACGTCGCCCCTTCAGCTAAGCGCGAAAAAGCCTCGCAGCCTCATGCCATCAAGAAGGAAAGTACTGCCGAGCCGCATGCGCCGGCAAGTGTTGGCGGAGGGAGCATGGAAGAGCGCTATCGTGCCTGCAAGAAGCTCGTGAAAGGGTTTGCCCGGCGCGAGGCTTGCGCGCGAACTGGTGTGATCTAGCGTGCGGCGAGCACGCCAGTCGTTGAATGATCTATCGATTGCAGAACCTCAGTGCGGCGCGACGTCGGCGCGTGCGAGCGATTCCAGTGTCGAGGCGTCGCCGCAATAGCCGTGATAATTCTCCGCGGCGGTGCCGTCGGCGAGATCGCGGTCGCATTGTCCCTTGTGATTGCAGAGCGAGCAGACCCGCTCCATGCCGCGCAGCAGCAGCGGCTGGGCGCGCCGTGCTGCATGCCGAGGAACTGGCTGCCGCCGGGCGTGATCCATCGAGGCGCCTCTCAGGCTTCGTGTTCGGCCCGAACGACATTTCGCGCGAGACGCGGATCCGGATGCTGCCCGGCCGCGCCGCGATGATCCCGATGATCACGCATTGCATCCTGGCGACGCGCGCTCATGGCCTCGAAATTCTCGATGGCCCCTACAGCGACATCGCCAATTCCGACGGCTTTGCCACCGAATGCGCGCAAGGCCGCGATCTCGGTTTCGATGGCAAGACGCTGATCCACCCATCGCAGATCGACGCCTGCAACGCGATCTTCACGCCTCCCGAAGAAGACGTCGCGCGCGCGCGAAAGATCATCGCCGCGTTCGAACTGCCGGAAAACGCCTCGCGCGGCGCGATCCGTCTCGACGGTGCGATGGTCGAGCGCCTGCACGCCGACATGGCCCGGCGCACGATCGCAATCGCAGACGCGATCGCGGCGATGAGCAAGGGCTGAAGATCATCAAGCGGTCGTTGGTCCGCTTCAGCTCCGTGAATTGCGCCCGATCAGTTTCTTGAACCGTTCGACGACGGCACGGCCGAGATCGGTCCAGTACTCCGATGACAGCGGTCCATGCTGGCGGCAGGGGTTCACGCCGGCGAGGCCGACGAGGATCGGATCTATTGCATCCACAATCGTGAAGGTCTGCGCGCCAGCCAGCTTTTGCATGCAGACGGTTCGAACGAGAGCGTCACCGTGCAGCGTCATCCCGAAGCTCACGTCCCATATGCGCGCGGTTCCATCCATCGAAGAAGTGAGGACGCGTCCGCCATCGGGACTGAAGACGGCGGTCTGCAGGCCGCGACCATGTCCCTCGATCACGCGGAGAACCTCACCGCTCGCGGCGTCCCAGATCTGCGCGGTTCGATCGTTCGAGGCCGTGATGATGCGCGTTCCATCGGCGCTGAACGCGGTACTCGAAACCTGGGCGGCATGGCCCCTGAGTTCTCGCAACATGTCGCCGGTGTCGGTATTCCAAACGCGGACAAGCCCCGAAAACCCGGTAGTGGTGAGACGTTTACCGTCCGGGCTCAGCGCCGTAGTCCATATACCACCTGGGCTCACGATCTCCCGCACCAACGTTCCGGTTGCGGCGTCCCAAATCCGGGCATGGTCACCTCGACTGTCGGAAATGAGCCGCCCATCGGCGCTGACGCCGGGCGAGCCATAGCCGCCCCCGTGGTCCTTCAGCTCGCGCACCAACGTACCGCTTTTCGCGTCCCATATCGCTGCGCGCTTGCGGAACATGAGAACGATATGGGGGCTGGTGCGATCGGCTATGAACCTCGCGCCGTAAATCCCTTCATCGTCGCGAAATTCGCGGATTGTATCGCCGGTCGAGGCGTCCCACACGCGGACCATGTTCTCCGAGAGCGTCAGGATGAGCGCATTATCGGGGCTGAAGGCCGCATCATTGGCAAAACCGTTGAGAGGCAGTTCGCGGAGCATATTCCCGGTGGCGGCGTCCCAGATGCGGGCCGCGCCCGACAACGTAATGACTCGTGAGCCTGTGGCATCGAAGGCGGCGGTCACGACGGGATTGTCGTGGCGCAAGGGCGGTGGCTCGCTTGTCGCGTCCCAGATGCGTAGCGTGCGGTCGGACGAGCCGGTGACGATGCGGCCATCGGCGCTGAATGCAACGCCGGTGACCGCGTCGTCGTGGCCTTTGAGCTCGAGCAGGAGTCCTCCGGTCGCGATACTCAGCAATCGCACGGTCTGATCCGCTGACGTCGTGACGAGCGCCGATCCGTCGGCACTGAACGCGACTGCCTTGACCTCTGCATCGTGAGGCTCGAATTCGCGGATAAGCTTGCCGGTGACCGCGTCCCATACACGTGCAAGCCGGTCGCCCGCACCAGTCGCGACTTTCGTTCCATCCGCGCTGAACGCAACGGCGTGGATGTAGTCCTTGTGTCCAGCCAGCTCATGCAGCATTGTGCTGTTGGTCGTGTCCCAAATCTGGGCCGTTTCCATTCCCCCTACGATCGCTCGTGTGCCGTCGCCGCTGATGGTGGCGCTGGCAGGGCGAGTTTTGATCTGGAGCTCTGCCAAGATCTTGCCGCTGGTGAGGTCCCACACATTCGCACGACTGTATGTGGTGGCGACCAGAGCCCGTTTCCCGTCGGTGCTGAATGTTCCGCTGACGAGAAAAATCCGCCTGACGGAGCTGTAGCTGCTGGCAACCTTGATCGCGGCCGACGGCGTGCCGCTAACGGCATCCCACGAACGCAGCACGCTGTCCGAACCATTCGACGATGCCGTGAAGACGCGCCTGCCGTCTGAGCTGAATGCGACGCGGCCCACCGCACCTTCATGCTTCAGCTCGTGCAACAGCTCGCCGCTTCGCGAGTCCCACACCCGGGCGGTTCGATCCGACGAGCCGCTGACAATGCGCGTGCCGTCGGTACTGATGGCAACGCTGTTGATTGTATCCGTGTGGCCTGACAGCACGCGTTGCAGCCGGCTGAGCTGGGCCGCACCCGCGAGCTTCGCCTCGAGTCCCGCGACCTCGCGGGTCGACCAGCCCAGCGTCACCGGTAAACGTCCCGGCGGTGGCAGGCCCTCCACCGCGATCCGCATGGCCGTGTCGTACCTCTTCTCGGCGATGGCACGATGTGCCGCGCTCGTCATCACCAAGATTTCGCGACGATCCGTCTCGCGCTGCTGCCACAGGACGTAGCCCGCGCCGGTGACGACGAGCAGTGCGATGCCGGCGAGCGCCCAGGCGCTTCGTCGTTGGAAACGCCGCGTGCGCGCGATCGCGGCGCGTTCCTTTTCGATCTCGCCGGTCTCGAAAAGGCGGCTCGCATGGACATAGGCGCGCTGCAGCTCGGTCGGGTCCGGCGCACCCTTGGGCGAGGTGAGCAGCCAGGCTTCGGCGTCGGCCAATTCCTCGCCGCGCAGCAGGCGGCCTCCGGACGCCGGGCGGCCGGCTCCGTCCCACCTTTGCGCCAGCTCGCCGATGCGCGTGTGCTGGCGAATCCAGGCAATGTCGGTATCCAGAGCGTCCGCCAGCGCCGACAGCCCGACATCGAAATCGTCCTCGTCGCGCAGCAAGATGTAGTTGAGCCGCGCCAGGCGTGGCGGCAGGTCGGCGTCGGCGACAGGCCGGTACACCAGCGGCAGAAGTTTTTTCTGCAAGCTCTCGGTTCGTTCGGCCTCCCACGCGCAGACGGGAGACGCGATCAGGTCGGGGCTGATGACGATGCCGATCGCGTCGGCGGAAAGGATCAGCGCATCGAGCCGCTCCTGCCACGGCTCGCCCGGCAAGATGTCTTTCTTGTCGAGATAGGCTTCGAAGCCGCGCGCGTTGAGGGCATCGACGAGCCGGTTGGAAAATACGGAGTCCTTGCGGGAATAGGAGATGAAGACGCGGGTCTTCCGGTCGCGGTTGCTCGTCGCGGCGACAGCAGCTTTCGCAGCAATGGCGGCGTCCATGGTGTGTCCCTTGCGGAACGAAGCACGCGCAATGATCGAAAAGGAGAATCACGACAGGCGCGAGGCGAACAAGCCCCAGGCTAGACCGGCGCGCCCGGCGAGCATATGAGGTGCTTCACACCTAGGCGCGCCCGCGATTGCCGCCATCGCGAGCGCCGAGCCGGCTAAGCCATTGAAAGACGGCCGGATCAGGCCCCGGATCCGGACCTGTGCAAGAAGATTGTGACGGGGTTGTCTCGGCGCGTTCTACAGCACCGAGAGCTCCGGCTTCTGGTTGTCCTGCGCCGCCAAGTCGCTGCGATCGAGCGACTCCAGTGTCGAGGCATTGGCGCAGAAGCCGTGATAGTTCTCCGCGGCGGTGCCGTCGGCCAGCTCGCGATCGCATTGGCCCTTGTGATTGCACAGCGAGCACACGCGTTCCAGGTCGCGCAGCAACAGCGGCTGCGCGCGGCCGAGTCCTTCGGCGCTGATGCCAAGCTGTTCCAGCATCTTCGGCAATTCGTCGGCGGAGTGCTTGCCGTGGCGAACCAGTTCCTCCAGATCGTCAGGTGCGATCCTGAGGTCGTTGGCGATGCGGTCGAAATCGGCACGGTCGAGCTGCCGCATCTCGTTCATCTCGCGGCGATGCTTCAGCCAGCTCGCAAAGGAGTCGATGAGATCCTGCATGATGGGATAAGGCCTGCTTGCGGTGCTCATGGAAAGCTCCTTCGGACAGCGGAATTGGAGCGAATTAAGCACAATGATGCAGGAGCGCGTTGCGCTGGATCAAACTGGGAAAGAAGGAAATTGCTCTCGTGTCCCGGACGCGGTGCGGCGCGAAGTGCCGCTCCGCAGAGCCGGGACCCATCGCACGGCTGTGCTAGGCCCCGGCTCGGCAGGGCATCACCAAGGGGTGCTGCGCTGCGTCCGGGGCACGAGAGCTAAGCAAATCGCTCCGCAGCCCAGGCATACAGGCTGCCCGGAATCGGCTTTTCGCCGCCGCGGCCCTTGGGCGAGATGTGCAGGCCGATGATCTCGGGGTTGGTGACGAGGCCGAGATAGCTTGACGGATCGAAGAAGAGTTTTGGCTCGGCATGCACGGCATAAAACGACTGCTTCGGCAGCGCGCATGCGAGTTCGCCGGTGCGGCGCGCGAGCGCGGTGAGCGCTGCGGGGCCATAGATCGCAACGCGGATGTCGGAGAGGCGGCTCGAGCCGCCGCGCAGGCGGCGCATCATGAAGGTGATGCGGTGGCGCACCGACAGCCAGTTCGGCGTCAGTTCCTCCTGCTCCATCAGCTCCTCGAAGGCGTTGACGATGCCGTGGTCGGGCGGCAGATAGATCACGGAATTGCCGAGCTGCCGGGGGCGCTCCCAGGCAAAGTAAGGCTTTGCCGGATCGATCTCGACGGGCTTCAAGAGCAGCACGTCGGCGTCGAGCCAGAGGCCGAGGCCCTTCGCCATCAGCTTCATGCGGAAGAAGTCGCTGAACTGAAGCGTGGTCCAGTCGCGCCAGCTTCCGTCCGGCTGCGGTGGCCGCAAGCGTTCGGAGAATGCGTGCGGCAGGATCGCTTCGGCATCCGCGTTGGCGACACCGGCGGGAAGGCCGGGAATGGTGTCGAAGCTGTAGACGGTGACCTTGTGGCCAGCCGCCAGCTGCGAGCGCAGACAGGTCTGGCGCAGCGCGTCCATCGGGCCATGCCAGAAGGTGACGATCTCGGACAGCATGCGCGGAAGCTATAAGGGATAGTTTGGACAAAGAAAAAGCCCCGGCGCCATTAGCACCGGGGCTCGAACGAAAACTTGCGATCAGGCCCAGGCGCGTTCGCGCTTGAGCTTGTCCTCATAGGTGTCGATCGAGGCTTTCTTCTCCATCGTGAGGCCGATGTCGTCGAGGCCGTTGATCAGGCAGTGCTTGCGGAACGGATCGATCTCGAACTTGACCTTGCCGCCGTCGGGGCCGCGGATCTCCTGGTTCGGCAGGTCGACCGTCAGCGTCGCATTTGCGCCGCGCTCGGCATCGTCGAACAGTTTGTCGAGGTCTTCCTGGCTGACGCGGATCGGCAGGATGCCGTTCTTGAAGCAGTTGTTGTAGAAAATGTCGCCGAACGAGGTCGAGATCACGCAGCGGATGCCGAAGTCGAGCAGCGCCCACGGCGCGTGCTCGCGGCTCGAGCCGCAGCCGAAATTGTCGCCGGCGACCAGCACCTTCGCATTGCGATAGGCGGGCTGGTTGAGGACGAAATCCGGATTCTCGCTGCCGTCGTCCCTGTAGCGCTGCTCTGAGAAGAGCCCCTTGCCAAGGCCGGTGCGCTTGATGGTCTTGAGGTACTGCTTCGGAATGATCATGTCGGTGTCGACATTGATGATCTTCAGCGGCGCCGCGACGCCTTCCAGCGTGGTGAACTTGTCCATGGTTGGGCTTTCCCGGATGGGTCTAGGGGAACAGGTATTTATCGCGATCGGGGCGGAAATCCTAGGTCGAATTCGGCAGATCTACTCTGCCTTGGCCTCAATCGCGGCCATATCGTCGTCCGAGAGGCCGAAATGGTGGCCGATCTCGTGGATCAGGACGTGGCGGACGATGTGGCCGAGGCTCTCGTCGTGCTCGGCCCAGTAATCCAGAATCGGCCGGCGGTAGAGCCAGACCATGTTGGGCAGCCGCGCCACGTCGCCAAGGCTCTGCTGCGGCAAGCCGATGCCCTGGAACAGGCCGAGCAGATCGAACTCGCTCTCGCATTCCATCTCGTCCAGCACTTCCTCGCTCGGGAAGTCGTCGACCCGGATGATCACGCCCTCGCACAGGGTGCGAAACTCCGCCGGCAGGCGCTCGAAGATGTCATGCGCCGTGGCTTCCATCTCGGCCAGCGAGGGTGCTTTCAATTCCGTCCACATGCCACCCTCTTAGCGCGGGTTCCGCGGCGATGCATCCGGCTTTATAAACGCGGCGAGGTTGACGGGCGCTTCCAAAACGGGGAGCGTGGGGTCTTAAATGGGACGTTTCACGTGGGCGGAAAAATGCGAGCGAAAACAGCGCTGACGCTACTGTGCATGGGGTTGTTTTCGCCATTTTGCGTTGGCGCGGAGGCCCAGACTGCGGGCCCCGAGATCCGCCTCGCCCAGGCCTCACCTGATGCCCCGCCGCCGCGCAAGCGGCCTCCGGCGCGGCTGCGCGTCACGCCCTACTACAGCCCGGACGGCGTCTATCCGCGCTACAATCCCGGTCCCGATGCAGTCCGCGTGTGCAACGCCACCTATGTGCAGGAATTCCGGCCGAGCGGCACGGTGATCGTGCCGCGTGTGAGCTGCTACTGGCGCCGCGGCTGAGAGACCGGCTTGATGCCCCGCCAACCAAACAGCGTAGTCGCCTCGCGGGGTTCGTGGTGACGAGATGGGTTGCAGTGGTCGTCGCCGTCGCGCTTGCCGCCGGCCTGCCGCGCGCCTTCGCGGCGCCAAGGGTGACGGTGCCAGAGGCCTCCGCAGGGATCGCGGTTTTCGATGTGCGGCGACCCGCGCGAAACCAACACATTGCACGGCCCCTCGTGCGCCGTGATCCCCGCTATTACGCGCGGCCCGTGCACTACCGTCCCTATCCCTACCGCGTGCCCGCACCCTTCGTGTTCGGCTACGGGCCGTTCTGGTGACGCGCTAGCCGGCAGGCTCAAATCCCTTGACCAGCAGCACGGTCGCCTGCGCGCCGGCCTTGCGATCGCGCGAAATCTCCTCGTAGTCGGGTGAGTTCGAGAAGGCGAGGAAGGCAGCTTCGTCGGGAAACGACATCATGACGAGCTTGTCCTGCGGCCACGCCCCTTCGAGCACGCGCGGGCGCTCATCGGCGGCGAGCAGCCGACCATTGTACTTCCTGAACACATCGAAGAACCGCGCCTGATAGCGGTCATAGGCCGCGCGGTCCGTCATCTTCAATTGTGCAATCGCGTAAACAGTCATTTTCAAAATTCCTTCCGTCGCGGCACGGCGCCGCAGCGCGGGGCCCAGCTTCGTTCATTCATGGTGCGTTCACATCGCTGTCCGCAATTTAATCCCGGGAGCGACTGCAATTGAACAGGGATGATGCGGGCCGCGACGAGCATCGCAATTCCGCTGTCCAGATTCAGGGAGGAGTCCATGCTGAGGAGTTTGGGTCTCACGGCAAGCCCGATGCGCCTGCTCGGGATTGCGGCCGCCACGACGCTGATGCTGTCGGCCGGCACTGCGCGTCGTGCTGAAGCGCTGACCCTGATCAATCCGGCGACGTCACCCGCGACGAAGGCTGCGGCCGACGACCTCGTCACGCAGGTTCGCCACGGCGGCGGCGGACATGGCGGGGGCGGACATTTTCACGGCGGCGGAGGCTTCCGCGGTGGCGGCTTCCATGGTGGCGGAGGCCATATCGGCGGTTTCCGCGGCGGTGGATTTCACGGCGGCCATATCGGCGGCTTCCGCGCAGGGCCGGCCTTCCACGGTGGCGGCTATCGCTATGGTGGATTTCACCGCTATGGCGGGTTTCGTCGTTACGGGATCTATCGCCCGCACTACGGCTATCGTCACTTCCACCGGCGCTATTATTACGGCGGCTACTATCCCTACTACCACTATCCGCGCCGCTGCCGGATCATCTGGACCTATTACGGCCCGCGCCGCATCTGCCGCTGGCATCGCTGGCACTATCCGTATCGCTATTGGTGATGTGAGTTGTGTCGTCATGCCCGGGCTTGTCCCGGGCATCCACGATCTTTCTGTCTGCGCCTAAAAACGTGGATGGCCGGGGACATAGGCGAGCGGAAGCGACGCCGTCCTACGGACGGCTATGCCGGCCATGACGGTGTACGCGGCCTAAAGCCAATCCTTCAGCTTCCACGACGAAGCTTTCCACCGCGTCAGGTTCTCGATCTTCCACTGCTTGAATATCGCCGGCGGCCAGCGGCTGAGCTTTGAGGTCTCCTCGATCTCGGGCTTGGCGACGACGCGCAGCGGCGCGGCGCGCCGCCGGTGCTGGCGCGTCGCTTCGCCGATCAGATCGACATATTCAGGCTTGTTGGCCATGAGGCGTGTCCTCGCGAAACCTCGCGAGGACGAGAGTGTCAGGCGATCGATTAACGGCGGTTTGCCGCGATCGCTACAATTGCAGGAAGCGGTTTAGCGCCAGTCCCTGACGTCGACGAAGTGACCGGCGATCGCCGCCGCTGCCGCCATTGCCGGCGACACCAGATGGGTACGGCCCTTGAAACCCTGGCGGCCCTCGAAATTGCGGTTCGAGGTCGAGGCGCATCGCTCTTCCGGGGCCAGCTTGTCCGGGTTCATCGCGAGGCACATCGAGCAGCCCGGCTCGCGCCATTCGAAGCCGGCCTTGATGAAGATCTTGTCCAGACCCTCGGCCTCGGCTTGCTCCTTCACGATGCCGGAGCCCGGCACGACCATGGCGTTGACATGTGCCGAGACGTGCTTGCCTTCCGCGATCTTGGCGGCCGCGCGCAGATCCTCGATGCGGCCATTGGTGCAGGAGCCGATGAAGATGCGGTCGACCTTGATGTCGGTGATCTTCGTTCCCGCCGTCAGGCCCATGTATTTCAGGGCGCGATGCTTGGACAGACGCTTGGCCTCGTCCGCGATCTTGTCGGGATCGGGCACGATGCCGGTCACCGAGATGACGTCCTCCGGGCTCGTGCCCCAGGTCACGATCGGCGGCAGCTTGGCCGCGTCGAGGCGCAGCTCGTTGTCGAAATGCGCGCCGTTGTCGGAGCGCAGCTTCTCCCAGTAGCGCATGGCGGCATCCCAGTCCGCGCCCTTCGGCGCCTTCGGCCGGCCGCGCAGGAAGTCGAACGCCTTCTGATCGGGCGCAACGAGACCGGCGCGGGCGCCGCCTTCGATCGACATGTTGCAGACCGTCATGCGGCCTTCCATGCTGAGCGCGCTGATCGCATCGCCGGCATATTCCAGCACGTAGCCGGTACCGCCCGCGGTGCCGATCTCGCCGATGATGGCCAGAATAATATCCTTGCCCGTCACGCCCTCAGGCAATTTGCCATCGACGGTGACGCGCATGTTCTTCGCCTTCTTCTGGATCAGCGTCTGCGTCGCCAGCACGTGCTCGACCTCGGAGGTGCCGATGCCGTGCGCGAGCGCGCCGAAGGCGCCATGCGTCGAGGTGTGGCTGTCACCGCAGACGATGGTGGTGCCGGGCAGGGTGAAGCCCTGCTCGGGGCCGATGACGTGGACGACGCCCTGGCGCTTGTCGAACTCGTCGTAATATTCGATGCCGAATTCCTTGGCGTTCTCGGCCAGCGCCTTGATCTGCTCGATGCTCTCAGGATCGGGATTCGGCTTGGTGCGATCGGTGGTCGGCACGTTGTGGTCGACGACGGCGAGCGTCTTCTCCGGCGCGTGGACCTTGCGGCCGGTGGCGCGCAGGCCTTCGAACGCCTGGGGCGAGGTCACCTCGTGCACCAGATGACGGTCGATGTAGAGCAGGCAGGTGCCGTCCTCGGCTTCGTGCACCAAATGGTCGTTCCAGATCTTGTCGTACAATGTGGTCGGCTTGGACATGAGCGTCAGCTCCGAAGAATGTGTGAAGCGGGTGTGCGCAGGCAGCGCACGGGCAACAAAATCGTCAGCGCAGCCTTTCAGGCTGCGCGAATAAGCTCTGACGTTGCCGAGGTCGCGAAGCGTCCGAAGAACCGGCCAGGCAGCCGCAAGCGATCGTCGATGACGACGCGCTTGACGGGGACGAGGCTGGTCGGATCTGGAAACATTCTAGAAGCTATATAGCACGCAGCGGTAAAAGCGCGAGAGTTTCGGCTCGTCATTGCGAGCGCAGCGAAGCAATCCAGAAATGCGTCCGCGGATATAGTCTGGATTGCTTCGTCGCTTCGCTCCTCGCAATGACGGCGGGGGCAAAAACAAAAAAGCGCGGAGCCGAGCCCCGCGCTTTCGAAACCTTGCCTGGTGGCGAAGCTTACTCGCCGACGGCAGCCGAGCGGTCCTGCTTCTCGACGATGCGGGCCGACTTGCCGCGAAGGTTGCGGAGGTAATAGAGCTTGGCGCGACGCACCTTGCCGCGGCGCACCACCTTGATCGAGTCGATCATCGGCGACATCACCGGGAACACGCGCTCCACGCCCTCGCCGTAGGAGATCTTGCGAACAGTGAAGCTCTCGTTGAGGCCACCGCCGGAACGGCCGATGCAGACGCCTTCATAGGCCTGCACGCGGGTGCGGTCGCCTTCGACGACCTTCACGTTGACGATCACGGTGTCGCCGGGACCGAATTCCGGAATGTCCTTGCCGGCGGACAGCTTGTCGAATTGCTCTTGCTCGAGCTGCTTGATCAGGTTCATGGGTAAATCTCCATCGGCGCGCCCAGCCCTGGAAACGGGGGGCTGCGCAAAATTCGTCTATCCAGCCATTGCGGATTTGGCCGCTCCTATAAGGCAAGCCGGAGCGTTTGTCACCCGTCTGTCTTGTTTTTTGGCGTTTTTTGGCGGCCAGCCCGATTCGCCGGCTTGGGTGGGATCTTGGCCCATAAATCGGGCCGCCGGGCCGCCGTCAGGGCCTCCGATTGCGCCCGCCGCCAGCCAGCAACCTTGGCGTGGTCGCCGGAGGTCAGGATCTCCGGGATCGGTGCCCCCTCGAACAGCTGCGGGCGGGTGTATTGGGAGTATTCGAGCAGGCCGTCCGAAAAGCTTTCGTCGGTTCCCGAGGCCTCCTTGCCCATCACGCCCGGCAGCAGCCGGACGCAGGCATCGATCAGCGCCAAAGCCGCGATTTCGCCCCCGGACAGCACGTAATCGCCGATCGAAACCTCCTCCAGGCCCCGCCCGTCGATGACCCGCTGGTCGATCCCCTCGAAGCGCCCGCAGACGATCAGGGGGCCGGCGCTCTGGGCCAGTTCCACAACACGGGCCTGGGTCAATGGCCGACCCCTCGGGCTCATCAGGAGTTTTGGCCGGTCCGGGCCGATCTCAGCGGCGTCGATGGCAGCCGCCAAAACATCCGCCCGCAGCACCATGCCCGGGCCGCCGCCGGCCGGGGTGTCGTCAACGCTGCGGTGGCGGTCGGTGGCGGAAGCCCGGATGTCCCGCGCCTCGATCTCCCAGAGGCCCGAGGCGAGCGCCCGGCCGGCGAGGCTCACGCCGAGCGGTCCCGGAAACATCTCCGGAAACAGCGTCAGCACCGTCGCGCGCCAGGGTGAGGGATTGGTCATTCGATCTCAGTTGTTGTCGTCCCGGGGCGCGCGAAGCGCGAGCCCGGGACCCATAACCACCACAGCCAGTTTTGCGATGGCTGGAGCAAACAGCTTAGCGAAAAATTTCGGCCTGTGGTTACGGGTCCCCGCGTTCGCGGGGACGACTCGGGGAGAGAGCTTCGCCTCGATCCTCCCCCTCGACTTCCTGCGGCAGCGCGATCACCACGCGACCGCCTTTGAGATCGACCTCCGGCACCACCGCGTTCGTGAACGGCAACAGCAGCGTCGAACCCTTGGGCGGAGCGATCTCGATGATATCGCTGGCGCCGAAATTGTGGATCGCGAGCACGCGGCCGAGCGCATCGCCATCGGTGGTGACGGCGGCGAGCCCGATCAAATCGGTGTGGTAATATTCATCCTCATCTGTCGCAGGCAGCTTATCGCGCGCGACATAGAGCTCGATGCCGTTGAGGCGCTCGGCCTCATCGCGGGTCGTGACGCCCTTGAACGTCGCGACCAGATGATCTTTGGCCTCGCGCGCCGTTGCGACCTCAAACTGGCGCTTGCCGTCCTTGGCGAGAAGCGGACCGTAGCGCCTGACGGCAAAGGGATCTTCGGTGAAGGTCCACAGTTTGACCGCACCGCGCACCCCATGCGCGGCGCCGATCCGCGCGACGCAGACCAGCGCCGACATGATCTAGCCTTAGCCCTTCGCGGCGGCTTCGGCCTGCGCCTTGCGCTCCTTGCGCGGCACGGCCTTCTCGGGGTTGTTGCGGGCTTCGCGCTTCTTGACGCCAGCGGCGTCGAGGAAACGGGCCACGCGGTCCGACGGCTGCGCGCCCTTGGCGAGCCAGGCCTTCACCTTCTCCATGTCGAGCTTCAGGCGGGTCTCGTTGTCCTTCGGCAGCAGCGGGTTGAAATGGCCGAGACGCTCGATGAAGCGGCCATCGCGCGGAAAGCGCGAGTCGGCGACGACGACGTGGTAGACGGGACGCTTCTTGGTGCCTGCGCGGGCGAGGCGGATAACGACGGACATCTAGTTCTCCTTCAAAGTACAGTTCGTTCGGTTGATTGGTATTCCGCGTGCGCGGGACGCTTGCGATCCCCCGCGACGAATTCCTCATTTCTTCTTGCCGGGAAAACCGCCGAGCCCCGGAAGGGTCGGCTTGCCGCTGAGGCCCGTAAGCCCCGGCAAATTTGGTAGACCCGAGCGAAGACCAGGCGGCAGATCCTTCGGCAGGCTGGGCAGACCTTGTCCACCGCCGGCCTGCATCTTCTCCTGCATCGCCTTCATCTCTTCCGGCGAAGGTGGCTTCATGCCGCCGCCAAAGCCCATCGCCTGCGCGATGCCGGCGAGCGGGCCGCGCTTGCCCGAGCCCATCGCCTTCATGACGTCGGCCATGTTCCGGTGCATCTTCAGCAGCTTGTTGACCTGCTCGACGCTCTGGCCGGAGCCTGCGGCGATACGCTTCTTGCGGCTGGCCTTGAGCAGGTCGGGATGACGGCGCTCGTCGCGCGTCATGGAATCGATGATCGCGACCTGGCGCTTCAAGATCTTGTCGTCGATGCCGGCCGCCGCGATCTGGTTCTTCATCTTGGAGATGCCGGGCATCATGCCCATCAGCCCGCTGATGCCGCCCATATTGGCCATCTGCGACAGCTGCTCGCGCATGTCGTTGAGGTCGAACTGACCCTTGCGCATGCGCTCGGCAGTGCGCGCGGCCTTTTCGGCGTCGATGTTGGCGGCGGCACGTTCGACCAGCGAGACCACGTCGCCCATGCCGAGAATGCGGCCGGCGATACGGTCGGGATGGAAATCTTCCAGCGCATCGGTCTTTTCGCCGGTGCCGATCAGCTTGATCGGCTTGCCAGTGACCGCGCGCATCGACAGCGCGGCGCCGCCGCGGCCATCGCCGTCCACACGTGTGAGAACGATACCGGTGAGGCCGACGCGCTGATCGAACGCGCGCGCGAGGTTCACCGCGTCCTGGCCGGTGAGTGAGTCCGCGACCAGCAGCACTTCGTGCGGATTGGCGGCAGCTTTGATTGCGGCGGCCTCCGCCATCATCTCTTCGTCGAGCGTGGTGCGGCCGGCGGTGTCGAGCAGCACGATGTCGTAGCCGCCGAGCTTGCCGGCTTCCAGCGCGCGCTTCGCAATCTGCGGCGGCTGCTGACCCGCGACGATCGGCAAGGTCGGAATATCGAGATCGCGGCCGAGCACGGCCAGCTGCTCCATCGCCGCCGGACGGTAGACGTCGAGCGAGGCCATCAGCACCTTGCGCTTGTCGCGCTGGACCAGGCGGCGGGCGAGTTTCGCGGTGGTCGTGGTCTTACCGGAGCCTTGCAGGCCGACCATCATGATCGGCACCGGCGGCACGGAATTGACGTCGATGGTCTGGCTTTCGGCGCCGAGCGTGTTGATCAGCTCGTCATGGACGATCTTGACCACCATCTGCCCGGGGGTCACCGACTTGACGACGGTGGCGCCGATCGCCTGCTCGCGGACGCGCTCGGTGAAGCTGCGCACCACTTCCAGCGCGACGTCGGCCTCCAGCAGCGCGCGGCGTACCTCGCGCATCGCGGCATCGACGTCCTTTTCGGTCAGCGCACCGCGCCCCGTCAGACGATCGAGAATGCCACCAAGCCGTTCCGACAGATTGTCGAACAATGCAATTGTCCCTTGTCCTGCTCGCGCAGGGTTGCCGCGTTCACACTGTCATGCCCCGGCTTGACCGGGGCATCCAGTACGCCGCGGCGCCTCGGTTCCAGCCGAGCCGCCTCTGGGATACTGGATCGCCCGATCAAGTCGGGCGATGACCACTTCCTTGATAAGCAATCTTCCAAACACCTTTACGCCCGAGGGCGCACAGCGCTGTCGGGCGTTGACCTCTGGCCTCCAGGGCCAGTCGGCGGGTCGAAAAGAAAGTCTTTCCGAGAAAGTGGCGGGGTTAAACGCCGCTCCCGCCCAAAAGTCAAGGAAAGTTGGGGCGTCGGGGTGCCTTTGCCAGGTCAAAGCCCTGAAACCGGCGGGCTTTTTGCGGCCGGTTCCTTTTCTCTGGGGTCCACCCATATAGAGGTGATGACCCGCCTCCGTTACCATCGCTGAAACCCGCCGTGCCGATCACCCGCCGCCACTTGTTCGGACTGCTCGCCGGGGCCGGCGCGCTGGTCGGCGTGCCCTCCCTCTGGATGTCCCGAATGAAAACCTACGACGGCCCGGTCTCCGACCATTTCGACGGCTTGACCTTCTTCGATCCCGACGGGGCGCCGCCGAGATCGCTCGGCGAGGTGCTACGTTGGCAATTAGGCGGCCGGGGACAGCGCGCCACTTGGCCCGACTGGGCCCCCAGCCCCCACGCCGATACCCCGCCGGCGTGTGTCGACGGCGACAACGTGCGGCTCTCCTTCGTCGGCCACGCCAGCTGGCTGATCCAGACCGGCGGCCTCAACATTCTGGTCGATCCCGTCTGGTCGGAGCGGGTCTCGCCGGTCGCCTGGGCCGGGCCGAAGCGGCACAACGATCCCGGCATCGCCTTCGAGAAGTTGCCGAAGATCGATGTCGTGCTGGTCTCGCACGGCCATTACGACCATCTCGACATCGCGACCTTGTCGCGCCTCGCGAAGAACTTTGGTCCGCGCGTGGTCACCCCGCTCGGCAACGACGTGACGATGCGCAGCTGGGATTCCACGATCAAGGTGGAAGCCTTCGACTGGCACGACCGCGTCGAGCTCGGTGGTGGCATCGCCGTGCATCTGGTGCCGACGCGGCACTGGACGGCGCGCGGCATGTTCGATCGCAACAAGGCGCTGTGGGCGAGCTTTGTGCTGGAGACGCCTGCGGGGAAGATCTACGTCGTCTGCGATTCCGGCTATGGCGACGGCACGCATTTTCGTCGCGTCGCCGAGAAGCACGGCCCCCTGCGCCTGGCGATCCTCCCCATCGGCGCCTACGAGCCGCGCTGGTTCATGCGCGACCAGCACATGAATCCGGAGGATGCGGTAAAGGCGTTGGCTGATTGCGGCGCCGAGGCCGCGCTCGGGCATCATCACGGCACGTTCCAGCTGACGGACGAGGCGATCGACGCGCCGGCGAAGGCGCTGGTCGAGGCGCTGGATGCGGCGAAACTTCCGCAGGAGCGGTTCGTGGCGATGAAGCCGGGGCAGGTGGTGGAGATTTAGCTTTCTTCGCACACACCGCCCGTGCCCCGGACGCAGCGCAGCGTCTCTTCGACGGTGCGCTGCAGAGCCGGGGCCCATGTCACAACGATGTACCGTGTTGCTTCCTGGGTCCCGGCTCTGCGCAGCGTCACTGCGTGCCGCAGCGCGTCCGGGACACGAGACCTATTGCTCTTTGGGCTTAATCGCCCAGCTCACATTCACCGTCACCGACAGCGTTTCCTCGCCCGGCGCGACCGCGGCCTGGGGCGCTGCCGCCATCGGCGCCGCCATGCGGCCCTTGAACAGCGGCACTGGGCCACCGCCTTCCGTGACACTGAGCGGCGCACCCAGCGTGACACCGGTGGCCCGGGCGTAAACTTCGGCCTTGCGCCGTGCATCGGCGACCGCCTGCTCGCGGGCATCGTCGAGCAGCTTTGAGGCCTGCGTCACCTCGAAGGAAATATTGCCGATATCGTTGGCACCGGCGCTGACCAGCGTATCGATGATGCCGGCGACCTTGGTCACGTCGCGAATTTTTACGGTGACGCGGTTGGAGGCGCGGAAGCCGACCACCGGAGATGCGCCGGTAGATTTGTTCTGGCCGTATTGCGGCTGCAGCGATAGCCGCGAGGTCTGGTAGTCCTTCTCCGCAACGCCGGCGCCCTTCAGCGCCAGCAGCACCTTGCCCATGGCCGCGTTGTTGGCATCGGAAGCTTCCTTCGCCGTCTTGGCGTCATTGGCAACGCCGGCATCGATCTGCGCGAGATCCGGCGCTACGGAAACATGGGCCTCGCCGCTCACCGAAATGGCGGACGGGAAATCATCGGCGAGCGCAGGTGCTGCCAACAGCGTGACGAAAACGGTGGCGAGGGAAGTAACGAGTACGGCAGGCTTTTTCATCATTCTCACTTCAGCGGCACGAAAACGTTGATCACGAGCTTGTCCTCAGCGGTCTTCAGGGGATCGGTAAGGTATTCCTCGATGAAGGTGTCCTTGGCTTCCAGTCTCTTGTCGTCGAGGTGATTGGTGATCGCCTCATAGGTGTTGTCCATGTTGTCGTAGGAACCGCGATGGACGAATTTCAGCGCCTTGCCCTCCGGCGATTTGCCGATGCTCATGTCCTTGGGCAAGCTCTTGGGATCCTGATCGACCGGGATCTCGGCCAGGAAGGTGAAGCCGGTGTCGTCGGTCGAGGTGTAAACGATCATCGAATTGCCGGCGTGCTTGATGCCCTGCTTGTCCAGCAGCGTGTTCAGCGCCTTGAAGGCGTCGACCAGCGTGTCGAAGGCCGAATCCCAATTGGCAGTGCCCTTGACCATCACGACCTTCCTGGACTCCAGCGCGGTCTCGAGGCCAAAGGGATCGGCGGTCTGCACCGGAGCGGGCGTTGCGGCCGCGGCAGGCGGCGGAGTCGCCGGGCTGGGGGAGGCGCTGGCTGCGGGCGAGGGCGACGTGGTCGGGGCAGGCGAAGCGCTAGCCGCCGGCGATGGCGCAGGTGAGGGCGTTGCCGCAGGCGCCGGTGAGGCGCTTGCGGCCGGAGCGGGGGACGCCGATGGGGCCGGCGAGGGACTTGCCGAGGCGGCCGGTGCCGGGCTCGGGGTCTGCGCCAGAGCCTCAGGCAGGCCAAGCGACAAGGCCGCTGCCGGGATCAGCGCGGCCAGAGCGAGACGACGAAACCTGAACATTTTATTCTCCCCAAGGCCTTAACCACCAAGGCCTAAATCCGTCTTTGCGCCCGGCCGCGCCCCGGCTCGCGCGAACGCGCCGTTCTAACACGCGAGCGCCAAATTCGTCCCATGACAGATGCGTCATGGCAGGCCTCCTGACAGCCCCTTGGCGACCGGTGGCAAAACACTGGCCAAGCCGGCAATGATGGCCATATAAGGCAGGCGAAATTCGGGAATTTTCATGAGCGCGCTGGCCAACCACGCATTTGCCAAGATGAACGGCATCGGCAACGAGATCGTCGTTGTCGACATGCGCGAGTCCACGGCAAAGGTGACGCCGGACGACGCGCGCGCGGTGGCGTCCGCGAACGGCGGCGTGGCCTACGACCAGCTCATGGTGCTTCAGAAGCCGCGGCTCGGCGGCACCGAGGCCTTCATCCGCATCTACAACAATGACGGCTCGGAGGCCGGCGCCTGCGGCAACGGCATGCGCTGCGTGGTCCGCCGGATCTTCGAGAAGAGCGGCCAGACCAATGCGACGTTCGAGACGGAAGCTGGGCTACTCAATGCTTGGCAGGGTCCCGCGCCGGATCTCTACACCGTCGACATGGGGGCGCCGAAGTTCGGTTGGCAGGACATTCCGCTGGCGGAAGAGTTCCGCGACACCCGCTACATCGAATTGCAGATCGGGCCGATCGACAAGCCGATCCTGCATTCGCCCTCCGTGGTGAGCATGGGCAATCCGCATGCGATCTTCTGGGTCGACGACGTCCATGCCTACGATCTCGAGCGTTTCGGTCCGCTGCTCGAAAACCATCCGATCTTCCCGGAGCGCGCCAACATCACGCTCGCCCATATCGTCGATGATAAGCACATCACGATCCGCACCTGGGAACGCGGTGCCGGCCTGACCAAGGCCTGCGGCTCGGCGGCCTGCGCCACGGCGGTTGCCGCGGCGCGCCTGAAGCGTGTCGAGCGCAATGTCGAGATCACGCTGCCCGGCGGCAAGCTCGGCATCGAATGGCGCGAGCGCGACGACCACGTGCTGATGACGGGCACAGCGACCTTCGAATATGAGGACACCTTCGATCCGGCGCTGTTCGCGCCGGTTGGCTGATGGCCGTCGACATCGTCACCTTCGGCTGCCGCCTCAATGCCTTCGAGGCCGAGGTGATCCGCCGTGAGGCCGAGGGCGCGGGCCTCGTCGACACCATCGTCATCAACAGCTGCGCCGTCACCAATGAGGCGGTGGCGCAGGCCCGGCAATCGATCCGCAAGCTGAAGCGCGAACGGCCGGGTGCGCGCATCGTCGTCACCGGTTGCGCGGCGCAGACGCAAAGCGGCATGTTCGCCGATATGACCGAGGTCGATCGCGTCGTCGGCAATGACGACAAGATGCGCAGGCAGGCCTGGCGCGAGGCCCGCGATGCGTTCGATCTCGGTACCAGCGAGAAGATCGCCGTCAGCGACATCATGGCTATCCGGGAGATGGCGCCGCATCTCATCGCCGGCTATGCGAGTGGCCTGCCGCGCGTATTCGTTCAGGTGCAGAATGGCTGCGACCATCGCTGCACCTTCTGCATCATTCCCTACGGTCGCGGCAATTCGCGCTCGGTGCCCATGGGCGCGGTGGTCGAGCAGGTGCGGACACTGGCCGAGCGCGGCCATGCCGAGATCGTGCTGACCGGCGTCGACCTCACCAGCTACGGTGCCGACCTGCCCGGCGCGCCGAAACTCGGCATGTTGACGAAGCAGATTTTGCGGCACGTGCCGGAGCTGAAGCGCCTGCGCATCTCCTCGATCGATTCGATCGAGGCGGATGACGATCTGCTCGATGCCATCGCTGATGATGCGCGGCTGATGCCGCATCTGCACCTTTCGCTGCAATCCGGCGACGACATGATTCTGAAGCGCATGAAGCGGCGGCATTCGCGGCAGGATGCGATCGCGTTCTGCGACCAGGTGCGCCGGCTGCGCCCGGACATCGCCTTCGGCGCCGACATCATCGCGGGCTTCCCGACCGAGAGCGAGGAGATGTTTTCACGCTCGCTCGATCTCGTCGAAGAATGCGGCCTGACATTCCTGCACGTCTTTCCCTACTCGCCCCGTCCCGGCACGCCGGCTGCAAAGATGCCGCAGGTTGCGGGCGGTGCGATCAAGGAACGCGCGAAGCGGCTGCGCGCGGCTGGCGAAGCGGCATTGCGGCGAAGACTGCAAGCGGAGAACGGCGCGACGCGGGATGTGTTGATCGAGAGCGAGGGGGCAGGCCGCACCCAGCACTATCTGCCGGTGGCGATTGCGGGCGAGCGGGTCGGGAGCGTGGTGCCGCTCAGAATCGCCGGCAGTGATGGTGAGCGGTTGATTGTCTAGCGCGCTGTCGTCGCCCGGCTTGACCGGGCGACCCAGTACGCGGCGGCTTCTCCGAATCTCACTGACGTCTCTGGAATACTGGATCCCCCGCTTTCGCGGAGGATGACACCGTTAGTTTGGCGAACAGTACTCGCCTACGACGCCCGCACCTGCCAGAACCGCAGCGTTCGCCGCGCATTCTCCGGCGCCATGTGCGCATAGTGACCTTGCGCGCGTGCGAGATCCGCCGGCTTCATCGCGCCGGTCGCAAAGCGGCTTTCGAGCACGGCGGTGGTGGTTTCCCAGCTGAGCTGCGCCGCCTTGCACGGCACCAGCAGGCCGTCGTCGCGCAGGCTCTGCATCAGCGGGCGAATGACTTCGACCGTCGATCCGGACAGCGCTGCCAGCGCGGCGGCGGTCTCCTCATAACGCCGTTGCCTGGCGAAGCCGAACAGCGTCGCCTCATTGAGCTGGCCGGTTGCCTTGAGCATTGCAATCGCGCGTTTGGCACCTTCGAATTCGCGGACGCCCGACATCTCGCGCTCGACGCCGACGGCGATGGCCGTGATCGCGCTCTGGATTTCCTCGAACAGATGCGGCGGCGCGCGCGACAACAGGCGGGCGCGCACGGCATCGGTCGCCGATTGCAGCAATCGGCGGCGCAGCTCCGACGGCAGGTCGACGCGGACGCCGATGCTGACGGCAAGTTCGGGGTCCGCCTCGGCTTGCCCGACCATGACGGCGAATCCGTTTCCGGAAACGCGCGCGCCGGGATTGGTGGCGAGCCGCCGGTTGACGCTGGGATAGCGGCGCGCCAGCAACGCGTCGGTGACGATCTCCTTCAGCCACCAGCGGCCAGCCATCGCAAGCAGATGCGGCTCGCCTTTGGATGATGCGATCTTCACCAGCTCGCCGTCGTCGAGGCGGGCGGATTCCTGCAGCACGGGACCGGCGATGCGGATCTCGTCATTGCTGGCGAGGCGGCGGATCACGGAGGGCGGCGCCTGCGCGATCGGCGCCAGTTGTGCGCTGATCTCGGCCAGCGCGATGCGTGCGCCCATGTCGGCAAGTGCGCGCAGCTCGATGGTGCCGATCAGGCGCTCGAGCACTTCGTCGAACAGCGCGATCTGCTCGTCGTCGAAACTGCCGGCGGAGGAGAGGAACAGATCGGTGACGCGCCGGGCGGTTTCCAGGCCCTTTTCCGCCGAGCCTGCTCGAATGGCGGATTCGACCTCGTCGATGATCGATAGCTCGGCCTTGGACATCACGCCTTGCTCGTCCTGAGCGGTTACAGAAGTTGTTCTAAGCAACCGCTATCATTAGAGGCGAGCACTGAAGGTTTGGTAAACCATGGGGGCCTCGCGGCGAGGGCAGTGGGCTCCCTCTCCCGCTTGCGGGAGAGGGCTGGGGAGAGGGTGTCTCCGCAATGGGATAACCCCCATGAGGAAAAAGCCCTCACCCGCGCCTTCGGTGCGACCTCTCCCGCAAGCGGGAGAGGTTAACACTATTCCCCGTTCCACCCGCAGGCACGGAGCTTCTCGTGCATGTGGGGCGGGGCCGGCGCGACGACGCGGATCGGCTCCTTGTTCCGGGAGATCGGCACCACGATCTCGCGGGAATGCAGGTGCAGCTTCGGCTCGCCGAAGCGCGGGCCGTTGCCGTAAATGTTATCGCCGAAGATCGGCCAGCCGGTCGCGGACGAATGCACCCGCAGCTGGTGGGTCCGCCCCGTGACCGGTTCCATGGCGAGCCAGGCAAAGCCCTCGCCCCGGCCCATCACCTTCCAGTTCGTGATCGCCTTCTGGCCCTCGGGGTCGGGCTTCTGCCACCAGCCGCGTTCGGCATTGAGCCGGCCGAGCGGCATGTCGATGGTCCCTTCGTCCTCGGTGGGGCCGCCCTCGACCACGGTCCAATAGGTCTTGCCGATCTTGCCGTGCTTGAAGAGGAGGCCGAGCGAGGCCGTCGCCTTGCGATGGCGGCCGAGCACGAGGCAGCCGGAGGTGTCCTTGTCCAGCCGGTGGGCCAGCACCGGCGGCCGCGGCAGGCCGAAACATAGCGCGCCGAAGGAGTCCTCCAGATTGGCGCCGCCCTTGGGGCCGCGATGCACCGGCAGGCCGGACGGCTTGTCGATGATCAGCATCAAGCCGTCGCGATGGAGCACGCGGGCCAGGATCTCATCGGCTGTCAATTCGGGAACATCGAGCAATTGCAGGACCTTCGGGTCAAGTCTTTCGTTTAACAGCGGGAACGGCTAACACACCGCCACCATGAACGATACCACGTCAGATCCCCCCAAGCTGAGCTGGTGGCGCCGCCTGTCCAACGGGCTGAAGCGCACCTCGTCCTCGCTCGGGACCGCGGTCGCCGACCTCGTCACCAAGCGCAAGCTCGACCGCGCCATGCTCGATGACATCGAGGATGTGCTGCTGCGCGCCGATCTCGGCACTTCCGTCGCGGTCCGGATTGCCGATGCGGTCGGCACCGGCCGCTACGACAAGGCGATCTCGGCGGACGAGGTGAAGGATGTCGTCGCGACCGAGGTCGAGAAGGTGCTGGCGCCGGTGGCGAGGCCGCTGGAAATCGACACGGCCAGGAAGCCGTTCGTGATTCTGGTGGTCGGGGTCAACGGCTCCGGCAAGACCACCACGATCGGCAAGCTCTCGCAAAAATTCGCATCCGAAGGCCGCAAGGTGATGCTGGCCGCCGGCGACACGTTTCGCGCAGCCGCGATCGAGCAGCTGAAGGTCTGGGGCGAACGCACGAAGACACCGGTCATCGCCGGGGCGCAGGGCTCGGATTCGGCGAGCCTCGCCTTCAACGCGCTGACCGCGGCGAAGGAACAGAGCGTCGACGTGCTCCTGATCGACACCGCCGGTCGCTTGCAAAACAAGGCCGAGCTGATGAACGAGCTCGAAAAGGTCGTGCGCGTGATCCGCAAGGTGGATGACACTGCGCCGCATGCCGTGCTGCTGGTGCTCGACGCCACCGTCGGCCAGAATGCGCTGTCGCAGGTCGAGGCCTTCCATCGCACCGCGGGGGTCACCGGCCTCGTGATGACCAAGCTCGACGGCACCGCGCGCGGCGGCATTCTGGTGGCGCTCGCGGAGAAATTCAAACTGCCGGTGCATTTCATCGGCGTCGGCGAAGGCGTCGACGATCTCGCGCCGTTCACCGCGCGCGACTTCGCCCGCGCCATCGCTGGAATCGAGTCATAGGTTTCTTTTGTCATGCCCCGCGTAGGCGGGGCATCCAGTACGCCGCGCCGCCAGTTATCGATCGAGGCGCCTCGGAATACTGGATCACCCGCCTTCGCGGGTGATGACAGCAACGAAGGTCAGGTAATGGACAAGACCCAGCCGCATCCGCTGTTCAAGCTGGCGACCGAGCTCGGTCCGCTGCTCGTGTTCTTCTTCGTCAATGCCAAGTTCAATCTGTTCGCGGCCACCGGCGCCTTCATGGTCGCGATCGTGGCGGCGATGGTCGCGTCCTATGTGGTGACGCGTCACATCCCGATCATGGCGATCGTCACAGGCGTGATCGTGCTGGTGTTCGGCACGCTGACGCTGGTGTTGCACGATGAGACCTTCATCAAGGTCAAGCCGACCATCATCTACGGCCTGTTCGCCGCGATCCTCGGCGGTGGCCTTTTGTTCGGCCGCTCCTTCATCGCCGTGATGTTCGACCAGATGTTCAATTTGACGCCGCAGGGCTGGCGCATCCTCACGCTGCGCTGGGCGCTGTTCTTCGCCGGCATGGCCATCCTGAACGAGATCGTCTGGCGCACCCAAAGCACGGACTTCTGGGTCAACTTCAAGGTGTTCGGCGTGACCCCGATCACGATGATCTTCGCCATCGCCCAGATGCCGCTGACCAAGCGCTATCACCTCGAGCCGGTGTCGCTGGAGGCAAGCGAGGCCGAAGCGGGCGATGTCAGGAAGGGGTAGCGAAGCGTTCGCCCCACATACCGCTGTCATGCCCCGGCTTGACCGGGGCATCCAGTACGCCGCGGCCTCTCCGTAAACGATTGACGTCTCTGGAATACTGGATCGCCCGATCAAGTCGGGCGATGACAGTTGAGTGTGCGGCACGAGAGCGGCAATCAGCTTCCCGCCTTCAACGCCTTCTCCATCTGCGGCAACAACACCGTCCGCAGATTGTCCGGCGTGACCGGGCCGACCAGCTTGTAGACGATGGTGCCTTCGCGCCCGACGACGAAGGTCTCGGGAACGCCGTAGACGCCCCATTCGATCGAGGCACGGCCGTTGGCGTCCACGCCAACGCGGCCGAACGGGTTGCCGTAGCGGCCGAGGAAGCGGCGCGCATTGTCGGCCGCGTCCTTGTAATTGATGCCGACCAGCTGGAAGCGCTTGTCTTTTGCCAGTTCGGTCAGGAGCGGTGCTTCGTCATGACAAGGCACGCACCAGGACGCCCAGACATTGACGAGGCTGACCTTGCCCTTGAAGGCGGCAGGATCGAGCCCCGGCACCGGCGCGTTGTCAGCCTGCAATCCCTCGAGCGGCGGCAGCACGGTCTGCGGCGCGGGGCGGCCGATCAGCGCGGAGGGAATCCGCGAGGGATCGCCGCTGCCGAGCCGGAACCAGAACAGCATCGCAAGGCCAATGAAGGCAATCAGCGGCAGCACCATCAGGAAGGTGCGGCGCTGCGGCGGTGCGGAGGTCGATTGTTCGCTCATGACGCGTCCATGGCGCCGCGGCCGGAGCGGCGGGTGATGCCGCTGCGGTCGAGCTCGCGCAGGCGCTGCGTCTGGTTGCGATGGTCGAGCACGATCCAGCCGATCAGGATCGCGACCACGACGGCCGCTGCGGCATAGGACGTCACGATGAAGGATGCATAAGGACCGAGCGACATCATCCTGCGGCCCCAACTTCTTTCGACGCGTTTTGTCCGCGCGAACCGGTGCCCGCTTCGCTCGAGAACGCGACACGGCTCGCCTGCATCATCTGCAGGGAACGGACGCGGCGGCGCAGGATCTCGTTGCGCATCGCCGCCAGGTGCAGCGTGACGAACAGCAGCGTGAATGCGATCGCCATCACCAGCAGCGGAATCAGGAACGATTTGTCCAGCGCCGAGCCGCCCATGCGCATCACCGAGGCCGGCTGGTGCAGCGTGTTCCACCAGTCGACCGAGAACTTGATGATCGGCAGGTTGATCGCGCCGACCAGGGTCAGCACGGCGGCGGCGCGCGCCGCGCGCGAGGGATCGTCGACTGCGCGCCACAGCGCCATCAGGCCGAGATACATCAGGAACAGGATCAGCACCGAGGTGAGCCGCGCATCCCATTCCCAATAGGTGCCCCACATCGGCCGGCCCCACAGCGAGCCCGTGAGCAGCGCGAGGAAGGTGAAGGAGGCGCCGATCGGCGCTGCGGCTTTGGCGGCAACGTCCGCCAGCGGATGACGCCACACCAGCGTGCCCAGGGAGGCGATGCTCATCACGCCCCAGACGAACATCGACAGCCAGGCATTGGGCACGTGGATGAACATGATCTTGACGGTCGCGCCCTGCTGATAGTCGTCCGGCGCGTTTGCGGATTGGTAGAGGCCGATCGCGAGCAGGATGATTGTCGCGGCCGCGAGCCACGGCAACACCCGCGCTGTCAGCGCGAGGAACCGGGTCGGGTTGGCGAGGTCGATCAGTGACATGGTACCGTGATAATCATCGGTGGCCGCTCAGGCAATCAGCACGAAAGCGAGGGACGAAAGTTGATCGGGGTCAAGGTCAGTCGAGCCCATCTCAATCGCGCCCATCTCAGTCAAGTCCATGCCGCAAGCTCGCTGCGGCTGCGAAGGGGCCGACCACGAGGCTGACCAGGGACAGCGCGCACAAGATCGAGAACGGCGCGCCGAACGTCATGGGACCGACGATCACGGCCTGCGAGGCCGCCACGCCGAAAATCAGGACGGGAATCGACAGCGGCAGCACCAGCACCGCCATCAGCAGTCCGCCGCGGTGCAGTGTCACCGCCAGCGCCGCGCCGATCATGCCGGTAAACGTCAGGGCCGGGGTGCCCGCCAGCAGCGTCAGCGCCACCGCCCCGGTCGCAACCATGTCGAGGTTGAGCAAGAGGCCGAGCACGGGGGTTGCGACAATCAGCGGCAGGCCAGCGGCCAGCCAATGCGCCAGCGCCTTGGCGGCGCAGGCGAGTTCCAGCGGCGTCCGGCTCATCGTGATCAGGTCGAGCGAGCCGTCCTCGTGGTCGGCCATGAACAGCCGGTCGAGGGTGAGCAGGCTCGCCAGCAGCGCGCCGAGCCAGAGAATGGCCGGCCCCAGCCGCGACAGGAGCGCCAGATCCGGCCCGACCGCGAACGGCATCAGCACCACCACGGTCAGGAAGAACAGCACGCCGATCAGCGCGCCGCCACCAACGCGGAGCGCGATCCGGATGTCCCGGCGAATGAGGGCGGACAGGGCGGTCATGGGATGGCCCTTTCGCGCTCCAACGGCGGTGCGCTCCCTCCCCCGCGTGCGGGGGAGGGTTGGGGAGAGGGTGTCTCGACAACGAAGATTCCCCCAGAGGAGAGAACCCTAACCCGGCGCTGCGCGCCGACCTCTCCCGCAAGCGGGAGAGGCGAGGGAGTCTGCGGCAATGGCTGCTTCCTGGGTGCGAGAGCGGAGCTTTGCCGTTCGAAAAACTGAGGGTCCCTCCGCCTCATGTCATTTCCCCGATCCGCAACTCCCGCGATTCGATCCCTAGCGGCGCATGGGTCGCCGCGATGATCAGGCCACCGTGCGCCAAATGCTGGCGCATCAAGCCGCCGAACATGTCCTGGCCAGCGGTGTCGAGCGCGTTGGTTGGCTCGTCCAGCAGCCAGACCGGGCGGCGGACGGTCAACAGACGAGCCAGCGATAGCCGGCGGCGCTGGCCGGCGGACAGGAAGCCGGCGGGCAGATGGGTGGCATGGTCGAGCCCGACGGTGGCGAGACTTTCGGCCGCGTCCAGGCGCTCGCCGCCGAGAAAATCGGCCCAGAATGCCAGATTTTCCGCCACGCTGAGCGCCGGCTTCAGGGCATCGCGATGGCCGAGATAGTGGCACTGCTCGGGCAGCGTCAGCTCGCCATCGCCGCCCTCCAGCGCGATCCTGCCTCCCGCCGGCACCAGCAGGCCCGCGATCAGCCGCAGCAGCGAGGTCTTGCCCGATCCGTTGCGCCCGACGACGGCCACGGCTTCGCCAGCGACAGCCTCGAAATCGAGCCCGGCAAACACCTCGCGGCCGCCGCGCACGCAGGCGACCCCGTGTCCGGAGAGCTGCATCTCGCCTCGTTTCAAGTCACTCAAAGCCGGGCCTCAGGAAAACTTGGGGTAGCGCATGGGAATTTTTGGCTCGCGATTGCTGCGGCACGATTGTGGCTGTGGCGGTGCGGTTAGAAAGCTTCTATAAGCCCGGAACTACTTGATGCAGCAACTCAACCTGCCCCTGCAAGCGGCCCAGCCTGATACGCTGACGGTGTTAAGATACCCTGCCGGGTATAACTAACCATTGGGATTTCCTACATGACCTCGCTCGACAGCTTCAAATGCAAAAAGACCCTCAAGGTCGGCGCCAAGACCTATGTCTATTACAGCCTGCCCACGGCCGAGAAGAATGGTCTGAAGGGAATTTCCAAACTTCCCTATTCGATGAAGGTGCTGCTCGAGAATCTGCTGCGCAACGAGGACGGGCGTTCGGTCAAGAAAGAGGACATCGTCGCCGTCTCGAAATGGCTGCGCAAGAAATCGCTGGAGCATGAGATCGCTTTCCGCCCGGCGCGCGTGCTGATGCAGGACTTCACCGGCGTGCCCGCGGTGGTGGACCTTGCCGCGATGCGCAACGCGATGCAGAAGCTCGGCGGCGATGCCGAGAAGATCAATCCGCTGGTACCGGTCGATCTCGTCATCGACCACTCCGTGATCGTGAACTTCTTCGGTGACAACAAGGCTTTCGGCAAGAACGTCGCCGAGGAATACAAGCAGAACCAGGAACGCTACGAGTTCCTGAAGTGGGGCCAGAAGGCGTTCACAAACTTCTCCGTCGTGCCGCCCGGTACCGGCATCTGCCACCAGGTCAATCTCGAATATCTCTCCCAGACGGTCTGGACCAAGAAGGAGAAGATGACGGTCGGCAAGAAGACCGGCACCTTCGAGGTCGCATACCCTGACTCGCTGGTCGGTACCGATTCCCACACCACCATGGTCAACGGTCTCGCCGTGCTCGGCTGGGGCGTCGGCGGCATCGAGGCGGAAGCCTGCATGCTCGGCCAGCCGCTGTCGATGCTGCTGCCCAACGTCGTCGGCTTCAAGCTGAAGGGCGCAATGAAGGAAGGCGTCACCGCGACCGACCTCGTGCTGACCGTGACGCAGATGCTGCGCAAGCTCGGCGTCGTCGGCAAGTTCGTCGAATTCTTCGGCCCCGGCCTCGACAATCTCTCCGTTGCCGACAAGGCCACCATCGCCAACATGGCGCCCGAATACGGCGCGACCTGCGGCTTCTTCCCGGTCGATGCCGCCGCGATCGATTATCTCAAGACGTCGGGGCGCGCCGCGCCGCGCGTTGCGCTGGTGCAGGCCTACGCCAAGGCGCAAGGGCTGTTCCGCACTGCCAAGTCGGCCGATCCGGTGTTCACGGAAACGCTGACGCTCGATCTCGCCGACGTCGTGCCGTCGATGGCCGGTCCGAAACGCCCCGAAGGCCGCATCGCGCTGCCGTCGGTTGCCGAAGGCTTCTCGCTTGCGCTCGGCACCGAGTACAAGAAGGCCGAAGAGCCGGCGAAGCGCTTTGCCGTCGAAGGCAAGAACTTCGAGATCGGTCATGGCGACGTCGTGATCGCCGCCATCACCTCCTGCACCAACACCTCGAACCCGAGCGTCTTGATCGGCGCCGGTCTGCTGGCTCGTAATGCCGCCGCGAAGGGCCTGAAAGCAAAACCGTGGGTGAAGACCTCGCTCGCCCCGGGCAGCCAGGTCGTCGCGGGCTATCTCGCCGATTCCGGTCTGCAGAAGGATCTCGACAAGGTCGGCTTCAACCTGGTCGGCTTCGGCTGCACCACCTGCATCGGCAATTCCGGTCCGCTGCCTGAGGAGATCTCGAAGTCCATCAACGACAACGGCATCGTCGCGGCTGCCGTGCTCTCCGGCAACCGCAATTTCGAAGGCCGTGTCTCGCCGGACGTGCAGGCGAACTATCTAGCTTCGCCGCCGCTGGTCGTCGCCCACGCGCTCGCGGGCAGCGTCACCAAGAACCTCGCGGTCGAGCCGCTCGGCGAGGGCAAGGACGGCAAGCCGGTGTACCTCAAGGACATCTGGCCGACGACGAAGGAGATCAACGCCTTCATGAAGAAGTTCGTGACCGCGTCGATCTTCAAGAAGAAGTATGCCGACGTGTTCAAGGGCGATACCAACTGGCGCAAGATCAAGACGGTCGAGAGCGAGACCTATCGCTGGAACATGTCTTCGACCTACGTGCAGAACCCGCCCTATTTCGACGGCATGAAGAAGGAGCCGGAGCCGGTCACCGACATCGTCGAGGCGCGCATCCTCGCCATGTTCGGCGACAAGATCACCACCGACCACATCTCGCCGGCCGGCTCGATCAAGCTTACCTCGCCCGCCGGAAAATATCTCAGCGAGCACCAGGTGCGTCCGGCCGACTTCAACCAGTACGGCACGCGCCGCGGCAACCATGAAGTGATGATGCGCGGCACCTTCGCCAACATCCGCATCAAGAACTTCATGCTCAAGGGCGCCGACGGCAACATTCCGGAAGGCGGTCTCACCAAGCACTGGCCCGACGGCGAGCAGATGTCGATCTACGACGCCGCGATGAAGTACCAGCAGGAGCAGGTGCCGCTGGTGGTGTTCGCCGGTGCCGAATACGGCAACGGCTCCTCGCGCGACTGGGCTGCCAAGGGCACGCGTCTGCTCGGCGTGCGCGCCGTGATCTGCCAGAGCTTCGAGCGCATCCACCGCTCCAACCTGGTCGGCATGGGCGTGCTGCCGCTGACGTTCGAGGAGGGTACCTCCTGGTCGTCGCTCGGCCTCAAGGGCGACGAGAAGGTCACGCTGCGCGGTCTCGTCGGCGAACTGAAGCCCCGCCAGAAGCTGACCGCGGAGATCGTCTCCGGCGACGGCTCGTTGCAGCGCGTTTCGCTGCTTTGCCGCATCGATACGCTGGACGAGCTCGACTACTACCGGAACGGCGGCATTCTGCACTACGTGCTGCGCAAGCTCGCGGCCTAAAGCATGATCCGGAAAAGTGCGCAGCGGTTTTCCGGAAAGATCATGCTCGAACAACAGCGCAAAGCGCGCTTACCGCGCTTTCGCGCGCGAATTTGTGAACGGTGGCTCACCGCGACGTGAGTAGAAGGTTAAACGAAGGCGGCCTATCACAAGGCCGCCTTCGTGCGTTTGCGGCATGCTTTAGATGGGCCCGCCCGGCGGAAACCTCCCTTTGGACGGTCTGCCTGGGCGGTCGAGTGTGCCGCGCCCCGTAAGACTACGGTGACCGTCCGGCGATAAGATCTCCCTTCCCACGAGCAATGGTGTGCGGCGTTCGACATGACAACAATGACGGCTTCTCATCTGGTTTCACGTTGGTCCGGTGCCCTCTGGTCGGGCGCTATCGGCATCTGTGCGATCGTCGCTGTCATCCGTCCTGCGCAGGCTGATCCCCGCGCCGTTGTCGAATTGTTTACCTCGCAGGGCTGTTCCTCATGTCCGCCCGCGGACCAGATCATCGGCGATCTCTCCAAAGACCCGTCGATCATCGCGCTGAGCATGCCGATCGATTATTGGGACTATCTGGGTTGGAAGGACACGCTGGCGGATTCGCGCTTCTCTGCACGCCAGCGTGCCTATTCGCGCATGCGCGGCGACCGCGAGGTCTATACGCCGCAGGTCGTGGTCAACGGCTCGACTCACGTCATCGGCAGCGACCGTACCGGCATCGAGAATGCCATCGGCAAGACCGACAAAGGCGCCGGCGTGATGAGCGTGCCGGTGACGATGTCGCTCGCGGGCAAGCAGATCAACGTGTCGGTGGCCGCGAGCAACGAGCCCGCAGCCTCGCATGGCGAGGTCTGGATCTGCTCGATCGCCAAGTCGGTGCCGATCGCGATCTCCCGCGGCGAGAATCGCGGGCAGCAGGTCACCTATCACAACGTGGTGCGCAACCTGCTCAAGGTCGGTGACTGGACCGGGCGTTCGGAAAGCTGGACGGTGCCGATCGAGAACCTCACGCGCGACGGCGTCGACGGCGCGGTGGTCTATGTCCAGGACGGCAGCCGAGAGAAGCCCGGCCCGATGCTGGGCGCGGCGTACACGTCGCTGCACTGATTCGAATTTCTCTAGCGCTACGCTCGTACTAACTCCTCATGGAGAGAGCGCGCGCAGGAGCGCGCTCCTCAAGATGAGGAGAGCGAGTCTTCGCGCGGATGTTTGGTGAGAAGATCGGTCGCGGCCGGAAACATTCCGACACAAACAAAAAAGGACCAACTTGCGTTGGCCCTCCTTGTTGCGCGTACAGACCCGATCCTGTTCGACCCCGGGGGGCTGGGGGCTGAGGAATCCGGAACCGAAAGGACCGGGTCAACGCACGTGAGTCTTTTCGCAATGCAGGGCGGCAGTCGCTGGGCGGAAAAGCGGCGAGAGTATGATTCCTGCTAACGATCCCGTGACGGTTTGCCGCGAGGAAGTTCCACTCCTGCGTGTGCGCTCATTCCGATAAGTTGAGTAGCGAGTTCCATCAAGAGCCTTGCAGCGGGGAACGGTTGGCGCAATCATATCACTGTCATGATCTGCGGTTCCGGGGACGGTTTTCGCGGACGCGATCATGTCGTGCGACGAGGAGGCGCGCTTCCCATGAGTCTGTCGGAGGATGCTGATCCGAGCGAGCAGCGCGCGGCGGCGCGTCCCGCCGCAGCCAGCGCCCAGCAGTCGAACCGGGTGACCTTCAACCGGCTCGAGCTGCACCGCATTCTCAATCTTTACGGCCGCATGGTCGCCGACGGCGAGTGGCGCGATTATGCCATCGACTTCCTCAGGGATCGCGCCGTGTTCTCGGTCTATCGCCGTGCCTCGGAAGTGCCGATCTATCGCATCGAGAAGGATCCGCGGCTGGCGCGCAAGCAGGGCATGTACAGCGTGATCTCGGCGACGGGCTTGATCCTGCGCCGCGGCCACGAGCTGGAGCGCGTGCTGCTGGTGATCGATCGGAAACTGGCGGTGGTCTAGCCACACGTCCGGTGCCGTAGGGTGGGCAAAGGCGCACCGCGCCGTGCCCACGTCCTTTCTCGATCGCCGTAAATCGTGGGCACGCTCCGCTTTGCCCACCCTATGAGACCTACTTCCCCGGCACGCTCCTCGCGCCCTCGCCGAGGTCGCGCTGCATCATCACCGTGTCGAGCCAGCGGCCGAATTTCAGCCCGACATTGGGATGGGTGCCGATCATCTTGAAGCCGCCTTTGGTGTGCACGCCGATCGAGCCGGCATTGGCGGAATCGCCGATCACCGCGATCATCTGGCGGAAGCCGCGCGCCTCGCATTCGGTGATCAGCCGGTCCAGCAGCAACGAGCCGACGCCGCGACGGTGGAAGGAGGGGTCGAGATAGATCGAGTTCTCGACCGTGAAGCGATAGGCCGGCCGCGGCCGGTAGGCGCCGGCATAGGCATAGCCCGCGACGCGGCCGTCGAGGATGGCGACGAAATAGGGATAGCCGCCGTCGACCAGCGCGCGATAGCGGCGCGTCATCTCCGAGAGTTCAGGCGGCTCCAACTCGAACGTCGCGGTGCCCTCGCGGACGGCCTGCTGGTAGATGGCGGTGATGGCGGGAAGGTCGGCCTCGGTGGCGGGCCTGATTTCAGGTGCGGACATGGAAAGAAGACTAAAGCCTTCCCGCGATGGCTGGAAGGGGCACCGCTGCATCCCCGTACGCCGTCATTGCGAGGAGCTCTTGCGACGAAGCAATCCAGGCTGCCTCCGCGGAGAGATTCCTGGATTGCTTCGCTCCGCTCGCAATGACCGGGAAAGACCGTCCTCGTAGCCCGGATGGAGCGCAGCGAAATCCGGGGTAGGTTCATCCGCGGGCTCGACTTTCCCGGATGCGCTACGCTCCATCCGGGCTACGCGCGCACGGCGCTTTCCCGGCCCAAACAAAAACCCCGGCCTTTCGGCCGGGGTTCATGTCGTTCACTCGGTTGAGCGCTTAGTCGCGCTGGCCGAGGAGCTGCAGCAGCAGCGTGAACAGGTTGATGAAGTTCAGGTACAGCGACAGCGCGCCGGTGATGGCCGCACGCTCCGCGATCTCACCGCCGGCCGAGGCGTAGCCGTAGATGTAGTCGTTCTTCAGTCGCTGGGTGTCCCAGGCGGTGAGGCCCGCGAACACCAGCACGCCGACCACCGACACGATGAACTGCAGCAACGAGCTCGCCAGGAACAGGTTCACCAGGCTCGCGATGATGATGCCGATCAGGCCCATGAACAGGAACGAGCCCATCCCGGTCAGGTCACGCTTGGTGGTGTAGCCGTAGAGGCTGAGCGCGCCGAAGGTCGCCGCGGTGATGAAGAACACCCGAACGATCGAGGTGTGCGTGAACACCAGGAAGATCGACGACAGCGAGATGCCCATCAGCGCCGCGAATACCCAGAACAGGATCTGGGCGGTCGAGGGCGCGAGACGGTTGATGCCCGCCGAGATCACGAACACCATGGCGAGCGGCGCGAGCATGAACAGCCACTTCAGCGGGCTGACGAACATCGCGTAGCCGAACGGCGTCAGGAACAGCTTGCCGACGCGGACGGCGTCCGCGGTCGGCACGTCTGTTACGGCAGCCATGTAGACGCCGAGCGCGGCAAGGCCGGTGATGGCCAGGCCAATGCTCATGTAGTTGTAGATGCGCAGCATATAGGCGCGCAGGCCGGCATCGACCGTCGCGGCGTCAACACGCCCGGCGGCCCTGCCGAAAGGAGAAGCGTAGTTACGGTCTAGGTCCGACATGGTCGAATTCCCGTTGGTTGGTCCGGTCCGGCATGAGGGTCGCCACGCCGCCGGTTCGTCAAATTCTATCTCGGATACCGATGCCAACCGACTAAATTTTGGCTAACAATCGGGGCTCCGAACCCATTCGATATGTGGGAAACTAACACATTCGCTGCAACCTTCCACGCGCGGCTGAATGTCGCCCTTGGCGGCGATCCTGACGCGAGCCTGACAAGCGATGTGGTTAATTGCGGAAACCGGGGGGATTCCGCCCGGCTTGATCCTCCGCTTCAATTTGTCACAAATTCCGCAACACCGTGGCGGGCTTTTTGTTCAACGCCAGCAGCGTGCCGGCAAGCCCGAGCCCGACCGTGACGACCAGGGCGGCCGCCACCACGCCCGCCGCGCTGCCGGCCTGCCAGACGAAGCTCAGCGTCATCAGCCGCGTCACGATCATCCAGGCCGCGATGCTGCCGGAGATCACGCCGAACAATGCGGTGGCGAGCCCGATCAGGAGATATTCGAGCGCATAGGCGCCCAGCAGCCGCAGCCGCGTCGCGCCCAGCGTCTTCAGGATCACCGCATCGTAGACCCGGTGGCGATGGCCGGCGGCGAGCGCCCCGCCCAGCACCAGGATCGCCGAGATCAAGGTCACGGCGCTGGCGCCGCGAATGGCCAGCGCCAGATTGGTCACCACCGAGCCGACCGTCTCCATCACCTCGCGTACGCGCACGCTCGTCACCATCGGGTAGGCGTCGGCGACCTGCTTGATGATCTTGCCGTCGCCTGCCGCATTTCCGCCCGCTTCCGTCAGCGTCGCGATGTGGGTGTGCGGCGCGCCCTTGAAGGCGTTCGGCGAGAACACGAGAACGAAGTTGATGCCGAGTCCCTGCCAGTCGATGGTGCGCAGATTGCCGATTCTAGCCGGAATGTCGCGGCCGAGCACATTGACCACGACTTCGTCGCCGAGCTTGAGGCCTAATCCGTCGGCGATCTTCTTCTCCATCGAGACCAGCGGCGGGCCGGAATAGTCCGCGCTCCACCATTCGCCCTCGACCACCTTGGAACCCTTCGGTAGCTCGCCGGTATAGGTCAGGCCGCGGTCGCTCTGCAGCACCCATTCGGAATCGGTGGTCGGCTTGAGCTCCTCGGCGCGAACGCCGCGCGCCGCGACGATGCGTCCGCGCAGCATCGGCACGTCCTCGACCTTCGCACCCGGCGCGATCTGGCGCAGATAGAGGTCGAACTGCTCGGCTTGCGTGCTCGGAATGTCGATGAAGAAGAACGACGGCGCCTGATCGGGAAGCGCCGCGAGGAATTGCCGGCGCAGATTGCCGTCGATCTGGGTGATGGTGACGAGCACGGCGAGCCCGAGCCCCAGCGACAGCACGACGGACGGCGTCAGCGCACCCGGCCGGTGGATGTTGGCGATCGCAAGCCGCAGCATCGGCAGCCGTGTCCGCGGCAGCCGCCGCGCGGTTGCCATCAGCAGGGCGGCAATGCCGCGCAGCAGGGCGAACACGACGACCGAGGAGGCCACGAACACCGCCGCGATGCGCTTGTCGAACGACAGCCCGATCACGACCGCGATCAGCAGCGCGATCACGACGCCCATGAACACGAGATAGCCCAAGCGCGGCCGGTGCCATTCCGAGCTGATGGTGTCCCGGAACAGCGCGGCCACCGGCACGTCGTGGACACGCCCGAGCGGCCACAGGCCGAAAGCGAGCGCGGTCAGGAGGCCATAGACGAAGGACAGCGCGAGCTCGTCGGCATGCACGGCCGGCACCACCGGCAGCGGCAAGAGCTTGCCGAACAGGCCGACGATGGCGAAGGGCATGGCGGCGCCGAGCGCAAGGCCGATTATCGAGCCGATGCCCGCCAGCAGAAGAACCTGCGCGAGATAGATGCCGAACACGTCGCGCCCGGTGGCGCCGACGGCCTTGAGGGCAGCGATCACTTCGAGCCGACGGTCGATATGGCTCTTCACGGCATTGGCCACGCCGACACCGCCGACCAGCAGCGCGGCGAGGCCGACCAGGGTCAGGAACTGGGTGAATCGGTTGATGTTGCGCTCGAGCTGCGGCGAGGCGTTGGAGCGGCTGCGGATCTCCCAGCCGGCCTGCGGCGCCGCGTTGCGTGCATCCGCGATGAAGGCTTCGGTGGCGCGCTCGTTGTTCGCAGCATCCGGCAGCTTCACCCGATAGACCCAGCGCACCAGGCTGCCGGGCTGGATCAGGCCAGTGGCCCGCAGGCCCGCCTCGCTGATCAGGAAGCGCGGGCCGAAGCCGATGCCGCCGGCGAGCTTGTCGGGCTCGGTCTCGACCGTGCTGCGGATCTGGAAGGTCGCAGCGCCGATGGTGACGCGATCGCCGGTCTTCAGCGACAGCCGCGCCAGCAGCGTCGGATCGGCGGCGGCGCCGAACGCGCCGTCACGTTCCGCAAGCAGATCGGGCATCGCCAGCTGCGGCGCAAGCTTCAGCTGGCCGAGCATCGGATAGGTGTCGTCGACCGCCTTCATCTCGACCAAAGCGAGCTGGCCGTCGGCCGCGCGCGCCATGCCGCGCAAGGTGGCGGCGGTCGAGACGTTGCCGCGCGAGCGCAGGAAGGCGACCTCTTCAGGTTTCGCTTCGCGCTGGAACAGCACGAAGGAGACGTCGCCACCGAGCAGCGTGCGGCCCTCGCGGGCAAGGCCGTCGGAGAGGCTCGCAGATACCGAGCCGACGCCGGCGATTGCCATCACGCCGAGCGCGATGCAGGCGATGAAGACGTAGAAGCCGCGCAAGCCCCCGCGCAATTCGCGCAGCGCGTAACGCAGCGACAGCGCGACGCCGCCGGGTTTCGCCGAGGGTTCGGCTGCCGCGCTCATGCCGGCGCCGACTGCGTGTCGATGCGCCCGGAGCGCAGGCGGATCACGCGATCGCAGCGTTGCGCGAGCGAGGAATCGTGCGTGACCAGCACCAGCGTCATGCCGCGCTCGGAATGCTTGCTGAACAGGAGATCGACGATCTGCTTCCCCGTGGCCTCATCCAGATTGCCGGTCGGCTCGTCGGCAACGAGGATGGCGGGATCGGGCGCCAGCGCACGGGCGAGCGCCACGCGCTGCTGCTCGCCGCCGGAGAGCTGCGTCGGATAGTGATGCAGGCGATCGCCAAGTCCGACCGATTGCAGCTCCTGCGCCGCGCGCCTTGCGGCGTCCGGATTGCCGGCGAGCTCGAGCGGCACGGCGACGTTTTCCAGCGCCGTCATGGTCGGGATCAGATGGAAGGACTGGAAGACGATGCCGACCTGGCGGCCGCGGAAGCGGGCCAGCGCGTCCTCGTCGAGGGCATTGAAAGGCGTACCTGAGACCACCACCTCTCCGCTATCAGGACGCTCCAGCCCCGCCATCACCATCAGCAGCGTGGATTTGCCCGAGCCTGACGGGCCGATCAGGCCGATCGTCTCGCCCGAGGCGACCCGCAAGCTGATATCCTTGAGGATGTGAACGCGTGCCGCGCCAGTACCCAATGAGAGATTGACGTTGGAGATGGCGATGGTGTCCGCGGCAGCGGCGAGCGAAGAGGTTTCGATGCGAGTGTCCATGGTCCGGTCATATGGCAACTCCGATAGCGCGGTCGAGAGGCGTTACGGATTGTTCATGCACATAGCCGTGTTGATGCTCGCTTTGATGACGATTGCGACAAGCGTGTCGGCACAAGCACAGCCGGCCGCCAAGCCGATCAAGCTGGTGGTTCTCGGTGATTCCTTGAGTGCCGGTCTCGGCCTCGCGGCCCAGGAGGCGTTCCCCCAAAAACTTCAAAAAGCCTTAGAGGCCAAAGGCATAGCGGTTGACATGACCAATGCCGGGGTGTCCGGCGACACCACCTCCGGCGGCCGCGACCGGCTCGACTGGTCGGTGCCGGACGGAACCGAGGGCGTCATCGTCGAGCTCGGCGCCAACGATGCGCTGCGCGGCATCGATCCCGATTTGACGCGCGCCGCGCTCACCGACATCATCCAGCGGCTCAAGGCGCGCAAGATTCCGGTTATGCTGTGCGGCATGCTGGCGCCACCGAATTACGGCGCCGATTATGCCGCGCGCTTCAATTCGATTTATCCGGAGCTTGCGAAGAAATTCGACGTGCCGCTCTATCCGTTCTTCCTCGACGCCGTCGCCGCCGATGCCAAGCTCAACCAGGCCGACGGCATTCATCCGACCGCGGCCGGCGTCGACATCATCGTCGGCAACATCATGCCCACGGTGGAGGCATTCATTGGCACGATCGCTGGGCAGCGGCGTTGAATGCAGGCAGGGCGATCCGTAATTCCCAGGGATTTACCGGGGGTGGGGCGTGCGATGCTTCGCAGAGTCACACAACTGCGATAGGAATCAAGGTACCGGTGATTCGTCACCGGCTCTAATTTGGATATGATCCTGCTCAGGGATTGTACCCAAGCATCGGGAGTGCGAAACGATGCCGCGTTTGTTCACTGGTCTGGAAATTCCGGCCGAGATCGGCCAGTCGCTTTCCAACTTGCGGGGTGGCCTTCCCGGCGCCCGGTGGATCGATCCCGAAAATTATCACGTCACGTTGCGCTTCATCGGCGATATCGACGGCCTGTCCGCCAACGAGATCGCCTCGATGCTGTTTCGGGTCGACCGCAAGCCGTTCGAGGTGAAGGTGCAGGGTTTGCAGAGTTTCGGCGGACGCAAGCCGCGCGCGGTGGTCGCAACCATCGCGCCTAGCAAGCCGCTGATGGAATTGCAGGCCGAGCTCGAGCGCATGATGCAGCGGATCGGCCTCAACCCGGAGGGGCGCAAGTTCATTCCGCACGTCACGCTGGCCCGGTTGCACGACGCCACCGACCGCGACGTCGCCGACTATCTCTCGCTGCGCGGCTACTTCCCGAGCAAGGCGTTCATGGCCGAACGTTTTGTGCTGTTCTCATCGCGGGCCTCGACGGGCGGCGGGCCGTATGTGGTCGAGGACGCGTACGAGCTGTGTGAGTAGCGCCGCTCTCGTACCCGGACGCGGCGCAGCGCGTTAGCGAGGCGCCGCTGAGCCCGGGGGCCCATCGTTCCACGATCGATGTACGAAACAGCGGGTCCCCGCTCTGCGAAGCAGCGTTGCACGCTGCAGCGCGTCCGGGACACGAAGGCGCATACCCCGCCCACCAATTCACGGCTTGCAATTTCCGCCGGTCTCTGGCGGTAAGGGGCCATGCTCTCGACCCCCAGTTCCCCATTCAGCGAAGCCTATCAGGCCGAGATCGCCTCCGGCGCGATCGAGCCGGATGCCGCGCAGGCCGAGGTCGCCGAGGCCTATGCGGCGCTCGACCAGCGCCTCGCTGCTTACAAGCCGCTGCGCAAGCAGGGTCTGCTCAGCCGCCTGTTCAGCAGCGACAAGGACGAGGCGCCGCGCGGGCTCTACATCCACGGCGAGGTCGGCCGCGGCAAGACGATGCTGATGGATTTGTTCTTCCAGCACTCATCCGTCGAGCACAAGCGGCGCGCGCATTTCCACGAATTCATGGCCGACGTGCATGAGCGCATCTACGATTATCGCCAGGGCATCGCGCGCGGCGAGATCGCCGACGGCGACGTCATCGCGCTGACCGCGAATGCGATCTTCGAGGAGAGCTGGCTGCTCTGCTTCGACGAATTCCACGTCACCGATATCGCGGATGCGATGATCCTGGGACGCCTATTCGCCAAATTGTTCGAGCTCGGCACCGTCGTGGTCGCGACCTCCAACGTTGCCCCCGACGATCTCTACAAGGGCGGCCTCAACCGGTCGCTGTTCCTGCCCTTCATCAAGAACATCACCGACCGCATGGACGTCGCGCGGCTCGACGCGCGCACCGACTTCCGGCTTGAGAAGCTCCAGGGCGTGCCGATGTGGCTGACGCCGGCGAATAGCGATGCGGATGCCGCGCTCGACCGCGCCTGGTCGCGGATGTCGGGCGGCGCCAAATGCAGGTCGCGCGATATTTCGATCAAGGGCCGCATCCTGCACGTGCCGTGCTCGGCTCACGGCGTGGCGCGGTTTTCGTTCGCCGACCTCTGCGAGAAGCCGCTCGGCGCATCCGATTACCTCAGGCTGGCGCACGACTATCACACCATCCTGGTCGACCATATTCCAGTGATGGATCTCTCCCAGCGCAATGCCGCCAAGCGCTTCATCACGCTGATCGACGCGCTCTATGACAATGCCGTGAAGCTGATGGCGTCGGCCGACGCCAACCCGATCTCGCTCTACCTCGCCCATGAGGGCAACGAGGCCATGGAGTTCAGGCGGACGGCATCGCGCCTGATCGAGATGAGCTCGGAATCCTATCTGGCGCTGGCTCACGGCCGCAAGGATTCCACCGCCAGCGGCTCCACCAAAGGCCTGGTGGAGACTTAAGTCCTATTTGTCAGCGCTGTCATTTTCCCGGGCGCGACGCGCCACAATTTTCTGCTGCCCGATGGATTCCGGGCCTGCGCCTGTCGGCGCATCCCGGAATGACGGACCCGGTATGGCTGCTCTTGCGGCAAGCCTGACAAATGGGCATCCGGCGACTTGAACGGGGGAAGCGAAAGGGATAACCACCCTCTCAGTTTTCCCCTCCTTACGTGTCTAAAGGACAGGCTCACATGGCGCGCGACAAGATTGCTTTGATTGGCTCCGGTCAGATCGGTGGAACGCTGGCTCACCTCATCGGCCTGAAAGAACTGGGCGATGTCGTGATGTTCGACATCGCCGAGGGCGTGCCGCAGGGCAAGGCGCTCGACATCGCGCAGTCGTCGCCGGTCGACGGTTTTGACGCGCATTATACCGGCGCCAATTCCTACGAGGCGCTCGACAATGCCAAGGTCTGCATCGTCACCGCCGGCGTGCCGCGCAAGCCTGGCATGAGCCGCGACGACCTCCTCTCCATCAACCTCAAGGTCATGGAGCAGGTCGGTGCCGGCATCAAGAAGTACGCGCCCGACGCCTTCGTCATCTGCATCACCAACCCGCTCGACGCGATGGTCTGGGCGCTGCAGAAGGCTTCTGGCCTGCCGCACAAGAAGGTCGTCGGCATGGCCGGCGTGCTGGATTCGGCCCGCTTCCGCTACTTCCTCGCCGATGAGTTCAACGTCTCGGTCGAAGACGTCACCGCCTTCGTGCTCGGCGGCCATGGCGACACCATGGTGCCGCTGGTGAAGTACTCCACCGTCGCCGGCATTCCGCTGCCCGACCTCGTCAAGATGGGCTGGACCTCGCAGGCGCGCCTCGACGAGATCGTCGACCGCACCCGCAACGGCGGCGCCGAGATCGTCAACCTGCTCAAGACCGGCTCGGCCTTCTACGCGCCGGCCGCGTCCGCGATCGCGATGGCCGAGAGCTATCTGCGTGACAAGAAGCGCGTGCTGCCCTCGGCCGCGTACCTCAACGGCGAATACGGCGTGAAGGACATGTATGTCGGCGTGCCCGTCGTGATCGGCTCCAAGGGCGTCGAGCGCGTCGTCGAGATCGAGCTCGCCGGCAAGGACCGCGAAGCCTTCGACAAGTCGGTCGGCGCGGTGCAGGGCCTGGTCGACGCCTGCAAGAAGATCGCCCCCGATCTTCTCGGCCGCTAAGGTCAAAACAATCCCGCCGAAGACCAAAACCCGGTCTTCGGCGGTTTCATTTCCGGGGCTTGGCTGCATCACGTGTTGAAGGCTTGGCGGGTTCCCGGTTCGGCAGTCCAGAGATCGATGTCAAAGAATCCGGGTTGCAGTTCCTGTGGTATATGGTATGCCAGCCACAAGACTGAGGTGGGCCCAAGAGGTCACCGCCCGCGGGTTCAGGGAGCGACCATATGAATATCCATGAATATCAGGCCAAAGCGCTGCTCAGCGAGTTCGGCGTAGCGATCTCCAAGGGCGTGCCCGTCCTGAAGCCCGCCGACGCGGAAGCCGCCGCCAAGGCGCTGCCCGGTCCGGTCTGGGTGGTAAAGAGCCAGATCCACGCTGGCGGCCGCGGCAAGGGCAAGTTCAAGGAAGCCTCTGCCGGCGACAAGGGCGGCGTCCGCATCGCCAAGTCGGCGGCGGAGGTCTCCGAATTCGCCAAGCAGATGCTCGGCGCCACGCTGGTGACGATCCAGACCGGTCCCGCCGGCAAGCAGGTCAACCGCCTCTACATCGAGGACGGCTCGGACATCGACAAGGAATTCTACCTCTCGCTCCTGGTCGACCGCGAGACCTCGCGCGTCTCCTTCGTCGTCTCGACCGAAGGCGGCGTCAACATCGAGGACGTCGCGCACAACACGCCCGAGAAGATCGTCACCTTCTCGGTCGATCCCGCCACCGGCATCATGGGCCATCACGGCCGCACCGTCGCCAATGCGCTCAAGCTCTCCGGTGACCTGGCCAAGCAGGCCGAGAAGCTGACCGCCCAGCTGTTCACGGCATTCGTCGCCAAGGACATGTCGATGCTGGAGATCAACCCGCTGGTCGTGACCAAGCAGGGCCAGCTCCGCGTGCTCGACGCCAAGGTGTCGTTCGACGACAACGCGCTGTTCCGCCATCCCGAGGTGCTCGCGCTGCGCGACGAGACCGAGGAAGACGCCAAGGAAATCGAGGCGTCCAAGTACGACCTCAACTACGTCACGCTCGACGGCAACATCGGCTGCATGGTCAACGGCGCCGGTCTCGCCATGGCGACGATGGACATCATCAAGCTCTACGGCATGGCGCCGGCCAACTTCCTCGACGTCGGCGGCAGCGCCAGCAAGGAGAAGGTCGCGGCCGCGTTCAAGATCATCACCGCGGATCCCAACGTGAAGGGCATCCTGGTCAACATCTTCGGCGGCATCATGAAGTGCGACGTGATTGCCGAGGGCGTCACGGCGGCCGTGCGTGAAGTCGGCCTCAGCGTGCCGCTGGTGGTTCGCCTCGAAGGCACCAATGTCGAGCTCGGCAAGAAGATCATCCGCGAATCCGGTCTGAACGTGGTGCCGGCCGACAATCTCGACGACGCCGCGCAGAAGATCGTGAAGGCCGTCAAGGGAGGCTGAGGCCATGACCCAGGACCATCTCGCCGCATCATCTCCGCTTGCAGAGCACGCGCGCCTCGCCGCGTTCGCCGGCGAATGGAATGGCGAAGAGGTGGTCTTTCCGTCGCGCTGGATGGAGGGTGGCCCTGCCACCTCTCACATCGTCGCGCGCATGGATCTCAATGGCTTCTACCTGATCCAGGACACGGTGCAGACGCGTAGCGGCAAGCAGAGCTTCGCCACCCACGGCATCTTCACCTTCGACCGCGACGACCGGACCTACAAATTGTTCTGGTACGATTCGCTCGGCTACACGCCGCCCTCGCCCGCCTCCGGCGGGTGGGTCGGCAAGACCCTGACGCTGGTGCGCGGCTCGCTCCGCGGCAATGCGCGCCACGTCTACGAAATCATCGACGACAATTCCTATTCGTTGAAGATCCAGTTCTCGCCGGACGCGGAAGGCTGGGCCGACGTGCTCACCGGCGTCTACCGCCGCATCCACTGACCTCTCACTCGTTAGTTCGCGAAAGCAGACCTCATGTCCATCCTGATCGACAAGAACACCAAGGTCATCTGCCAGGGCTTTACCGGCAAGAACGGCACCTTCCACTCGGAGGCCGCGATTGCGTACGGCACCAAGATGGTCGGCGGCACCTCGCCGGGCAAAGGCGGCGCGACCCATCTGGGCCTGCCGGTGTTCGACACCGTGCGCGATGCGCGTGAGAAGACCGGCGCCGATGCGTCGGTGATCTACGTGCCGCCCCCGGGCGCGGCCGATGCGATCTGCGAAGCCATCGACGCCGAGATCCCGCTGATCGTCTGCATCACCGAGGGCATTCCCGTTATCGACATGGTGCGGGTGAAGCGCTCGCTGGCGGCTTCCAAGTCGCGCCTGATCGGGCCGAACTGCCCGGGCGTCATGACCGCCGGCGAATGCAAGATCGGCATCATGCCCGCCAACATCTTCAAGACCGGCTCGGTCGGCATCGTCTCCCGCTCCGGCACGCTCACTTACGAAGCCGTGTTCCAGACCTCCCAGGAAGGCCTCGGCCAGACCACCGCGGTCGGCATCGGCGGCGACCCGGTCAAGGGAACCGAGTTCATCGACGTGCTGGAAATGCTGCTCGGTGACCCCAAGACCGAGTCGATCATCATGATCGGCGAGATCGGCGGTTCCGCCGAGGAAGACGCCGCCCAGTTCCTCAAGGACGAGGCCAAGCGCGGCCGCAAGAAGCCGATGGTCGGCTTTATTGCCGGTGTCACGGCCCCTCCCGGCCGCCGCATGGGCCACGCCGGCGCGATCATCTCGGGCGGCAAGGGCGACGCTGGTTCCAAGACCGAAGCGATGAAATCGGCAGGGATTACAGTGTCCCCGTCGCCCGCGCGCCTCGGCCATACGCTTGCCGAAAAGTTGAAGGGTTAATTCACTTCTTCGTACTTTTCCGGGCGAAGTTTCGCAGCAAATAGGGTAAAGGGTGCCTGTCGCGCCGAGCCTCTGCCGGGGAGCTCGGTGCCAGCGCCGTTTATTATGCGCGAACCGAAATCGCCAGGAACTCCAGTATGTCTCGCCAGGACGCGAACGCAGCCTTTGCCTTGTCCTCTTTTTTGCAGGGCACCAACGCCACCTACATCGACGAAATCTACGCCCGCTACGAGAAGGACCCGTCCTCGGTCGACGCCGAGTGGCAGGAGTTCTTCAAGAGCCTCAACGACCAGCCGGCGGACGTCCGGAAGAACGCCGAGGGCCCGTCCTGGGAGCGCGACAACTGGCCGCTCACCCCGCAGGATGACCTGACCTCCGCCCTCGACGGCAATTGGGCCGAGGTCGAGAAGGCGGTCGGTGCCAAGATCGCGGCCAAGGCGCAGGCCAAGGGAGGCGACAAGGGCGCCGGTCTCTCCTCGGCCGACCTGCTCCAGGCGACGCGCGACTCCGTCCGCGCCCTGATGCTAATCCGCGCCTACCGCATGCGTGGCCACTTCCACGCCAAGCTCGATCCGCTCGGCATCGAGCCCCCGCGCAACCGCGAAGAGCTCGACCCGCGCACCTACGGCTTCAGCGAAGCCGATTTCGATCGCAAGATCTTCCTCGATCACGTGCTCGGTCTCGAATACGGCAGCTTGCGCGAGATCACCGCGATCTGCGAGCGCACCTACTGCCAGACGCTCGGCGTCGAGTTCATGCACATCAGCAATGCCGCGCAGAAGGCCTGGATCCAGGAGCGCATCGAGGGGCCGGACAAGGAAATCTCGTTCACCCGCGAAGGTCGCCGCGCCATCCTGATGAAGCTGATCGAGGCCGAGGGCTTCGAGAAGTTCTGCGACACCAAGTTCACCGGCACCAAGCGCTTCGGCCTCGACGGCGGTGAATCGCTGATCCCCGCGCTCGAGCAGATCATCAAGCGCGGTGGCAATCTCGGCGTGAAGGAGATCGTGCTGGGCATGCCGCATCGCGGCCGCCTCAACGTGCTGACCCAGGTGATGGGCAAGGCCCACCGCGCGCTGTTCCACGAGTTCAAGGGCGGCTCGGCCAACCCCGACGCGGTCGAAGGCTCCGGCGACGTCAAGTACCACCTCGGTGCGTCCTCGGACCGCGAGTTCGACGGCAACCGCATCCATCTGTCGCTGACCGCCAACCCCTCGCATCTCGAGATCGTCGATCCCGTCGTGCTCGGCAAGGTCCGCGCCAAGCAGGACCAGCACGGCGATCCCCCGGACATGCGCATCTCTGTGCTGCCGCTGCTGATGCATGGCGATGCCGCGTTCGCCGGCCAGGGCGTGGTGGCTGAATGCTTCGGTCTGTCCGACCTGAAGGGCTACCGCACCGGCGGCTCCGTGCACTTCATCGTCAACAACCAGATCGGCTTCACCACCTATCCGCGTTACTCGCGCTCCTCGCCCTATCCGTCCGACGTGGCGAAGATGATCGACGCGCCGATCTTCCACGTCAACGGCGACGATCCGGAAGCCGTCGTGTTTGCGGCCAAGGTCGCGATCGAGTTCCGGCAGAAGTTCCACAAGCCGGTCGTCATCGACATGTTCTGCTACCGCAGGCATGGCCATAACGAAGGCGACGAGCCGGCTTTCACCCAGCCGGTGATGTACAAGAAGATCGCGGCCCATCCCTCCACGCTCGAGCTCTACGCCCGCCGCCTCATCAGCGAAGGCGTGCTGACCGAGGGCGAGGTCGACAAGGCCAAGGCCGACTGGCGTGCGCGGCTCGACGCCGAGCTCGAGGCCGGCTCCGGCTACAAGCCCAACAAGGCCGACTGGCTCGACGGCAAGTGGGCCGGCTTCAAGATTGCCGACCAGGAAGAGGATGCGCGGCGCGGCGTCACCGGCGTCGACGTCGCCGAGCTGAAGGATATCGGCCGCAAGATCACCAAGGTGCCGGACGGTTTCCGCGCCCACCGCACCATCCAGCGCTTCCTGGAGAACCGCTCCAAGGCGATCGACACCGGCGTCGGCATCGATTGGGCGACCGGCGAGGCGTTGGCGTTCTGCACGCTGCTCAACGAGAACCACCACGTCCGCCTGTCGGGCCAGGACTCCGAGCGCGGCACCTTCTCGCAGCGTCATTCCGTCCTGATCGACCAGGAAGACGAGAGCCGCTACACGCCGTTCAACCATCTCGGCCACGAGCAGGGCCATTACGAGGTCATCAACTCGCTGCTGTCGGAAGAAGCCGTGCTCGGCTTCGAATACGGCTATTCGCTCGCCGAGCCGAACACGCTGACCCTCTGGGAAGCCCAGTTCGGCGACTTCGCCAACGGTGCGCAGGTCGTGTTCGACCAGTTCATCTCCTCGGGCGAGCGCAAATGGCTGCGCATGTCCGGCCTGGTCTGCCTGCTGCCGCATGGCTATGAAGGCCAGGGGCCGGAGCATTCCTCGGCGCGCCTCGAGCGTTATCTGCAGATGTGCGCCGAAGACAACATGCAGGTGGTCTACCCGACCACGCCGGCGAACTACTTCCACGTGCTGCGGCGCCAGCTCCATCGCGAGATCCGCAAGCCGCTGATCCTGATGACGCCGAAGTCGCTGCTGCGTCACAAGCGGGCGGTGTCGCGTCTCGAGGAGCTCGCGAAGGACACGACCTTCCACCGCATCCTCTATGATGACGCCCAGATGCAGCCGAGCGAGGCGACCAAGCTCGTTCCCGACGAGAAGATCCGCCGCATCGTGCTGTGCTCCGGCAAGGTCTATTACGACCTCTACGAGGAGCGCGAGAAGCGCGGCATCGACGACATCTACCTGATGCGCGTCGAGCAGCTCTATCCGGTGCCGCTGAAGGCGCTGGTAGCCGAGCTGTCGCGCTTCAAGAAGGCCGAAGTGGTGTGGTGCCAGGAAGAGCCGCGCAACATGGGCGCCTGGCACTTCATCGAGCCCTATCTGGAATGGGTGCTGAACCAGGTGCACGGTGCGAGCCGGCGTCCGCGTTATGTCGGCCGCGCCGCTTCCGCTGCGACCGCCACGGGTCTGATGTCCAAGCATCAGGCGCAGTTGAAGGCGTTCCTGGACGAAGCACTGAGCTAAGAAGTTTTTAAAGACGTCGTCATGCCCCGCGAAGGCGGGGCATCCAGTATTCCGCGTCGTTCGTCGTCATCATGACCGTCACGGCGTACTGGATCGCCCGCCTTCGCGGGCGATGACACCTGTGAATTCACGACCGCACCGGCGATCCCTAAGGACAAAGACCATGACTGAAATTCGTGTGCCGACGCTCGGCGAATCCGTCACCGAGGCCACCATCGGCCGCTGGTTCAAGAAGGCCGGCGATCCCGTCGCCGTTGACGAGCCCTTGGTGGAGCTCGAGACCGACAAGGTCACCATCGAAGTCCCGGCGCCATCCGCGGGCACGCTGAGCGAGATCATCGCCGCCGATGGTGCCACCGTCGCCGTCGGCGCGCTGCTCGGCCAGATCACCGATGGTGTCGGCGCTGCCAAGCCGGCCGCTGCGCCTGCCAAGCCTGCTGCTGCTCCCGCGGCAGCCGCTGCTGCATCGGCCCCGGCTGCGAAGGCGCCGCCGGCCGACGCCCCGCTCGCGCCTTCCGTGCGAAAACTGTCGGCCGAGAGCGGCGTCGACGCCTCCACCGTTCCGGGCTCCGGCAAGGACGGCCGCGTCACCAAGGGCGACATGCTCGCCGCGATCGAGCGTGCGGCCTCCGCGCCGACCCCGGTCAACCAGCCCGCCGCCGCCGTGCAGGTGCGCGCGCCCTCGCCGGCGGATGATGCCGCCCGCGAAGAGCGCGTCAAGATGACCCGGCTGCGCCAGACCATCGCGCGCCGGCTCAAGGACGTGCAGAACACCGCGGCCATGCTGACGACCTTCAACGAGGTCGACATGACCAACGTGATGGCGCTGCGCGCGCACTACAAGGATGCGTTCGAGAAGAAGCACGGCTCCAAGCTCGGCTTCATGGGCTTCTTCACCAAGGCCGTGGTGCAGGCGCTGAAGGATATCCCGGCCGTCAACGCCGAGATCGACGGCACCGACCTGATCTACAAGAACTACTACCACATCGGCGTCGCCGTCGGCACCGACAAGGGCCTCGTCGTGCCCGTGGTGCGCGACTGCGACCACAAGTCGATCGCCGACATCGAGAAGGGCATCGCCGATTTCGGTCGCCGCGCCCGCGATGGCCAGCTCAAGATCGACGAGATGCAGGGCGGCACCTTCACCATCACCAATGGCGGCATCTACGGCTCGCTGATGTCGACCCCGATCCTGAACGCGCCGCAGTCGGGCATCCTCGGCATGCACAAGATCCAGGATCGCCCGATGGTCGTCGGCGGCAAGATCGAGGTCCGCCCGATGATGTATCTGGCGCTGTCCTATGATCACCGCGTCATCGACGGCAAGGAAGCCGTCACCTTCCTGGTTCGCGTCAAGGAGAGCCTGGAAGATCCGGCGCGCCTGGTGCTCGATCTCTGATCCCTGATGCTCTGCGAGCGCCGTCGCGATTCGCGGCGGCGCATGTCGAACCATGGAGGCGCGCGTGACCGATAAAGTCGTTGTCATCACCGGCGGCAGCCGCGGCATCGGGCGGGCGACCGCGATTGCAGCGGCCGCGCGCGGCTTTCGCGTCGTGGTCGGCTATGCCAGCAACAAGACCGCCGCTGACGAGGTGGTCGCGCAGATCGCGGCCAGCAACGGCAAGGCGATCGCGGTGAAATGCGATGTCGCCGAGGAACGCGACATCATCGAGCTGTTCAAGGAAGCGGACAAGTTCGGCACGCTCGGCGCGCTCGTCAACAATGGCGGCATCGTCGGTCAAAGCGGCGTGCGCGTCGACGAGATGTCGGCCGAGCGCATCCAGCGCGTGATGGCGGTCAACGTCACCGGCTCGATCCTCTGCGCGCGCGAGGCGGTGAAGCGGATGTCGACCAAGCACGGCGGCAAGGGCGGCGTCATCGTCAATCTGTCGTCGGTCGCCGCCAAGCTCGGTGCGCCCAACACCTATGTCGACTATGCGGCCTCCAAGGGCGCGATCGATTCCTTCACCATCGGCCTCGGTTATGAGGTTGCGAACGAGGGCATTCGCGTCGCAGGCATCCGCCCCGGTCTGATCGACACCGAGATCCACGCCGCCGGCGGCGAGCCCGACCGCGCCCATCGTCTGGCCCATTTGGTGCCGATGAAGCGCGTCGGCACCGCCGACGAAATCGCCAACGCCATCGTCTGGCTGATGTCGGACGAGGCCTCCTACGTCACCTCAGCCATTCTCGATGTGTCCGGCGGACGCTGACGCGCCGCGCGGACGCTGACGCATCCTCATCACGCTAAACTTACGGGACTTTCTCTCATGGCTACCTACGATCTCGTCGTCATCGGCACTGGACCTGGCGGTTATGTCTGCGCGGTGCGCGCCAGCCAGCTCGGCATGAAAGTCGCCGTGGTCGAAAAGAACGCCACGCTCGGCGGCACCTGCCTCAATGTCGGCTGCATGCCGTCGAAGGCGCTGCTGCACGCCTCCGAAATGTTCGAGGAAGCCGGCCATTCCTTTGCGAAAATGGGCGTGTCGGTCTCGTCGCCGAAGCTCGATCTTCCCGCGATGATGAACTTCAAGCAGCAGGGCATCGACGGTAACGTCAAGGGCGTCGAGTTTCTGATGAAGAAGAATAAGATCGACGTGCTCAAGGGCACCGGCAAGATCCTCGGCAGCGGCAAGGTCGAGGTCTCCGCCGACGGCAAGTCGCAAGTCGTCGACACCAAGAACATCGTCATCGCCACCGGCTCGGACATCGCGCGTCTGAAGGGGATCGAGATCGACGAGAAGCGCATCGTGTCCTCGACCGGCGCGCTGTCGCTGGACAAGGTCCCCGGCAAGCTTCTGATCGTCGGCGCCGGCGTGATCGGCCTCGAGCTCGGCTCGGTCTGGCATCGCTTAGGGGCCGAAGTCGTGGTGGTCGAATTCCTGGATCGTATCCTGCCCGGCATGGACGGCGAGATCGCCAAGCAATTCCAACGCATCCTGGAAAAGCAGGGTTTTGCGTTTAAGCTTGGCGCCAAGGTCACCGCCGTCGACACGGCAGGCAAGTCGCTGAAGGCGACGATCGAGCCCGCCGCCGGCGGCGCCGCCGAGACGCTGGACGCCGACGTCGTGCTGGTCTGCATCGGCCGCGTGCCGTACACGGACGCTCTCGGCCTGAAGGAAGCCGGCGTTGCGCTTGATCCCCGTGGCCGCGTGCAGATCGATCCGCATTTCGCCACCAGCCTGAAGGGCGTCTACGCCATCGGCGACGTCGTCGCGGGCCCGATGCTTGCGCACAAGGCCGAGGACGAAGGCGTTGCGGTGGCCGAGATCATCGCAGGCCAGGCCGGTCACGTGAATTACGATGTGATCCCAGGCGTCGTGTATACCACGCCGGAAGTATCCTGCGTCGGCAAGACCGAGGAGGAACTGAAACAGGCAGGGACAGCCTATACCGTCGGAAAGTTCCCCTTTACCGCCAACGGCCGCTCCAAGGTCAATCAGACCACTGACGGCTTTGTGAAGATCCTCGCAGATGCGAAGACCGATCGCGTGCTCGGCGTGCACATTATCGGCCGCGAAGCCGGCGAAATGATCCATGAAGCCTGCGTTCTCATGGAGTTTGGCGGCAGTGCGGAGGATCTCGCGCGCACCTGCCACGCCCATCCGACCCGCTCGGAGGCCATCAAGGAGGCCGCGCTTGCAGTCGGCAAGCGGGCCATCCATATGTAGGCACGCGCCCAGGACCGAATCGGGCGGGAAACACATGCTGCGCCGCCTTCTTCAACCGGTCTGGGTCCTGCTTGCGATCGTCTTCCTGATCGAAGCTTGGCTGTGGGACCATCTCGAGCCGATCGTCGCGCGGATTGTCGCGGCGATTCCGCTGGCGCGCTTCAAGCAATGGCTGACGGAGCGGGTCGACGCGCTGTCGCCGGCCACGACGCTGATCGTGTTCGCGGTCCCCATCGTCCCGCTGTTTCCGCTCAAGCTGGTCGGCCTGTGGCTGCTCACGCATGAGTACTGGACCAGCGCGATCTTCACGATCGTTTTCGCAAAGCTGCTCGGCGTCGGCGTCACCGCCTTCGTGTTCGACGTGACGCGCGACAAGCTCTTGGAGATGCACTGGTTCGAGCGGATCTACGATCTCGTGCTGAAGGTGCGCGCCAAGGCCGCCGAGCTGGTCGACCCGGTCAAGCGCCGCATCCGCGAGCTGATCGCCGGCAACGGGGAGGGGTGGTCGTCACGTACGCTGCGTTTGATCCAGCGTTTCAGGAAGAGCGTGCACGAGGCGCGCTAATTGCGGCGTAGACCGCTGTTATCGCCCGGCCAGTGCGCAATTGCGCACTAGGACCGGGCGATCCAGTATTCCAGAGACGTCAGTGGTTGAACCGAAAGGCCGCGGCGTACTGGATGCCCCGCCTACTGTTTAGTCCGGAGACATGGCTGACACCTGTTCGGACACATCACTGACAGGTTGGCCATTGGTCAAGTCGATCGATGCGACCTGCCAGCTGGCGAAGAAGATGCCGTAATGGCCATCGCGGTCCAGCGGCCGGATGGCGAGGCGCTCGCGGGCGAAGGCCTGGGAAACCTTCCAGAAGCGCCCCTTGAAGGAGATGTAGGGTCTTGTCGATGAGACTCTGCGCACGATCTCACCGCTGTCGTATTCGACGATCGGAACGCGAGCCGGCATGGCACGGGTGCTCGGCCGGAAGCGATCGGCGGGGACGTGCATATCGAGGCCCTGGTGGGGACGTTCCAGATTGTAGACTGGCCGCCAGGCGTCGAAGGCGCGCTGGACCTCCGGCAGAGTGCGGAAGCGACGCATGGCAAGAACCTCGGCCTTCAGGGTGCGATGGAAGCGTTCGTTCTTGCCGCGCGCCTGCGGGTGACAGGGCCTGGCATGCACCACCCTGACACCGAGCTTGAGCAGCCACACCTTCAGCCCGGTCCAACGAACACCTGACGTATCGCCCCACGGTGAGCCGTTGTCGGTGTAGAAAGCCTCCGGCAGGCCGTAGCAGCGGAACGTCGTCGTCAGATGATCCTGCACGGTAAGACGCTGCTCGTCGGCGCAGGCCTTCAGGCACAGGACATAGCGCGAGTGATCGTCGACAATTGTCAGCGGATGACATCGCGTCCCGTTGGCGAGCGGCAGGTGTCCCTTGAAGTCCATCTGCCACAGCAGGTTAGGAGCTTCCTTCTCGAAGCGATGCCCCGGATTGGGCGGTGCATTCTCGCTTGGCTTGACCCGACCGTGCCGACACAGGATCTGGTGCACCGTTGACGGCACGGGCACCGTCTGCCCGCGCCGCTTCAGGCAGTGAGCGATCTTCCGCGCTCCCCAAGCCGGATGCTTGTCCCGCACGGCCAGAACCTGTGCCTCGACCGCAGCCTCACTGCGCTTGGGCATCGCATGCGGGCAACGGCAGCGGTCGGCCAGCTCTCGATCGCCAGCCTGCCAGCGCCGCAGCCATTTGTAGCCCACGTCAGGGCTGATGTTGAACCGTCGGCACAACTCGCGCCGATTGGCGCCCTCCTGCAAAGCCAGCCGCACGAACTCGTGACGCTGATCCATTGCTGACACCTCACTCCAGGGCATGGACGGCCTCCCGAATCGGACCAATCCAGCCAATGTTGATGTGTCAGCTATGTCTCCGAACACCCGTCAGTGATCTGTCCGGGCTAAACACTCGACCGGGGCATGACACTGTCTGTGAGGCTTCAAGCGTGCGCGACAGCGCGCTCCCTCAATGCAAGTGCAGCAGATGCGGCCACCACAGGCCGAGCGCGGTCATGAAAAGGCCGGCGAGCGTCAGGATGCCGCCGACATAGGCCAGCGCGAACATGCCGGTGATGATGGTCGCCGAGGCCAGCACGATGCCGATCTGGAACGCGGCCGACGCCAGCTCGAAATGGTGGTATTTCGCGGTCGCCTCGTCGCGATCGTGCTCGGCGTGCTTGGCCTTCTCCGCGAGTTGCTCGGTGCCTTCGCCGGTCTCGGGCTCGGAGCGGTAGCGCTGCGCAGTCTTGGTCCAGTCGTCGACCTGCTTCTGAACCGTCGCCCTCATGGCGTCGTCACTCGTGCCGCCCAGCGTCAGCTTGCCCTGCTCGGCCGCGGTGATCACCACGGTGCGGCGGATGCTCTTGGCCTGGAAGAACGCCCAGAGATTGGCGGCCTCGACGTTCTTGCTGATCGATTCGGTCTGGGCGCCCTTGCCGAGCGTCTCCGAGATCGCCAGGAATAGCGCCAGCACGGCGATCAGGAGCGCGATCTTCTTGTTCGAGCCGGACGCGTGTTCGGCGTGCTCGGCGTGCTCCATGCTTTCATGTGCGCTCATACGTCTCTCCTGCCTCGGTTCCGCAACGATTGACCGAACCGCGGGCGACGCGCAAGAGGCACGCGAGCTATGACAGCTTCATGTCAGGATTCAGCGCCAGTTCAGCGCCGCGGATGCGCGCTGGCATAGACTTCGAGCAGGCGCTCGGAATCGATGCCGGTATAGACCTGCGTGGTCGAGAGCGAGGAATGGCCGAGCAATTCCTGGATGGCGCGCAGGTCCCCGCCGCGTGACAGCAGATGCGTGGCGAAGGAATGCCGGAGCGCGTGCGGCGTGGCGCTGTCGGGCAGGCCGAGCGCACCGCGCAGTCGCTCCATTGCGAGCTGGATGATGCGCGGGCTCAAGGGGCCGCCGCGCGCGCCGACGAAGATCGGGCCGTCCGCCGGCAGCGAGTACGGACACATCGCAACGTACTGCTGCACCAGCTCCAGCACATTCTGCAGCACCGGCACCATGCGGGTCTTGTTGCCTTTGCCTGTGACGACGAGCACGTCGCCTTCGCCCGGCCGCGGCACCTCGCGGCGCTTCAACCCCAACGCTTCGGAGATGCGCAGGCCCGAGCCGTACAAGAGCGCCATCACCGCTGCATCGCGCGACAGAATCCAGGTTTCGCGATCCTCGCCGGCGCGCTCGTCGGCGTCGGCAAGACGCTTTGCGGATGCCATCGGCAGCGGCTTTGGCAGACTCTTTGCGACCTTCGGGGCGCGAATGGCAGAGAGCGCGCCGACCTTGCCATTGCCTTCGCGCTCGAGAAAGCGGCCGAAGGAGCGCAGGCCCGCCAGCGCGCGCATCAGCGAGCGGCCGGCAATGTCGTCGGCGCGGCGCATCGCCATGAAGGCGCGCACGTCGGTTGCTTCCAGCGCGGCGAAGCGCTTGAGCGTGACGCGCTCGCCCCAATGGGCACAGAGGAAATCCAGGCATTGCCGCAAGTCGCGGCCATAAGCCTCCAGCGTCTTCGGCGACAGTCGCCGCTCGGCGCCGAGATGCGACAGCCAGCGCGTTATCTCCTGCGCGATCGAGGGATCGGCGCTGGCGAGCTCGATTTGTGGGGCGGCCGCTTTGCTCATGCGCTCTGGACGTGGTGATTCCCTACAGTATATCGCATCACACTCGTTTATCGTTCGCTAAGGCCGCCCCAGGGCGATAGCCTTGAAATCCCGGGTTCCGATTCTCCGTTCATGGATCACACGTCGCGCAGCACCACCGCCCCCACCAACGCGACCGGCATGGTCGACGTGCTGGTGCCGGTCGCGCTCGACCAAACCTATTCCTACAAGGTGCCCCGCGGGATGGAGTTGAAGGCCGGCGATCTCGTCGGTGTGCCGCTCGGGCCGCGCGAGGTGCTGGCCGTGGTCTGGGGAGAAAACGCCAATCCGGATCCGCGCCTGCACAACCGCCTCAAGGAGGTCAGCGAGAAGCTCGACATCCCGCCGCTCAAGCCCGAGCTGCGGTCCGTGGTCGATTGGGTCGCCAATTACACGCTGAGCCCGCGCGGCATGGTGCTGCGGATGTGCCTGCGGATGGGCGAGAATCTCGGCCCCGAGCGGGTGCGCCCCGGCGTGCGCCTGGTCGGCGATCCGCCGCGACGGCTGACGCCGGCACGGGCGCGCGTGATCGAGGTGCTGTCGGACCGGCTGCTGCACGGCAAGTCGGAGGCCGCCAAGGAGGCGGGTGTCTCGGCCGGCGTGATCGACGGCCTCGTCGATGAAGGCACGCTCACGGTCGAGCCGATGCCGCCGCCCGCGCCCCCGCCTGTGCCCGATCCGGATTTCGGCCGACCAGATTTCTCGCCGCTGCAGCGTGCCGGTGTGGATGCAATGCGCGCGCTCGCGGCCAACGGCACCTTCCACGTCGCACTGCTCGACGGCGTCACCGGCTCGGGCAAGACCGAGGTGTATTTCGAGGCCGTTGCTGAAACGATCCGCCGCGGCAAGCAATCGCTGATCCTGATGCCGGAGATCGCGCTGACCGGCCAGTTCCTCGACCGCTTCGCGCAGCGTTTCGGCGTGCGGCCGATCGAATGGCACTCCGAGCTGACGCCGCGCACCCGCGCGCGCAATTGGGCGGCGATCTCTGGCGGTACCGCGCCGGTCGTGGTCGGCGCGCGCTCGGCGCTGTTTCTGCCCTACGCCGATCTCGGCCTCATCATCGTCGATGAAGAGCACGACCAGGCCTACAAGCAGGACGAGGGCGTGCATTATCACGCCCGCGACATGGCGGTGGTGCGCGCGCATATCGCAAAGATCCCGGTCGTGCTGGCGTCCGCGACGCCCTCGGTCGAGTCCGAGGTCAATGCGCGCAAGAACCGCTATCAGCGCATCGCGCTGCCCTCGCGCTTTGGCGGCCAGCACATGCCGCATATCGAGGCCATCGACATGCGCCGCGAGCCGCCCGCGCGCGGCCGCTTCATCTCGCCGCGGCTTGCCGGCGAGATCAGAGGCGCGATCGAAAAGCGCGAGCAGGCGCTGCTGTTCCTCAATCGCCGCGGCTATGCGCCGCTGACACTGTGCCGCGGCTGCGGCCATCGCTTCGCCTGCACCATCTGCGATGCCTGGCTGGTCGATCACCGTTTCCGCCAGCGCCTGGTCTGCCATCATTGCGGCTTCTCGATGCCGCGCCCGCACATTTGCCCTCACTGCTCGGCCGAGGAATCGCTGGTCGCAGTCGGGCCCGGCGTCGAGCGGCTGCAGGAGGAGGCGGCTGCGCTGTTTCCGCAAGCGCGCACCATGGTGCTGTCGAGCGACCTCATCACCTCGATCGAGACGATGCGCAGCGAACTCGCCGAGATCGCGGAGGGTCGCGTTGACATCATCATCGGCACGCAGCTCGTCGCCAAGGGCCACAATTTCCCGCGGCTCAATCTGGTCGGCGTGGTCGATGCCGATCTTGGTCTGAGCAACGGCGATCCGCGCGCGGCGGAGCGCACCTGGCAATTGCTCAACCAGGTGATCGGCCGCGCCGGGCGCGAGCAGGGCCGCGGCGTCGGCTATCTCCAAACCCACCAGCCCGATCATCCCGTGATGAAAGCGCTGATCGCCTGCGACCGCGAGGCATTCTATGACAGCGAAATCGATCTGCGTGAGAAGACGCTGTATCCGCCGTTCGGCCGGCTCGCGAGCCTGATTATCTCCGCGGGCGACCGCCCGAGCGCCGAGGGTCTTGGCCGCCGTCTCGTCGCGCTCGCGCCGCGCGATGAGCGCGTCGTGGTGCTCGGGCCTGCGGAGGCGCCGCTCGCCGTGATCAAGGGCCGCTACCGCTTCCGCATCCTGGTGAAATCGGCGCGCGGCTTCGATCTGTCGGACTATTTACGCAACTGGCTCGCGGTCTGCCCCAAGCCGACGGGCAACCAGAAGCTCGAAGTCGACGTCGATCCGCAGAGCTTTTTGTAGCCGCCGCTCTCTCCACGTCATTGCGAGGAGCCCTTGCGACGAAGCAATCCAGGAGTCCCTCCACGGAAAGATTCCTGGATTGCTTCGCTGCGCTCGCAATGACGCCGTGAGAGCAGTGCTTCTCTCTCCTCCGTCGTGCCCCGGACGCAGCGCAGCGCTCCTTAGCGGTGCGCTGCAGAGCCGGGGCCCATGTCGCAGAGGAGCTCGCGGCTCCTGGGTCCCGGCTCTGCGCCGCAACGCCTGGCGGCGCTGCAGCTTGTCCGGGACATTAGCGGCATGACAGGCAACAAAAAGCCCGCGGTCCCCCAAGACCGCGGGCTTGTTTCATGTGCGCAGCAAACTGATGAAAAACTGCGCGGTCGATGAGGCGCTAACGCGCCCTAGGAGACGACTTCCGCGGTGACGCGGCCGACGCCGCGACCGGTGAGGCCGATGGCGCGGGCAGCGCCCGTGGAGAGATCGAGCACACGGCCGCGAATGAACGGGCCACGGTCATTGATGGTGACGATGACGCTCGAACTGCCATGGGTGACGCGCAGCTTGGTGCCGAACGGCAGCGAACGGTGCGCCGCGGTCATGGCGTTCTGGTTGAAGCGTTGGCCCGAGGCAGTCTTGCTGCCGGACTCGTTGCCGTAAAAGGACGCGACGCCGGAGAAGCTGCGGCCGGTGCCGGAGGTCGGCGTCATCGACGCATTGGCGTTGCGCCAATCGGAGGTCGCGTTGGTCTCGGCCTGGGCGGCGTGGTGGCGGTGATGATGGTGATGCCGGTGATGGCGAGATTTGGCGGAAGCTTCGGTGGCGGTTCCACCGATGAGGAGAGTTGCGGCAACGAAAGCAATCGCCGTGCGCGGCCGGGTCACAAAGCCCAGCGTCTTCAAAGACAGCATTTACTGGTCCCTAAGCTAGTATTGCCACATATGTGGCTAGTGGAGCCCCCATCAGTTTGTGAGCGGGTTGGCGTTTCGATTCCTAATGAGGCGTGAATTGGGCAGTAAATCCATTCTGTTTCGTCATGAAATATCTTGTTACCGCTATCGGATATTCAGCCGATGTTCCGTAATCTTCGGCTTTAACGATTTATTAATCCTTTGATTACATGTGAATACTGTAAAACGAAGTCAAAGCGCTGAGCGTTTAGAATTGGGTAAGTATTCGGCGAGTGGATTTGGGGAGGCCAAAATCACGCCTCAGCGATCCGTGTTCATGGCCGCTATGCGCTGAGGGCAGGAACCAACGAGGGGAGTTCGCTCCGAAGGCTCGCGACAATTCCGTGTTGGGGCGGATCGCTCCCGACGTCCTTGTTGATCGGTCCTTGCACCAGCTGGTGATCGATGCATCCGGCGTGCGACGAACTGGCGACAGAACCTCGTGCCTTTAATTTGGCGTCATGTTGCACCTGCGCGCCTGCTATGTTAGCAAAGCCGCGATTTTAACGAGCCCGGCACGTCCCGTGCTGGTCGGAAATCGAAGTCCCGCTTGAATTCCAAGGGCTTGGATCGCTTGGCGCCGCTTCGTGGCGACGGTTTTTCCCTTGCGAGTTTGACAGCAAAAAGAGCGCGTCTGTGGCTGCAGAAGATACGTCCGTTTCAGGTGTGTCGGGCCGTTATGCAACGGCCTTGTTTGAACTGGCCCGCGACCAGAAAGTGGTCGACGAGGTCAAAGCCGATCTCGAGAAATTCGAGGCCATGCTGAACGAGAGCGCCGATCTGAAGCGCCTCGTCCGCAGCCCGGTTTTCGCGGCCGATGCCCAGTCCAAGGCCCTTTCGGCCGTGCTGGCCAAGGCCGGCATCGCCGGCATCTCCGCCAATTTCCTCAAAGTCCTGACCGCCAATCGCCGCCTGTTCGCGGTGGCTGACGTCATCCGCGCCTACCGCGCCCTGGTCGCCCGGTTCAAGGGCGAGGTGACGGCCGACGTCACCGTGGCGGAGACGCTTTCGGACAAGAATCTCGACGCCCTCAAGGTTGCCCTGAAGTCGGTGACCGGCAAGGACGTCGCGCTCAACGTGAATGTCGATCCCTCGATCATCGGTGGCCTCGTCGTCAAGCTCGGCAGCCGCATGATTGATAGTTCGCTTCGCACCAAACTCAATTCGATCAAGCACGCGATGAAAGAGGCAGGCTGATGGACATCCGCGCCGCGGAAATTTCCGCGATCCTCAAGGACCAGATCAAGAATTTCGGCCAGGAAGCTGAAGTCTCCGAAGTCGGACAGGTGCTGTCCGTCGGCGACGGTATCGCTCGCGTCTATGGTCTGGACAACGTCCAGGCCGGCGAAATGGTCGAGTTCGAGAACGGCACCCGCGGCATGGCGCTGAACCTCGAAACTGACAATGTCGGTGTCGTTATTTTCGGCGGCGACCGTGAGATCAAGGAAGGCCAGACCGTCAAGCGCACCCGCGCCATCGTGGACGCGCCGGTCGGCAAGGGCCTGCTCGGCCGCGTTGTCGATGGTCTCGGCAACCCGATCGACGGCAAGGGGCCGATCCAGGCCGACAAGCGCATGCGCGTCGACGTCAAGGCGCCCGGCATCATTCCGCGCAAGTCGGTCAGCGAGCCGATGGCGACCGGACTCAAGTCCATCGATGCCCTGATCCCGGTCGGCCGCGGCCAGCGCGAGCTGATCATCGGCGACCGTCAGACCGGCAAGACCGCGATCGCGCTCGACACCATCCTGAACCAGAAGCCGCTCAACGCGCAGCCGGACGAGAACATCAAGCTGTATTGCGTCTATGTCGCGATCGGCCAGAAGCGTTCGACCGTTGCCCAGTTCGTCAAGGTGCTCGAAGAGCAGGGCGCGCTGGAATATTCCATCATCGTCGCCGCCACCGCGTCCGACCCGGCGCCGATGCAGTACATCGCGCCGTTCACCGGCTGCACCATTGGCGAGTATTTCCGCGACAACGGCATGCACGCTGTGATCATCTATGACGATCTGTCCAAGCAGGCCGTCGCCTATCGCCAGATGTCGCTGCTGCTGCGCCGTCCGCCGGGCCGCGAAGCCTATCCCGGCGACGTGTTCTATCTGCATTCCCGTCTGCTCGAGCGCGCGGCGAAGCTCAGCAAGGACCACGGTTCGGGCTCGCTCACGGCGCTGCCGGTGATCGAAACCCAGGCCAACGACGTGTCGGCCTACATCCCGACCAACGTCATTTCGATTACCGACGGTCAGATCTTCCTGGAAACCGACCTGTTCTTCCAGGGCATCCGTCCGGCGGTGAACGTCGGTCTGTCGGTGTCGCGCGTCGGCTCGTCGGCGCAGACCAGGGCGATGAAGAAGGTCGCCGGCAAGATCAAGGGCGAGCTCGCGCAGTACCGCGAAATGGCGGCGTTCGCGCAGTTCGGCTCCGACCTCGACGCCTCGACGCAGCGCCTGCTGAACCGCGGTTCGCGCCTCACCGAGCTCCTGAAGCAGCCGCAGTTCTCGCCGCTGAAGATGGAAGAGCAGGTCTGCGTAATCTGGGCCGGCACCAACGGCTATCTCGATCCGCTCCCGGTCAACAAGGTGCGTGCGTTCGAGGACGGTCTGCTCTCGCTGCTGCGCGGCAAGCACGTCGAGATCCTCAATTCGATCCGCGACACCCGTGACCTCGCCGACGACACCGCTGCCAAGCTGAAGTCGGTTGTCGAAGGTTTTGCGAAGAGCTTCGCGTAATCAAGAGCCGTCATGGCCGGGCTAAAGCGCGAAGCGCGTCTTCGCAATTGAAGTCCCGGCCATCCACGCGCCACCGCGTGGAGACGAAGACGTGGATGCCCGGGACGAGCCCGGGCATGACGACAAGACAGGGTCGCGGTCCAGCCACAGGCTGATCGCCGGGGTGAACGAAGAATGGCGTCACTTAAAGACATGCGCGTGCGCATCGCCTCCACCAAGGCGACGCAAAAGATCACCAAGGCCATGCAGATGGTCGCTGCGTCCAGGTTGCGCCGCGCCCAGCAGGCGGCCGAGGCTGCACGCCCCTACGCCGACAAGATGAGCGCGGTGATCTCCAACATCGCCAGCGCTGCCGCCGGTTCGCCCGGCGCGCCGGCGCTGCTTGCCGGCACCGGCAGGGACCAGGTCCACCTGCTGCTGGTCTGCACCGGCGAGCGCGGCCTGTCCGGTGCCTTCAACTCCTCGATCGTGCGTCTTGCGCGCGATCGCGCCCAGGCGCTGATGGCGCAGGGCAAGGAAGTCAAATTCTTCTGCGTCGGCCGCAAGGGCTATGAGCAGCTCCGCCGCCTGTTCGACAAGCAGATCGTTGAGCATCTCGACCTGCGCAGCGTTCGTCAGCTCGGCTTCGTCAACGCCGAGGACATCGCCAGGAAGGTGCTGGCCCGTTTCGAGAACGGCGAGTTCGACGTCTGCACGCTGTTCTACGCGCAGTTCAAGTCGGTGATCGCCCAGATCCCGACCGCGCAGCAGATCATTCCGCTGGTCGTGGAAGAGAAGGCGGCGAACGCGCCGTCGACGTCCTACGAATATGAGCCGGAGGAGGACGAACTCCTTTCGGGCCTGTTGCCGCGCAACATCGCGGTGCAGATCTTCCGCGCGCTGCTGGAAAACAACGCCTCGTTTTACGGCGCGCAGATGAGCTCGATGGACAACGCCACCCGCAACGCCGGCGAAATGATCCGCAAGCAAACCCAAATCTACAACCGAACCCGTCAAGCCCAGATCACCAAGGAGCTGATCGAGATCATCTCCGGCGCCGAGGCGGTCTGACGCACGAATTCAACGACGGTCGTTCAAGTACAGAATTTCGAAGGAGAGCTTCATGGCTACAGCAGCTAACCCGGTCGGTCGCGTCACCCAGGTCATGGGCGCCGTCGTCGACGTACAGTTCGAGGGCCACCTCCCGGCCATTCTCAATTCGCTGGAAACCAAGAACGGTAACATCCGCCTCGTGCTGGAAGTTGCGCAGCATCTCGGTGAGTCCACCGTGCGCACGATCGCGATGGACGTGACCGAAGGTCTGGTGCGCGGCCAGGAAGTGACCGACACCGGCCAGCCGATCCGCGTTCCCGTCGGCGAAGGCACGCTCGGCCGCATCATCAACGTCATCGGCGAGCCGATCGACGAAGCCGGCCCGGTCAAGTCCGAAGGCCTGCGCCCGATCCATCAGGACGCGCCGAGCTACACCGATCAGTCGACCGAAGCTGAAATTCTGGTCACCGGCATCAAGGTCGTCGATCTCCTGGCTCCGTATGCGAAGGGCGGCAAGATCGGCCTGTTCGGCGGCGCCGGCGTCGGCAAGACCGTGCTGATTCAGGAACTGATCAACAACGTCGCGAAGGCGCACGGCGGTTACTCCGTGTTCGCTGGCGTCGGCGAGCGTACCCGCGAGGGCAACGACCTCTATCACGAGTTCATCGAATCCAAGGTCAACGCCGATCCGAAGAATCCGGATCCGAGCGTGAAGTCGAAGTGCGCGCTGGTGTTCGGTCAGATGAACGAGCCCCCGGGCGCCCGCGCCCGCGTCGCGCTCACCGGTCTGACCATCGCGGAAGACTTCCGCGACAAGGGCCAGGACGTGCTGTTCTTCGTCGACAACATCTTCCGCTTCACCCAGGCCGGTTCGGAAGTGTCGGCGCTGCTCGGTCGTATTCCGAGCGCCGTGGGTTATCAGCCGACGCTCGCCACCGACATGGGCGCGCTGCAGGAGCGCATCACCACCACGCAGAAGGGTTCGATCACCTCGGTGCAGGCCATCTACGTTCCGGCCGACGACTTGACCGACCCGGCGCCCGCGACCTCGTTCGCGCATTTGGACGCGACGACCACGCTGTCGCGCTCGATCGCCGAAAAGGGCATTTATCCGGCGGTGGATCCGCTCGACTCGACCTCGCGCATGCTCTCCCCGCTGGTCGTCGGCGAGGAGCACTACGCGGTTGCCCGTCAGGTCCAGCAGGTGCTGCAGCGCTACAAGGCGCTCCAGGACATCATCGCCATTCTCGGCATGGACGAGCTTTCGGAAGAGGACAAGCTGACGGTGGCCCGCGCCCGCAAGGTCGAGCGCTTCATGTCGCAGCCGTTCCACGTCGCCGAAATCTTCACGGGATCGCCGGGCAAGTTCGTCGAGCTCGCCGACACCATCAAGGGCTTCAAGGGCCTGGTGGAAGGCAAGTACGACCACCTGCCGGAAGCTGCCTTCTACATGGTCGGCACCATCGAAGAAGCCGTCGAGAAGGGCAAGAAGCTGGCGGCGGAAGCCGCCTAAGGGGCGAATGGCGAATAGGGAGTAGCGAAAAGACGCGCTGCTCCCTCGTTCGGTTCGCCACTCGCCATTCGCTATTCGCTACTCGCAGGTACACCATGGCCACCTTCCACTTCGATCTCGTCTCTCCGGAAAAGCTCGCCTTCTCGGGCGAGGTCGATCAGGTCGACATCCCCGGCGTCGAGGGTGATTTCGGCGTGCTGGCAGGACATGCGCCGGTCGTGGCCGCGATCCGGCCGGGCATTCTCACCATCACCACCGCTGGCCGCCACGAGAAGGTCATCGTGCTCGGCGGTCTCGCCGAAGTTTCCGAAAGGGGCCTGACCGTGCTCGCCGATGTCGCGACCTCGCTGGCCGAGCTCGACCGCGCCCGGTTCGCCGAGACTATCTCGGAGATGGAAGAGGGCCTGAAGGAGCACGAAGGCAGCGAGCTCGACAACGCCATCGAGCGGCTCGACCACTACAAGAGCATCCAGCAGCAGCTCAACTCGACGGCTATGCACTAAGCCCCGGGGCACCGCTCCGGGGCTTTAGGCCTAAAATTCCTGAACAAGTTCAGCGCTCGTCACTGACCGTGGCGGGCGCTGAAACTTTGTTGCACCGCGCTTCCGATAACGGCATTCTGCCTTGCGAATTTTGTTCCCGGGGCGGGTGACAGATGAAACGCAAGATCGCAGCGATATTCGCAGCGGATATTGCCGGTTATTCGAGGCTGGTCGCGGAAGACGAGGAGGAGACGCTGCGGCGTCTGGCCTCCTATCGCGAGGTCATCGACGATTTCATCGCCAGGGCCGGCGGACGCATCTTCAACACGGCGGGCGATGCCGTGCTGGCGGAATTCCCGAGCGCGGTCGATGCGGTGCGTTGCGCGATCGACATCCAGGAGTCGTTGCGGACCCGCAACATGGCCTATCCGCCGAGCCGGCAGATGTCGTTCCGCATCGGCATCACCATCGGCGACGTGGTCGAGCGCAACGGCGATCTGCTGGGCGACGGCGTCAACATCGCGGCAAGGCTGGAAGGTCTCGCCGAGGTCGGCGGCATCTGCGTCTCCCGCGCCGTGCATGAGCAGGTCGCCAACAAGCTCTCGGTGCAGTTCGCCGATATCGGCGCGCAGGAGGTCAAGAACATCCCGACGCCCGTGCATGCCTACATGGTGGCGATGCGGCGCGAGGACGGGACCTATAGCAAGCCGCAACTGAAGAAGCCGGGCTCGAAGTTGGCCGCCGCCCCCGTGTGGATGTGGCCGCTGGTGGTCGCGGTGGTCTCGATCGTCGCCATCGCCGTCACCGGCTTTCTCTACAACACCAAGCTCAAGCAGACGGCAAATGTCGCAGCGGCGCCGGCCGCGGCACCAAGTGCCGCGCCGACGGCAAACGCAGCGGCGCCGAGCCCAATGCCGACCCAGCTTGCCAAGGCGCCGATGACACCAATGGCGCCGCAGAATGCCGGAGCTGCCATGGCTCCGATGCCTGCGCCGCCGCCGTCGGCCGCGCCGATGGCCGGCAAGTTTGCGGCCGACAGCGTGCCCTTCATCAACGAGCGTGTCCGCAACTTCCTCGCCGGCGACTATTCCACGGCCGGCGACTACAAGGCCTTCGCGCTCAATGTCGGCGGCTTCACCGGCTCGGCGCTGAACCAGCCGAACGAGGAGGCCGCGCGCAACGGCGCGCTCGAGCAGTGCCAGAAGCGCGCCGATGCCGCGCAATCACCACGGCGCTGCGAGCTCTATGCGGTCGGCAACACTGTCGTCTACACCCACGGCAAGCCGCCGATGCCGCCACAGCCCTGGGTGCGGCATGACGCCATGACCGAGCGGGCGTTCGCCTCAAAGGACTTTCCGATCGTGCGCGAACCGCAAAAAGTCCGGCTCGAGAACATGTTCGTGCCGGCAGCGAAATCGCGTTCGGTCGCACTCGGGCCGGGCGGACAATATTTCATGGTGCTCGGCGCCTCGTCCGCCGACGACGCCGCGCGCCGCTCCCTGGAATCATGCGGCGCGATCGCCGGCGTGGCGTGCCTCGTGGTCGCGGTCGACGACAATTTCGTCGTGCCGATCCCGACCCTGTTCAGGATCACCGGCTTTTTCAATGCCGCCTCCAATGCCTCGATCGTGGCCGATGCGCGCGGCGAGGTGGTGCGCAAGCTCGCGGACGCCATGGGCTGGAATGCGATTGCCGTCGGCACTGCCGGCCGGCCGGGCCTCGGCCTCAAGGCCGCCGACGAGCAGACCGCCGTCAACTCCGCGCTCGCCGACTGCGCCAAGTGCGACAGCGATTGCCACGTCCTCGCAATCGGTCCGTTCACGGTGGGACCGATCAATTAGCCTGGAATGTGCTTAGGTTGAATCAAGCGGCTGCGTGGCTCGGTGCACCTCTCCCGCCTGCGGGAGAGGTCGGCGCAACGCGCCGGGTGAGGGCTCTCTCCTCTTGGGGGTTCTCGGTTGCGGAGATACCCTCTCCCCAACCCTCCCCCGCAAGCGGGGGAGGGAGCGCAGCGGAGCAAGCGGTGGCAGTCTTGCTGACGAGAATGGTGCCTCAGGCGCAAATCTCCGGCGGAAATTCTCCAACGACTTCAACCCCCGTCCTACTGTGCATGGGGTTGTTTTCGCGGTTCTAGTTTCCAAAGGCCGCAAACTCTCGCGCCACCGCGCGATAAACCTCCCGCCGGAACGGCACCACGATGTCGGCGACGCGATCCAGACGCTCCCAGCGCCAGGCGTCGAACTCCGCGGGCTGGTCGTTGCGCGGCGTCAGCGGATCGATCTCGTCATCCTTGCCGGTGAAGCGCAGCGCGAACCATTTCTGCCGCTGCCCGCGAAACTTCGCCAGCCGGTGTGTCTGCGGGCCGTCATAGGGCGGGAATTCGTAGGTCAGCCAATCGGTCTCGCCGAGATAGTCCGCACTGACGACGCTGGTCTCTTCCCAGAGCTCGCGCATCGCGGCATCGCGCAGATTCTCGCCCTCGTCTACGCCGCCCTGCGGCATCTGCCAGTCGAGCCCCGGCAGGATGATCTCGGGGCCGTCGCCCTTGAAGCGGTGGCCGATCAGCACGCGGCCATCGGCGTTGAAGAGGGCAATCCCCACATTGGGGCGGTAGGGCTTTTCCTGGTCGGTCACGGGCTACTTCTCTTCGTCATTCCGGGGCGCGCGAGAGCGCGAGCCCGGAATCCATAACCACAGGCGGTCGTTGGTTGAAAGGTCGTGGTCGATACCTGCCGCCAACTTCGCCCTGGGGTTATGGATCCCCGCCCCCCGTGCGCAATTTGCGCACTAGGTGGAGATGACGGGCGAGGGTGGAGCGACCGCAAATCATTCATCCGCCAGCGCGGAAAATTCCTGCACCACGCGCTCATAGACCGGGCGCTTGAACGGGATGATCAGCCCAGTCAGATTCTTCATCGATTCCCAGCGCCAAGTCACGAACTCGGCCTTGTGGCCGCCGCCGCCGGGCTTTTCGACGTTGATCTCGCTGTCCTTGCCGGTGAAGCGCACCGCGTACCATTTCTGGCGCTGGCCGCGGTAGCGGCCCTTCCAGGCGCGACCGGCGACCGTGCGCGGAATGTCGTAAGTGAGCCAGTCCGGGACCTCACCGAGCCGCTCGACCGAACGCACGCTGGTCTCCTCATAGAGTTCGCGCTTGGCGGCCGCCCAGGTGTCTTCGCCGGGATCGACGCCGCCCTGCGGCATCTGCCAGACATGGGTGTCGTCGACATGTTCGATGCCGCCGGCGCGGCGGCCGATGAACACCAGGCCTTTCGTGTTGATCAGCATCACTCCGACGCAGGTCCGGTAGGGCAGATCCTCGTAACGCGCCATTCCGCCAGACCTCTCGCATGCTGTCGGTAGGGCGCGAATGGCCCCGCGAGGACCCGTGCCGTACCAATCCGTTGATTTAGCTGGATTTTGATTTCAGCATCGCGGTTGTCAATGGCACCAAAAGAATACCCCGGTCGCCCAATGTCTTGGTCCAGGCGCCGATGCGCTCGATCGAGACGGGCAGGGCGGAGGCGGTGCCGACAGCCGCGCCGCGCTCGCGTGCCGCCGATTCGAGCTTGTTCAGGGCGCGGTCGATCTCGGTCGGGGTCGGCACCACGTCGATCGCGATGTCGCCCTTGCCGAACGGCATGGCCTGGTTCGCCGCGGCCTGTGGCGCGATGCTGCGCGGCGAGGAGCCGTCGTCGAAGAAGCCGAGGCCGCGCTTGGCCGCCTCGCGGATGATCGGCTGCATCGCCGGCTCCGTCGCGATGAAGCGGGCGCCCATGAAATTGGTGAGCCCGGCATAACCCTGCATCCGGCTCAAATGCCAGTACAGGCGGTCCATGTTCTGGTCGGCGCTGAGCGAGGTCAGCAGCGTCTGCGGCCCGGGATCGTTGTCGGGGAAGTCGTAGGGCTCCATCGGGATCTGCAGGAAGATCTCGTGGCGCTGCGCGCGGGCCCGCTCGGCGAGCTTGCCGGGATCGGCGCCGTAGGGCGTGAAGGCCAGCGTCACCGCCGGCGGCAGCTTCATGATGGCGTCGGTGGTCTTGGCGGCGCCGACGCCGAGACCGCCGATCACGATGGCGACCACCGGCATCTTGGCCGCCTTGGCGCGGTCGGCATCCGCTGCGTAGACGTTGAACGGCTTCAGCCCGTCGGCGACCACCGGGATCATGCCGTAGCGTGACTTCTCCAGCAGTTTTGGATTGATCCCGGCCATGACTGGCGGCGGTGCCGACCCTGCGGCATCGCCCTTGTCGGCGGCCTCGCCGGCGCCGATCACCACGTCGTGGCGGGCGCCGGTGGAGCCGTCGATCATGGTGACGGTCTTCTGCTCGCCGGGAGCGGCCTGCTTCGGCGCTTCGTTGGTTTCGTGCTTGCCCTCTTGCTTGGTTTCGGACCCATGGCCTGCGGCGGCGGGCTTCTCGTCCGATGCCTTGTCCATCGGCTTGAGCGCGATCCGCGTCATCGGCTCGCCGCCGAGCGGATCCTTGTTGAAGATGGCGAAGCCGGCAAAGGTAGCCAGGAACAGGCCGAGCAGGACGGCGAGCAGCTGCATGGCCGTGAACGGCAGCCGCAGCCGGCGTTTCCGGCGCGGCTTATCCTGTCCGAGCGGGGCGCTCAGATCATCGGCCGTTTCAGTCATGCGCGATCCCGAATCACTGCGAATGACGATACCACGCCGAGGTCAAGCGGCGGCAGGCCGGGATAGGCCGGGGATGCCGGGAGTTCCAAGCAAAAAGGGCGGCTCCAGGAGCCGCCCTTTCGTGATGTCGCAGGATGCCAAAACCTGGCTTGAAAAGACCTAGTTCGCCGCCTTCGGCTTGTCGGTCGTGGCCTTGTTGTCGCCGCCAGGGGTGGGCGCGGCGGAGGCGCTGTTCTTGATGCCGTGGAGCAGGTCGTCGGCGAGCTTGAGCGCCTTGTCGTCCTTGGCGTCCGGCGGGACGTAGGACTGCGAGCCGGTCTTCTCGTCGCCGTCGTTCTTGAGATGGCCGCGCAGCGAAGCTTCGCCCTTGGTGTCGGTGCGCGACTTCAGCTCGTCCGGCACGTCCTGCAGCACTTCGATGTCGGGCACGATGCCCTTGGCCTGGATCGACTTGCCCGACGGCGTGTAGTAGCGCGCGGTGGTCAGACGCAGCGCGCCGTTGCCGCTTCCGAGCGGAATGATGGTCTGCACCGAACCCTTGCCGAACGAGCGGGTGCCGACGATGGTCGCGCGCTTGTGGTCCTGCAGCGCGCCGGCGACGATTTCCGACGCCGAAGCCGAGCCGCCATTGACCAGCACGATGACTGGCTTGCCCTTGGTGAGGTCGCCCGAATGCGCGGTGCGGCGCTGGGTTTCCTCGGCATTGCGGCCGCGGGTCGACACGATCTCGCCCTTCTCCAGGAACGAGTCGGAGACAGTGACCGCTTCCTCGAGCAGGCCGCCCGGATTGTTGCGGAGGTCGATGACGTAGCCCTTGAGCTTGTCGCCGATCTGATTCGAGAGGTTGGCGACCTCGCGCTTCAGGCCTTCGGTGGTCTGCTCGTTGAAAGTGGTGATGCGGATATAGGCGATGTCGTCCTGCTCGACACGCGCGCGCACCGAGCGGACGCGGATGTTGTCGCGCACCAGGGTGACGTCGATCGGATTGTCCTGGCCCTTGCGGATGATCTTGAGCTTGATCTTGGTGTTGACCGGGCCGCGCATCTTCTCGACCGCCTGGTTCAGGGTCAGGCCCTGCACCGCCTCATCGTCGAGATTGGTGATGATGTCGTTGGCCATGACACCGGCGCGCGAGGCCGGCGTGTCGTCGATCGGCGAGACCACCTTGATGAGGCCGTCTTCCATCGTGACCTCGATGCCGAGGCCGCCGAACTCACCGCGGGTCTGCACCTGCATGTCGCGGAAGCTCTTGGCGTCCATGTAGCTCGAATGCGGATCGAGGCCGGTGAGCATGCCGCTGATGGCGGATTCGATCAGCTTGGTGTCGTCGGGCTTCTCGACATAGTCGGAGCGCACGCGCTCGAAGACGTCGCCGAACAGATTGAGCTGGCGATAGGTGTCCGCGGTGGCAGCTCGCGCGCTCGAGCCCATGAACACCGCGCGCGGCTGCGTCACGAACAGCGTCAGCGCCGCACCGGTGGCTGCGCTGAGGAGGATTACTGAAGTCTTGCGCATCATCCGCGAACCTTCTCGCCTTCATTTGCGGCCCACCATGGGCCTGGATCGATTGGAGTGCCGTCCTTACGGAACTCGACATACAGCACAGGTTGACTCGCGTTCGTCGCGAGAATGGAAGCGACCTGAGAGGTCGACCCCATGGTCGCGACCGGCTCCCCCGTGAGCACAAACTGTCCGATGTTGACCGAAATGCGCTCCATCCCGGCGATCAGGACATGATACCCGCCCCCGGCGTTTAGGATCAAGAGTTGTCCATAGCTGCGGAACGGGCCGGAATAGACCACCCAGCCGTCACACGGCGTTGTGACCTGGGAGCCGGGCTTGGTCGCCAGCGAAATACCCTTCTGGACCCCGCCGACCCCGTCGGAACCGCCAAAATCCCTGATCTTGTTACCGTTAACCGGAAGCGGCAGCAGACCCTTGGCCGAGGCGAAGGCAATCGCGGGGGTGGTCCGGGACCGGTCCTTGAATGCGCCCGGGCCGGATTTGGCGCTGGCGGCCGCCTTGGCCTCGGCGAGCTTTGCCGCCTCCGCGGCCTTCTCGGCTGCCTTGGCGGCGCTTTGCAGGTCCTGCTCCATCTTGGTGATCAGCCCCTGGAGATCCCCGACCTGCTTTGAAAGCATGATCGCGCGAGAATTCTCGGCGTCGAGATCCTTTTCGCGCCCCGCCTGCTGGCGCTGCCGCTCGTCGACGAGCGCGGTGAGCCGGGTCTGGTCGCTGCGGACCCGGTCGCGGTCAGAGGCGAGCTGGTCGCGCTCGGTGGCGATGGACTTGCGCAAGGCGACGAGCTCGCCGAGCTCGCTTGCGATCTTTTCGGCGCGGCCGCGCAACTCCGGCACCACGGCGCCGAGCAACATCGCCGTGCGCAGCGATTGCAGCGCATCTTCGGGTCGCACCAGCAGCGCCGGCGGCGTGCGCCGCCCGGCCCGCTGCAACGCTGCCAGCACTTCGACGATGTCGGCGCGGCGCGAATCCAGCGAGGTGCGCATCGCCTGCTCGCGTCCGTTCAGCGCGCGCAGCCGTGCTTCGGTCTCGTCGATCTTGGTCTCCACGCTGCGCACATTGGCGGCGGTGTCGATCAGCTGCTGGTTGAGCTGGGTGCGGTCCTGGCCGAGCGCGGTGATCTCGGCCTTGAGCTTGGCCTGTGCTTCCTCCGCGCTCTTCTGCCTGGCGCGGGCGGCTTCCAGCTCCTGCTCGCGCTGCTTGATGGCATCGGGCGAGACGGCTGCGGTCTGCGGCGCCGGATTTGCCGTCTGAGCTTGCGCGAGGCTTGCGCCGGCAACGCTTGTGATCAGCAACAGGTTGAGGAGCGGCGCTCGCATCGTGTCGGCAAAGGTGCTCGTTGTGGCGCGCATCACGCGCGGTGATAGGGGTGGCCGGCCAGAATGGTGGCGGCCCGATAAAGCTGTTCCAGAAGCATGACGCGGACCATTTGGTGCGGCCAGGTCGCAGAGCCGAACGCGATCGCGAGCTTGGCCTTACGGCGCAATTCGGGCGAAAGTCCGTCCGCCCCTCCGATCACGAAGATAGTATGTCCGGCCCCCTCGTCGCGCCAGCGGCCGAGATGCCGTGCGAATACGGTGGAATCCAGATTCTGGCCGCGCTCGTCCAGCGCCACCAGGATCGACTTTTCCGGAATATGGACGGAGATCGCCGCGGCCTCCTCGCTCATCCGCGTCGCGGTGTCTCGCGCGCGGCTTTCGGGGATCTCGTGGACCAGGAGCTCGCGGAATCCGAGCTTGCGGCCGGCCTCATCGAACCGCTCGAAATAGCGGTCGGCAAGCTCCCGTTCGGGGCCCTGCTTCAGCCGGCCCACCGCAATGACAGCAACACGCATGATATCTTCAGGGTCTGATATCTTCAGGGTCGCGTTTTCAAGACCGCGCGCAATAAGCGCGCGCACGACGCTAGCATGCGCGTCAGCCGATTCGAAATCGGCCCGATGAGCCTAGATCGCCTTCGCCGCCCCTGGGCCCTGCGTGTACAATCGCTCGAGATTGTAGAACTCGCGGACCTCGGGTCGGAAAACGTGCACGATCACGTCGCCGGAATCGATCAACACCCAGTCGCAATTGGGCAAGCCCTCGACGTGGATGTTCTTGATGCCGTTTTCCTTGAGGCCCTTGGCGACGTTTTCCGCGATCGCGCCGACGTGCCGGTTCACCCGGCCGGTGGTGACGATCATGTAGTCGGAGTACGCCGATTTGCCGCGAAGGTCGATGGTGACCGTCTCTTCCGCCTTCATGTCGTCGAGGCGGGAGAGGATCAGGCTCAGCGTCTTGTCGGCGTCGGGTTGCGCCTTCAAGGCCGCAGCTTTGGTCGATGTTTTACGCGCCGGCTTGGCAACCTTGGGTAAAACAGACTCTGTCTTGGACAATACAGATGTGGTCAGGGACCATTCCTTTCACTGTATCGCGAACACCGAATCCGGCGCTCACTGGTTACACTACATCATGTGGGGTTAAGGGTTTCAATATGCCAGAGAGCCCGAAGTCCACACCACGTCGGCATAGTCTCACTCACTTCGTACCTTTCCAGCTCCCGTCCGGGTTCCGCAGGCCCGTCGAGGAGAGATTCAGCTTCAATCCGGTCAAAAACACCCAGGCCGGCGGCCTCCGGTCCGCCAGCAGTGCCGCTTTTTCCTCGGGAAGGCGGTAGCGCGATAATGCCTGTCCCGCGGGGGAGGCGAGGGCGCGAAAACTCTGCGGCGGGCGATCGATGATGGCCATCGGCACCTGGGCGGCGATGCGCCGCCAGTCCTGCCAACGGTGGAATTGAGCGAGGTTGTCGGCGCCCATGATCCAGACAAAGCGCAAGCCGGGAAAGCGGCGGCGCAAGATGTTGATCGTGTCGATAGTATAGCGGGTACGAATGACGGATTCGAGACAGCTGACCTCGATGCGCGGATCATCAGCGACCTCGCGCGCCGCCTGCATGCGCGCGCCGAGCTCATGCAGCGCGCCGTTCTCCTTGAGCGGGTTGCCAGGCGTCACCAGCCACCAGACGCGATCGAGTTGCAATCGCTTCAGCGCAAACTGGCTGATGGCGCGATGGGCCTGGTGCGGCGGATTGAACGAGCCGCCGAGCAGGCCGATGCGCATGCCCTTCGTGGTGGGCGGGACCGCTTGCGCCGGGAAACGCGGCACGACGAAATTGTTGCTCAATGCCCGCCCCGCGACATTGCTTACGGCCGCGTCTGCCCGGTGCCGCGAACGCGATATTTGAAGCTCGTCAGCTGCTCGGCGCCGACAGGGCCGCGAGCGTGGAAGCGGCCGGTGGCGATGCCGATCTCGGCGCCGAAGCCGAACTCGCCGCCATCGGCGAACTGCGTCGAGGCGTTGTGCAGCACGATCGCGGAATCGACCTCGCTCAGGAATTTGTTCGCAGCCGCCTCATCCGCGCTCACGATCGCATCGGTGTGATGCGAACCGTGGTTCTGGATGTGCGCGATCGCGCCGTCGACGCCGTCCACCACCTTCGCCGCGATGATCGCGTCGAGATATTCGGTGTCCCAATCATCTTCGCTCGCAGGTTTTACGCGCGCATCCGTCCCTTGCACTGTTTCATCCCCGCGCACCTCGCAGCCGGCTTCGATCAGCATCTCGACCAGCGGCTTCAGATTTTTGCCGGCAGCAGCGCGATCGACCAGCAGCGTCTCGGCCGCGCCGCAGACGCCGGTGCGGCGCATTTTTGCGTTCAGCACGATCGACTTCGCCATGGCAAGGTCGGCGCCGGCATCGACATAGACGTGATTGACGCCTTCGAGATGCGCAAACACCGGCACGCGCGCTTCCTGCTCGACGCGTGCGACGAGGCTCTTGCCGCCGCGCGGCACGATCACGTCGACGGCGCCGTTCAAACCCGACAGCATCATGCCGACCGCCGCGCGGTCGCGCGTCGGCACCAGCGTGATCGCAGCTTCAGGCAAACCCGCTTCGCGCAGGCCTTGCACCAGGCAGTCATGAATTGCGCGGCACGACCGGAAACTGTCGGAGCCGCCGCGCAGGATCACGGCATTGCCGGATTTCAGGCACAGCACGCCGGCGTCCGCCGCGACGTTGGGCCTGCTCTCGAAAATCACACCGACGACGCCGAGCGGCACGCGCACGCGCTCGATCGTCATGCCGTTCGGTCGCTGCCAGCTCTCGATGACGATGCCGATCGGATCGGCGATGCCGCGCACGATGCCGATGCCTTCGGCCATCGCCTCGACCCGCGACGGCGTCAGCGTCAGGCGGTCGATGAAGGAGGAGGTGGCGTTACTGGAGGCGCGGGCCTCGGCGACGTCCTCGGCATTGGCGGCGAGGATCGCCGCAGCATTGCCGCGGATCGCCCGTTCCATGGCTTCCAGCGCCCGGTTCTTCTGCTCCGGCGGCGCCAGCGCCAGCACGCGCGCGGCAGCGCGGGCACGGGTTCCGAGATCGGTCATCAGGGCCTGAAGATCGGCGTTGCCGTCGACGGCTTTGAGGGGAGCGGCCATTGGAGTTTCAACCTTCTGCTAAGGCGGTGTCCTAGCACGGAAATCCCGCTTTTGCGAAGGGCCGGGAGGGTATGGCTGGGCTTCCGCCGGATGGGACGAGGCCTCGGCCACTGGCCCAGCCCAGACGTCATTCCGGGGCGATCTGAAGCATCGCACCCGGAATCTCGAGATTCTCAGGTGCGCAATTGCGCACCATAGTTCGGCGCTGGCGCACCGCCTCGGAATGACGGAGGAGGCCCCTATCCGCCCATCACCAGATCGTCGCGGTGGATCATCTCCGACCGCCCGCTGATGCCGAGGATGGCCATCACGTCCGGGGATGAGCGGCCCTTGATCTTCTCGGCGACCTCGGCGTCATAGGCGATCAGGCCGCGACCGACCTCGCTGGCATCAGGGCCGCGCACGATCACGGCATCGCCGCGGGCGAACTGGCCCTCGACCTTGATCACGCCGGCCGGCAGCAGGCTGGCGCCGGCGCGCAGCGCCGTCACCGCGCCGGCGTCGATGGTCAGCGTGCCCTTCGGCTCCAGCGTGCCCGCGATCCAGCGCTTTCGCGAGGTGATGGGATTGGCCGGCGTCAGGAACCAGGTGCAGCGGCCGCCATCGGCGATCGCCTGCAGGGGATGCTCGATCTTGCCGGAGGCGATCAGCATATGCGTGCCGCCTGTCGTCGCGATCTTGGCGGCCTCGACCTTGGTGCGCATGCCGCCGCGCGACAGCTCCGACTCGGCGTCTCCCGCCACGGCCTCGATCTCCGAGGAGATGCTCTCGACCACCGGAATGAGCTTTGCGTTCGGGTTGTTCTTCGGCGGGGCGTCGTAGAGCCCGTCGATATCGGACAGCAGCACCAGCAAATCGGCGCTCGCCATGGTCGCGACGCGCGCGGCGAGGCGGTCGTTGTCGCCGTAGCGGATCTCGTTGGTGGCCACCGTGTCGTTCTCGTTGATCACGGGGATGGCGCGCCATTCCAGCAGCTTGCCGATGGTGGAGCGCGCGTTGAGGTAGCGGCGGCGCTCCTCGGTGTCCTGCAGCGTCACCAGGATCTGGCCGGCGCCGATGCCGTGCGCGCCCAGCACCTCCGACCAGATCCGCGCCAGCGCGATCTGGCCGACGGCGGCGGCGGCCTGGCTCTCCTCCAGCTTCAGCGGACCGCGCGGCAATTTGAGGCGGCTGCGGCCGAGTGCGATCGAACCTGAGGAGACGACCAGCACGTCGCGACCCTCGCGGTGCAGTTTGGCCATGTCGTCGGCGAGCGCGGCGAGCCAGGACGCTCGCACCTCGCCCTTGCCAGAATCGACCAGCAGCGCGGAGCCGACCTTGACGACGATGCGGCGGAATTGACTGAGTTCGGGGCTGGCCATGGCGCGTCTGATCGATTGCTCTGTTGGAAACGGCGAGCGACAGGCGGCGCCGGTAAGGCCTGCTTTTGCAGCAGGACAGTGACCGGCGCAAGGCAGCCGGCATGGTAAACGGCGCATCTCGACCTTGTGTCGGACGTCCGCCTGGCTCTAATTGCGGCCAACGAGAACGGGCCGAAAGAGGAAACGAATGGATCGCCGCAAATTCATGGCCGGATGCCTGGGGTTGCCGCTGCTCTCGCAGGCGGGCGAAGCGCAAGCGCAGGCGGGACTGAGCAAGATGATCTTCCCGTTCGCGGCGGGGGCGGGCGGTGACACGCTATGCCGGCTGATCGCGCAGGAGATGGCGCCGGCGCTGCAGCGGACCATCGTGGTCGAGAACCGCACCGGCGGCGACGGCCTGATCGGCATCAAGGCGGTGAAGGGCGCAAGCCCCGACGGCAGCATGGTGCTGGTGACGACGGGGCCGACCATGTACCTGCTGCCGATGGTGGAGACGACACCGAGCTTCGACTCGGCGAAGGACTTCATGCCGGTGTCGCTGCTGGCGCGGTTCGAATTCGCGCTGGTGATCAATCCGGGGGTCGAGGCCACCGATTTCAAGAGCTTCGTGACGTGGCTGAAGGCGCATCCGGACAAGACCTCGTTCGGCGTGCCCAGCAATGGCACCATTCCGCACTTCATGGGTTCCAAGCTCGAGAAGGACCTCGGTATCCCCCTGACCCGCGTGCCCTATCGCGGCAGCGCGCCGATCCTCAACGATCTCGTCGGCGGTCACATTTCTTTTGGGATCACCACACTGGCCGATGCGCTGCCGCAGCATCGCGCCAAGGGCGTGAAGATCATCGCCGTCTCGAGCGCAGAGCGTTCGCCCTTCGCAGCCGAGGTCCCGACGCTGAAGGAGAGCGGCATCGATCTCGTCGCCGATGCCTGGTACGGCATGTGGCTCCCCGCCGGCAGCCCGCCGGAGTTTGCGAGCAAGCTCGGCGCGGCCGCAAGCGCGGCGCTCGCCAAGCCGGAGGTGAAGGAGAAGCTGACGGCGATCGGGCTCATTCCGGTCGGCAGCAATGCGGACGGGCTATCCAAGGAACTCGCCGCGAACATTGCGTTGTGGCAGCCGATCGTGAAGGCGACGGGATACAAGATCGAGAATTGAGGCTCTCCTCTCGTCATTGCGAGGAGCACTTGCGGCGAAGCAATCCAGAATCTCTCCGTGGAAGGAATCTGGATTGCTTCGCTGTGCTCGCAATGACGGTGTGGATGGAGTTTCGATTGTGTCGATGATGCAGACTCGCGATGAGGGTCTACATCTTCGCGCGTTGCGCTATCCCGTCCTTGATCGCCGCAAGCTCTTTCTCATCCCAGATGCCGATCAAAACGCCGGCCTTCACCTGGAGCTGGTTGTCGGCATAGGCCGCGATCTTCTCGCGCGGCGTGGTGATATGGTCGTTGGGATGCAGCGCCCAGTCGAACAGCTCGGCCTGAAGCCGCGCGATGATGCCGGCGCATTCCGGATCGTCGCCGCGATCCAAATACTCTTCCGGATCGGTTTCGAGGTCGTACAGCATCGGGCGGAAGCCGGAGGCGTGGATGTATTTCCAGCGGCCGTCGAACACCATGAACAGGCGGCAGCGCTCGATCGGCTGGTTCAGCTTCAGCCGCACATCCTGCATCGCATAGTCATATTCGGAGAACGCGACCTTGCGCCACTCCGGCGGCGTGGAGCCGCGCAGCAGCGGCAGCAGCGAACGTCCTTCGAGAATGTGGCCCGGCGCCTTGCCGCCGAAATAATCGACGAAGGTCGGTGCCAGATCGATGGCCTCGACCAGCGCATCGCTGCGCGTGCCGCGCGTGGCATCGGCCTCTTGCGACGGGTCGATGATGATCAGGGGGATCTTCGCCGATTGTTCGTGGAATAGATCCTTCTCGCCCATCCAGTGATCGCCGAGATAGTCGCCGTGGTCGGAGGTGAACACGATCATGGTGGTTTCCAGCAGGCCACGCGCCTCCAGAAACTTCATCAGCACGCCCATCTGGTCGTCGATCTGGGTGATCAGGCCCATATAGGTCGGGATCACCTTCTCGCGGACGTCGTCGCGCGCCATGTTGCGGGAATAGCGCATGTCCATGTAGGCGCCGAACACCGGATGCGGATTCTGCCGCTCGCGCTCGGAGCGGATCGCCGGGATCATGTCGTCCGTCGAATACATGCTCACGTAAGGCTCCGGCGCGATGTAGGGCCAGTGCGGCTTGATGTAGGACAGGTGCAGGCACCACGGCCTGCCGTCGGTCTCGGCCTCGCTGATGAAGTCCATCGCGCGCCGCGTCATGTAGGGCGTCTCGGAATGCTCGTCCGGCACGCGCGCGGCCTTGTCGGCGTGCACCAGCAGCCAGCCGTTCTGCAACGAGCCGTCGTCCGCCGCGCCCGAATTGGCCCAATGCTCCCAGGGATTGGTGGCTTCGAAGCCGTGCTTACGCAGATACTCGTCGTATTTCGGCCGGGGCCGGCCGGTCGGGTGCAGGCCGTCGTCGCGCTCATAGGGTTCGAAGCCGCATTCGGCGACATGCACGCCGATCATCGATTCCGGCGGGATGCCGAGCGCCTTCATGCCTTCGAGATCGGGCGCCATGTGGGTCTTGCCGACCAGCACATTGCGCACGCCGATCTTCTTGAGATGATCGCCGAGCGTCGGTTCGCCGACGCGCAGCGGCCAGCCGTTCCAGTGCGAGCCGTGCGAGCGCATGTAGCGTCCCGTGTAGAACGACATCCGCGACGGCCCGCAGATCGGCGATTGCACATAGGCTTTGCTGAACAGCACGCCGCGCTTGGCCATGGCGTCGATGTTCGGCGTCTTCAACGTGGGATGGCCGGTGCAGGCGAGATAGTCGTAGCGAAGCTGGTCGCACATGATCCAGAGAACGTTCTTCGCGCGCGCCATGCGTCATCCCTGCCGTTTCTTGATTGTGTGATGCTGCGCTACCGGAGCGGCGATGACAAGGTGTCAGCGATGCGTGTGTTCTGTGGCTACACATTCCACTGTCGACCCCGCCCCGTGCGCAATTGCGCACGGGGCGCGGGGACCCATAACCACAGGGAGAGGTTTGGCGAAGACTGGAAGTTCGGTACTGTAACCACCCGCTATCGATAGATCACGCGGTATGGGTCCCGCGTTCGCATGGACGACAGTGGAGAGAATCTACACCGACCAGGGCTCCGCTTCCGCCGCGCTCTTGGCCTTCGCCGACACCGGGGCCTCGCCGATCACCTCGACGAGCGCGCGCAAGGCTTCCTTGACGCCATCGCCGGTGATGCCGGAGAGCAGCAGCGGCGTCTTCTTGGCCGCACGCTTCAGCCGGTCCTTCTGCTTCTTCAATTCGTCCGGCTCGACCGCGTCGATCTTGTTCAGTGCGACGATCTCGATCTTGTCGGTCAAGAGCCCGCCATAGGCGTCGAGCTCCTTGCGCACCGTCTTGTAGGCCTTGCCGGCATGCTCGCAGGTGGCATCGATCAGATGCAGCAGCACGCGGCAGCGCTCGACATGGCCGAGGAAGCGGTCGCCGAGACCGGTGCCTTCATGCGCGCCTTCGATCAGGCCAGGAATGTCGGCTAGCACGAACTCGCGGCCGTCGGCGTTCACGACGCCGAGCTGCGGATGCAGCGTGGTGAAGGGATAGTCGGCGATCTTCGGCCGCGCCGCGCTGACCTTGGACAGGAAGGTCGACTTGCCGGCATTGGGCATGCCGACGAGACCGGCATCGGCAATGAGTTTCAGTCGCAGCCAGATCCAGCGCTCTTCGCCCACTTGGCCGGGATTGGCGTTGCGCGGCGCGCGGTTGGTCGAGGTTTTGAAATGTGCGTTGCCGAAGCCGCCATTGCCGCCCTCAGCCAGCACGAACTTTTCGCCGACATTGGTGAAGTCGTGGATCAGCGTCTCGCGGTCCTCGTCGAAGATCTGCGTGCCGACAGGAACCTTCAGCACGATGTTCTTGCCGTTGGCGCCGTGGCGGTCCGAGCCTGAGCCGTTCTCGCCCTTCTGGGCCTTGAAGTGCTGCTGGTAGCGGTAGTCGATCAGCGTGTTGAGGCCGTCGGCGACCTCGATGATGACATTGCCGCCGCGGCCGCCATTGCCGCCGGAGGGACCGCCGAATTCGATGAACTTCTCGCGGCGGAACGCCACGCAGCCGTTCCCGCCGTCACCGGAGCGGATATAGACCTTTGCTTCGTCGAGGAATTTCATGGGCCATAGGTAGGCCAGCCGGTCCCGTGCGGCAACCCGGATTGACCCGCAAATCGGCCGAATTTCTTGCGATTTCGGCCCTTGCTTAACCCCAGGACGACTTCAGAGGGGCCGCCGCCGGATCAGGAATTTCTGCGTGCCCTCCAGCACCAGCTCCTTGCGCTGGTTGAACACGGTACTGCCCAGCGTCACCACGCCGGTCGTACGGCCCGGCACCAGCTCGGTGACCTCGAGCGCGGGATAGAGGGTGTCGTCGGCGAAGACCGGTTTGAGAAACCGGCTCGATTGCTCGAGGAAGCCGACCAGGGATTCCTCGACCATGAACGGAAACAGGCCGGCGCCGGGCGCGGTGTGGATCAGGGTCTGGAAGCCGTGGGCAAGCAGGTGCGGCATGCCGCGGCTGCGGCAATATTCCAAATCGTAGTGCACGGGATGGGTATCGCCGCTCGCGGTCTGAAACGCCGCGAAGATCGCCGGCGTCTGGGTCCGGCTCGGCAGCACGAAGCGTTCGCCGATGACGAAATCCTCAAACCAGCGTTGCGTGGGGATCATGCGATGCTGGGTCGGATCGAAATCGGTCATGTCCATGCTCTCTGCTCGTGGTCGGCCTATCGCTACCGCGGCGCGAAGAGTGCGACAATCCGTTCAATTCGGCGTTGCGGGCTTGTCGCGGCGGCTCACGTCATTAAAACGACCGCAAGCGACACTACCAGCCGATTCCTAACGCTCTCTCCTCCGTCATTGCGAGCGCAGCGAAGCGACGAAGCAATCCAGACTGCCGCAGCGAAAGACAGTCTGGATTGCTTCGCTTCGCTCGCAATGACGACCCCTCACAGTCCGATCATGCCCTTCTTCAAATCTCTCTCCGCCTATGATGATCGATCCGCGCGCCTGGCCGGCATCGGCCTGATGGTGCTGTCGATCTTCATGTTCTCGTTCGGCGACGCCATGGGCAAGTTCCTGGTCGGGACCTATTCGGTGGGGCAACTCCTGTTCCTGCGCGCCTGCGCGGCGCTGCTGCTGCTGTCGCCGCTGATCTGGAAGCAGCGGCACCAGTTCCTGCATCTGGAGCGGCCGCGCCTGCAGCTGTTCCGCGTCGTGCTCTCGACGCTGGAGGTCGCCGCCTTCTTCCTCGCCACGGTCTATCTGCCGCTCGCCGACGTCATCACGTACTATCTGGCCGGGCCGATCTTCGTCACCGCGATGTCGGCGATCTTCCTGGGCGAGAAGGTCGGCTGGCGGCGCTGGACGGCGATCCTGATCGGCTTCTGCGGCGTCCTGATCGCGCTGCGGCCGTCGGCGCAGACCGTCAGCCTACCGGCCCTGATCGCGCTCGGCGGCAGCCTGTCCTTCGCGACGCTGATGCTGATCACACGCAGCCTGCGCAAGACGCCCGACATCGTGATGGCATCCTCGCAATTTGTCGGCACGTTTTCGCTGGGGGCGGTGCTGTCGGCATTCCACTGGGTGCCGCCGACCTCGGGCAGCCTCGTGATCTTCGCTACCGCCGGGCTGGTTTCGGTGACCGCGTTGTTCTGCGTCAACCGGTCCCTGAAACTCGCGCCGGCGAGCGTCGTGGTGCCCTACCAATATTCGATGATCGTCTGGGCCGTGATCTTCGGCTTCGTGGTGTTCGGCGACGTGCCGTCAATGGCGACGCTGATCGGCGCCGCCATCATCATCGGCGCGGGGTTCTACATTTATTTGCGCGAGCGGGATTTGGGGCGTGAGGGCGCCGACGTGAATCCGCCGGCGTGATGCCCACCCTCCCCCTCCAGGGGAGGGTAAGTCACCTCATCCGTCTCGCGCTACTCCAGCTCTTCAGCGAGGCCCACACCCCGCGCGACAGGCGGAAGCAGTCGACGGGCGTCGAGGAGCCCAGCGCGAGAAAGCGATGCAGCTGCACGCCGCTCCACTGGAAGCCGCACTTCTCCAGCACCTTGCGCGAGGCCGGGTTGGTGACGCGCGCGCCGGCATAGAGATGCTCGTCTTCGAACTCCTCGAAGAAGAAGTCGATCGCGCCGCGCGCGGCCTCGGTGGCAAAGCCCTGGCCCCAATGCTCGACGCCGAGCCAGTAGCCGAGCTCGGCATCGCCGGGCTTTGAGCAGTCGATGCCGACCATGCCGACCGGTCCGGTGTCGTGCTCGATCAGGAATACGGTCTCGCTGCCGAGCGCGGCGGTGGCGCGGACGAATTCGATGGCGTCGTCCTGCGAATAGGGATGCGGGAGGCGGCGGGTGTTTTCCGCGATGCGGCGGTCGTTGGCGAGCTGGGCGATGGTCCTGACGTCGGCAAGGGTCGGCCGTCGCAAGGTCAGCCGTTCGGTGGCGACAACGCTGGGTCTCGCCTCAGCCAAGGTCACGCTCGAGAAATCCTGCAACATGTCCGGCTCCGTGAAAGTCACTAAGTCAAAGTGAGCAAGTCAAAAGAAAAGGGGAGGCCGGTTTCCCGCCTCCCCTTGGAGCCTTCGATCTCTATGATCTGGACTCCGCCGGTTCAGTGGGACCGGCGGATTCCAATTTGATCCACCGTCTATTCAGCCGCCTCTGCGATCGGGAGTACCGATACGAAAGTGCGGCCGTTGGCTTTGGCCTGGAACGTGACGCGACCCTCGATCTTGGCGAACAGAGTGTGGTCCGTGCCCATGCCGACATTAAGGCCGGGGTGCCAGGTGGTGCCGCGCTGACGCGCAATGATGTTGCCGGGAATCACAACTTCCCCGCCGAACGCCTTGATACCGAGGCGCTTACCCTTGGAATCGCGTCCGTTGCGCGATGAACCGCCTGCTTTTTTGTGAGCCATGGCCCGTCTCCGAAATCCTGCGTATTTCTAGATCAATTCCTTGACGGAATCATTTCAAAATTTCTCACGCATCAATTCGTGAATTGGCGTGATCAATTCTATTTATTCGGCGGCTTCCGCTGCCGGCTCCTTCGCCACCTTCTCCCGCTTCGGACGCGGGCCCTTGGTGGGCTTGGCGCCGTCGGTCAGGATCTCGCTGATGCGCAGAACCGTGATCTCGTCGCGATAGCCGCGTTTGCGGCGCGAATTCTTGCGGCGGCGCTTCTTGAACGCGATGACCTTGGGGCCGCGCTTGTGGTCGAGCACCTCGACCGCAACGGACGCGCCTGCGACCGTCGGAATGCCCAGCACCGGCGTGTCGCCGCCGACGACCAGCACTTCATTCAACTGCATGATCGAGCCGACTTCGCCTTCGATCTTGCCTACTTCGAGAACATCATCCGGCTCGACGCGGTATTGCTTGCCGCCGGTTTTGATGACTGCGAACATCGTTTTTTCTCCGTGTTCAATCCCGGCCTCGCGACGGATTGTCGGGGCCGGCTTTTTGCCAGTCGCTATGGTTTATGCGCGTTTTGTGCGGGCGGGACTTATCCCATTGAAAACCCACGCAAAAACAGGCGGCGCGAGAAACGCCCCGCGCCGGTTGCGGGACTTATAGCCGCAAGGGGCGAAGAGTCAAGGAAAACTGCCGGGATTTGAAGGATTTGGCCTGCCTTCCAACGCATCGGCCGAATCTGCAGCCGGTTTGCAACCAACGGGTTCCCTCCCCGTTGTCCTCGCAAATTGGACATGCGGGCAAGGGTTATCATGGCAACAGACGAATTGGTGAAGACGACGGGCATCGCCCAGCACGGGGCCGGCCGCCTGCCGTCTGTCGAGGTCGACAGTTTCAACATCGAGATCAAGGACGAGGACGGCTTTCTCGGCGACCGCGCCAGCAAGGGGGCGTTTCGCGAGATTCTCGAGGCGTGGCGCAAGCCGCTGCGCAAGAGCGGCGAGGATCCCTTCGGCGACGAGCCGTCCGACAAGATCAGCAAGAAGGTCCTCGATGCCGTTCTGGTCGGCGACGATACCGAGGCCACCGCCGTGGTGCACAGCGCGATCGAGGATTTTGCGCAGGAGCTGGCTTACGTCACGCGGCGGTTTCTCAAGACCAAGGCTTGGGCCAAGACCGAGTGCATCGTGGTCGGCGGCGGCTTTCGGGCCTCCAGGCTGGGCGAGATTTCCATTGCCCGGGCCGAGATCATCCTGAAATCGGAAGGCTTCAAGGTCGACCTGGTGCCGATCCGCTTCGATCCCGACGATGCCGGGCTGATCGGGGCCCTGCACCTCGCACCGTCCTGGATTTTCGAGGCCTATGACAGCATCCTCGCGGTCGACATCGGCGGCACCAATATCCGTTGCGGCATCGTCGAGACCCGTTGGAAGAAGGCGCCTGATCTGTCCAAGGCGGTCGTCTTCAAATCCGACCTGTGGCGCCACGCCGATGACGAGCCGAGCCGCGAAGCCGCGGTCAAGCGGCTGGTCAAGATGCTCGAAGGCCTGATCGAGGACGCCGCGGCCGAAGGCTTCAAGCTCGCGCCGTTCATCGGCATCGCCTGTCCCGGCGTGATCAACAAGGACGGCTCCATCGAGAAGGGCGCGCAGAACCTGCCGGGCAATTGGGAGAGCAGCAAGTTCAACCTGCCGGCGAGCCTCGTCGAAGCCATCCCCGTCATCGGCGAGCACGACACCGCGGTCCTGATGCACAATGACGGCGTGGTTCAGGGCCTCTCGGAAGTGCCGTTCATGCAGGATTTCCAGCGCTGGGGCGTGCTCACCATCGGCACTGGCCTCGGCAATGCGCGCTTCACCAACCGCCGCAAGGAGAACGGCAACGGCAAGGACCGGGATTCCACGGAGAACGGGAAGAAAAAAGGTAAGAACGACAAGGAGTAACCTTGACTGGTTAGGTTAAGGACCGGATTGCGTTGCGAGACGCCGCCCGCGCGCTAGGGTCGAATCGTCGCCTCGCCTGGCCTGCGAAGCCGCCCTTCCTGGCCAGAGTTTCAATGAGCGGCACGGGACCGCCAGTGTTTACCGCGTCTGGCGGTCCCACCCCCTCGTTCCTCCCCCAGACCCGTGATTCGTCAATCCGTGCGCGGCCTCAGCCGCGCGCCGCGCCAGAAGCGAACGGGCCGGGCGAATTGGCTCAAAGTGCCGCCGAAATCCGCAATCGGCCCCGCCACCACCGCGACGTCGTGCGGTCCGGCCGGAAAACGGAGCTGATTTTCGTCTCCCGCGCCTTGTCTGGCCCGCCATCCTCGCCTATTAACGCCCCCAACCACAGGGGCCGCAGCTCCTAGCCTTGGCGCCTTCAGGAGAGGTGGCAGAGTGGTTGAATGCACCGCACTCGAAATGCGGCATAGGTGCAAGCCTATCGGGGGTTCGAATCCCTCCCTCTCCGCCAGTCAAATCTAAAATTGCCGGTAAGCGGCGAGCCCTTTGATCCGAAAGCAAATCCAGTGCTTTCCGGGCCGCAGCAGTCCACGCGCTCGGCACGCCCGGCGTGTCCCCGATGCGCCTGCCGCCTCAAGCCAACAGCAGCTTGTCCGGCGTCATCGGCAGATCGCGGATGCGCTTGCCGGTGGCGTTGAACGCGGCATTCGCGATCGCCGCAGCGACGCCCGCGATGCCGATCTCGCCGATGCCGCGCGCGCCCATCGGAGTGCGAGGATCGGGAATATCGGTCCACAACACGTCGATCTCGGGCACGTCGAGATGGGCCGGGATATGATAGTCTGCGATGGACGCACTGATGATCCGCCCGCTGCGCTCATCGAGCAGGGTCTCTTCCGTCAGCGCCATGCCTAGTCCCATGATCATGCCGCCGCGAAACTGGCTGGCTGCTGTCTTCGGATTGAGGATGCGACCGCAATCGAACGACCCGACGAGACGGTCGACGCGCACTTCCCCCGTCACCTCGCTGACGCGCAATTCGCAGAAGATCGCGGACCGGCTGTGCATCGAGAATTTCAGCACCTCCAGGGGCGCCGAGCTTTCGCCGACGACGCTGATTTCGCTGCGCGCCGCCCGCTTGAGGATCGATGCGAAGCTTTCATGGCGCAACGGATCGCCGACCTTGCGCAAACCTGCATCGGCGAATTCGATCTCGTTCGCCCGCAGGCCGGCCAGCGGCGTGTCGTTGCCGGCCAGGCGCAGCAGTTCGCCGGCGAGCTTCGTGCTCGCCGCGTTGATCGCTGCGCCAAGCGACGCCGTTTGCGACGAACCGCCGGCGAAGCTACCGAACGGCAGGCTGGTGTCGCCGATCCGAACGGTGACGCGGTCGAGCGGCAGTCCGAGACGATCGGCGGCATGCTGCCGCTGCACGGTTGCCGTACCCATGCCCATCTCGTGCGCGGCACTCGCCACGGTCGCGCGACCATCGGTGTCGATCGTGATCCGGGCCGACATGCCCGGCATCCGCACGTAGGGAAACGAGCCTGACGCGCATCCCATACCAACCAGCCACTCGCCCTCCTTGCTCGAACGCGGTCTGGATGGACGGCGCTCCCAGCCGAAGCGTTTCGCGCCGAGCTCGTAGGCCAGCATCAGGTCACTCTGCGAATGCGGCGCACCGCTGACCGGATCGGCGTGGCCGATGTTGCGACGCCTCAGTTCGATCGGGTCGATCTGAAGTTCATGCGCCAGCTCGTCCATCGCACTCTCGATCGCGAACGTCCCTGGCGCCTCGCCCGGCGCGCGCATGAACGTGTTGGCGAGCAGGTCGAGGTCGATGGCGTGCTGCACGATGTCGAAGCTTCCTGCCGCGTAGAGCGATCGGCTGGTCAGCGTGAACGCCTCGTCGGTCACGCTGTGCGCGGGCTTGACCGAATAGCCGTGATGAAGAAGCGCCGTCAGCTTGCCGTCGCGGTCGGCCGCGAGCGCCACGCGTTGCTCGGTCTGCGAACGGCCGCCGACGAGGCGCTGCATGCTGGCCCGCGACAACACCAGCCGGACTGGCCGCTTTGCGAGTTTTGCCGCCGCGGCGCCGAGGATCTGATGATCCCACAATCCCTTGCCGCCAAAGCCACCGCCGACGAAGGGCGAGCTGACGAAGACCTGCGCCTCTTTGATGTCGAACACCTTTGCCAGCGAACCGGCCGTGCCGTTCAACATCTGGGTGGCGTCATGCACGATCAGCCGGTCACCGTCCCAACGGATGGTCGCAGCATGGGGTTCGATGGGGCTGTGACTTTCCCAGGGCGTGCGATAGACGGCATCGACAACGGTGGCTGCTGTCCTGAATGCGGTATCCGCATCGCCCTTCTTCAGCCGGTTTCGCTCGATCATCAACGAATCCGGCGTGCGGGCATTCGCCTTGCCGGCCTCGAACTCCGTCCGCGCAGCGACCGGCTCGTAGCGGACGATGACCAGCGACGCGGCGAAGTTCGCCTGTTCCTGCGTCCGTGCGAGCACGACGGCCACCGTCTGGCCGTTCCAGCGGATCTCCGCGTCCTGCATCACGGACAGGATGTTGTTGCCGGCGGCTTTCAGATTTGTCAGGCCGATCGGCGGCGGCAGTGCCATTTTCGGGGCGTTGCGGTGGGTCATCACCAGCGCCACGCCGTCCGCCGCCTCGGCGGCAGCGACGTCGATTTGGGCAATGCGTCCGCGCGCGATCGTGGAGTGGACGAAAGCCGCGTAGAGCAGCCCTTCCATGGGAACTTCCGCCGCAAAGCGAGCGGCGCCCTTCACCTTGTCGGGGCCGTCGATGCGCGACTGCTGCGTCCCGAGGTTGACCCGCTTGTCGATCAGCGGATCCGGCGTGCCGCCCGGCAGCCAGCTGCCGGGAACGTAGCCCATCGCGGCGCGGACGCCGCCGACGATCGCATTCTGCAGCTTGCTCATGCGTCCGCTCCTGTCAGTTGGGCGAGCACGGCCACGATGGTCCGCTTCGCGAGCTCGACCTTGAAGGTATTGCCGTCAAGCGTGCTGGCTGCCGCCAGTTCGGCGTCGGCCGATGCACGAAAGCGATCCGGCGTCGGCGCCTCGCCCAGCAGCATTTTCTCGGCCTGCCGCGCGCGCCATGGCTTGGCGGCCACGCCGCCGAGCGCGATCCGGACATCCCGGATCTTTCCGTCGACGACATCTACACCGGCTGCGACTGATATCAGCGCGAATGCGTAGCTCGAACGATCGCGGACCTTGCGATAGGTCGAGCGCGCGGCCGCCGGGCCCGGCGGCAGCTCGATCGCGGTGATCAGTTCGCCGGGATGCAGGACCGTCTCGATCTGCGGCGTCTCGCCCGGCAAGCGATGGAAATCGGTCAGAGCGACGCTGCGCTCGCCTCCGTCGCCGGCGAGATGAACCGTCGCATCGAGCGCCGCAAGCGCGACGCACATGTCCGATGGATGGGTGGCGATACAGTGCGGCGATGCGCCAAGGATCGCATGATAGCGGTTGAAGCCGCCGATGGCGTCGCAGCCGGCATGCTGCTCGCGCTTGTTACAGTGCGAGCCCTCCGCATCGTAGAAATAGGCGCACCGCGTGCGCTGAAGGATGTTGCCCCCGACCGTCGCCATGTTGCGGATTTGCGCGGAGGCTCCGGCCAGCAACGCGCGCGACAGCATCGGATAGCGCGCACGCACGGCGGGATGCGCAGCCAGCGTGCTGTTGCGCACCGCCGCGCCGATCTTGAGGCCTCCGTCCGGCATTTCGATGATCTCGGCCGGCAGGCGCGAGACATCGACCAGCGCCTGGGGCGCCTCGATATTCTGTCGCATCAGATCGACGAGATTGGTGCCACCACCGAGGTAGCGGACGGGTCCGGCGGCCGCGGCGGACAGGGCCGAAGCCTGATCGGCGACGCGCTGATAAGCGAAGGTTCTCATGCCGCTTCTCCGTCCATCAGCTTCTCGATGGCATCGATGATCCCGTTGTGAGCGCCGCAGCGGCACAGATTGCCGCTCATGCGCTCGCGGATTTCGTGGCGCCGTGGGCCTGTTGGGCCTTCGGTGAGGTCGGCCGTGACGTAGCTGGGATCGCCACGACGCAATTCCTCGATCATGGCGATCGCCGAGCAGATCTGGCCTGGCGTGCAATAACCGCACTGGAAGCCCTCGTGCTCGATGAAGGCATGCTGCAGCGGATGCAGCTCTCCGTCTTCAGGCGCCAAGCCCTCAATGGTGCGCACCTCGCGGCCATCGGCCTGAACGGCCAGCGTCAGGCACGACAGGACCCGCTCGCCGTCGATGAGGACGGTGCACGCGCCGCAGCCGCCCTGGTTGCAGCCCAGCTTCGTCCCGGTCAGCCCGAGACGCTCCCGGAGTAGATCGAGCAGGGAAATCCTGGGGTCGTCGGGCGCAGGATGTGCGATTCCGTTGATGACGATAGCCATGGACGCCTCCATCTCTGGGCCGAACTTTCCTCAAGCTCTGGCAGCATCACCAAGATAATACGAAATTCGTACTATTCAAGTTTCGTTGTCGGCAATTTTTTCAGTCAGACGGATCAGTTCGTCCTGTTCGGACGTCTCCAGCGCCTGGAGCATGGTCCGACATGCCTGCCGGTAGCCTTCGATGTGCTCGTCAACCACCTGGCGCCCCTTTTCGTTCGCGCTCAGGGCGACCGCGCGGCGATTGTCCTCGGGACGGCGACGCTCGATCAGGTCTTTCTTCACCAGCCGATCGACGGCAGAGGACATCGTCGTCATCGCGACATTGAGATAGCGCGCGACATCGCCCATGCCGCAACCAGGATGTTCGGCGATGAACATCAGAGTCTGGGCATCGAGCGCGTTGAGTGCGTTTTCGGCCGCAGCGACCGCCTCGGCCACCTTGAACCGGCGCGTGAAACGTTCGAACGCGCGCGTCAATTGCTCGACTTGTTCTCGGGTTGGTTCAGGCATGGCGGCAGCAAAACATGTTCGGCAGTTCGGGGCCAGAGATCGATACACGAAACGAGGGATTGTCGCTGCAGGGAAGCAGCGTGAAGGTGTGCCGCCGGCTCGGCTACCGCTTCAGCTGCTAGCGCCTTCCGCTCGGCCGATGGCGACCTCGTCATCGCGCGTGGGGAAGGCAGAGGCGTGGCACCCGATGGCAAGCCCTATTCGAACAGCTATGCGTGGATCATGCTCATGCAGGACGGCAGCGCGGAGGTGACGGCCAATCTCGACCTCGCACCCTACGACGACATCCTGCGGCATGTTCTCTTGCCAGCGCAATCGCGCTGGCTGCCTGTGGCGATGCGACTGCTCCATGTCGAAGGTGCAGCGCTGGACGCGCTGGGGATCGATGACTTGCAGAGGTGCGAGGTCCGATTCCTGCCTTCCGTAAGTCTTTGATATCGTGGGCCCCGCCTACTGTGCATGGGGTTGTTTCGCCATTATCGTCATTCGGCCCTCCGAAAGCCCGCAGCCCGCCAGCCCGTTTGAACCCACTCCCCGCCCGATCCGACCCAGCAATGCCCCGCCCTCCGGCGGCACCGAGGTAATCCACCACGATGTTCGAGAAGACCTACCGGGACCGCCTGGACGCTGATCTTGCGCGATGGGAGGCCGATGGCGTGATTGCGCCGGCGGCAGCCGCATCGATCCGCAATGCGCTGCCGCCGCTGCCTGCGGGCATCAACATCGCCGTCGTCGTCGGCATCGTCGGCGGCTTGTTGATCGCGGCCGCGTTCCTCGCCTTCGTCGCGGCGCACTGGACGGAGATCGCGCGGCTGGTGCGGTTCGCGATCCTGCTCGCCGGCATGGTCGTCACCGGCAGCCTTGGCGCCTGGTTCGCTTCGAGGGGCCGCGACGTTCTCGCCGATCTCTGCGCGAGCGTCGGCGCCATCATCTTCGGTGCGGGCATCGCGCTGGTCGGCCAGATGTACCATCTCGGCGAGGATTTTGCCGGCGGCATGCTGCTGTGGTCGATCGGCGCGTTCGCCGCGGCGCTGTTGACCGGCTCGCGCGGGGCGCTCGCGGTCGGCCTCGTCGCCGCCAGCATCTGGACCTGCATGCGGATCCACGACGCGCCCGACTTTCTGCATCTTCCGTTCGTGGCGGTCTGGCTGATCGCCGCAGGCCTCGCCTTCGCCTGGAATTCCCGCGTCGCTGCCCACCTCGTCGCGCTCGCGGTGCTGCCGTGGTGGATCGCGACGTCGCTTCGCTTCGAGTTCGAGGGCGCCCAGCCGTCCTTCCTGCTCGCGAACGGGGCCGCCCTGCTGTTCGGCGCCGGGCTTGCGATCGCAGCCATGCCCTCGCCGAGGGCGCGCCAGCTTGGGAGCGTTCTGTCGATCTACGGAGCGTTCTCGCTGGCCGGTGTCGCGTTCCTGGAGGTGACGACGGTCGATGACTTCATTCGCTTCCGGACCAGCACGGTGTCCGCCCAGCCGATCTGGGCGATCCTGTCTGGAGTTGCGGGGGTGATCCTCGCCCTCGTCTCCGCCATTCTCACGAAGCGCGCAGGTGAGTTGCTCGCAGCCTGCGCGATCGGGCTCGTGCTGCTCGCCGCGCCGATCTGGCCGGTCTCCACGGCCGGCGAACCCTGGTTCGCTTATGCCGCGCTGCTGTGCGCCATGCTGTGCCTCGTCGTCTCCGGCGTGCTCGATGACGTGCGTCCGCGGATCGTCGCCGGCTGGCTCGGCATCGCCGGAATCATCGCCGGCATCACCTGGGCGGTGAAGGGTTCGCTGCTGCGCCGCTCGGCCTTTCTCGCGGGGGCCGGAATCGTCGCCGTGGTCTTTGCAACCGCGCTCAATCGCATGCTGCCGAGGGCTGAGCGATGATTGGAGCCATCACAAGATTCTGGCAGCGCATCCCGAAAGCCGTCCTTTTCGGTGTCGCCGTCCTCGTGCAATGCGCGTTGCTGGTGCTGATGGTCGCCGACCGGATGCAGATCCTGCGCGAAGGCCGTGAGGTGACCCTGCAGACGCAGCCGGTCGATCCGCGCGATCTTCTGCGCGGCGACTATGTCGTGCTCCGCTACGACATTTCGCAGCTGCCGGCCGGCGCGCTCGCCGGCAAGCCGGCCGACGCACGTAACCCGATCGTGTTCGTCAAGCTCGCGCCCAATGCGGACGGCCTTTACGCTGCCGTCTCGGTGCATGCCGCGCCTGTGCCGGTCACGACGCCCGAGGTGCTGATCCGCGGCCGCGTCAGCTATTCCTGCGGATCGGACGTCCGCACCTTCTGTGACAAGCTCACGATCAAATACGGCCTCGAAAGCTATTTCGTGCCCGAAGGCGAGGGCGGCAAGCTCGAGCAGGCCCGCAACCAGCAGAAGCTGCGCATCGTCGCCGCCGTGCTGCCCTCAGGCCGCGCCGCCATCAAGCGGCTGCTGCTCGACGGCGAGCCGGTGTATGAGGAGCCGCTGTACTAACCGGCGATCATTTCGGCGCCGCCATACAGTTTCGCCAGATTGTGAAATTGTGACTGGCCTCGCCACCGCGGAAGCCCCAATGTCGCGACTCCAGGAAATGGGACGGACATGCAATCTGCGGGCAGCGGCTGGGGCAACGGGCTTCTCGGCGTCATCATCTTCAGCGGCTCGTTGCCGGCGACGCGGGTGGCGGTCGGCGGCTTCTCGGCGCTGTTCCTGACGTCGGCGCGCGCAGTCATCGCGGCGCTGATCGCTGTCGCCGTACTCGGCCTGCTCCGTCAGGCGCGGCCGCAGCGAAAGGATCTCGCCTCGCTCGTCATCGTCGCGATTGGCGTCGTGGTCGGCTTCCCCCTGCTGACGGCGCTCGCGCTCCAGCACATCACCTCGGCGCATTCGATCGTCTTCATTGGCCTCTTGCCATTGTCGACAGCGATCTTCGCCGTGCTGCGCGGCGGCGAGCGGCCGCAGCCGCTGTTCTGGCTGTTTGCGATCCTCGGCAGTGCCACGGTGGCCGGCTTTGCCTTGTCCGGCGACGGATCGGCCTCGCTTGCCGGCGATCTCCTGATGGTCGCCGCCATCGTGCTGTGCGGGCTCGGCTATGCCGAAGGCGCCGCGCTGTCGCGCCGGCTCGGCGGCTGGCAGGTGATCTCCTGGGCGCTCCTGCTTGCGCTGCCGCTGATGGTGCCGGTCGCGCTATGGACCTGGCCGCCGGCCTGGAGCGGCGTCAGCGTGCCCGCCTGGATCGGGCTCGCTTACGTCTCGATCTTCAGCATGTTCGTCGGCTTCATCTTCTGGTACCGCGGCCTCGCGATCGGCGGCATCGCGCGAATCGGTCAGCTGCAGCAGCTCCAGCCGTTCTTCGGTCTTGCGCTCGCGGGCTTGTTGCTGCACGAGCCGGTCGCCTGGAGCATGATTGCCGCAACTGCACTCGTGGTTGCCTGCGTCTTCTTCGCGCGCCGGTTCGCGTGAGGCTTTCGCCTCACGCCTGCCCCATCACCGTCCGCGTCAGCGCGCTCCTTGCAAATTTCTTCAGCGGCATCGGCTTGCCGAACAGAAAGCCCTGCACGAGGTCGAAGCCGAGCTCGTTGGCCGCAACGAGGTCGGAGCGGCTCTCGACGCCCTGGGCGACGCTGCGCGCGCCATAGCTCTGCGCGAGCTCGACGATGTCGCGGCACACCGTGCGCTTCAGCCGATCGTTGCCGCTGCCGGTGACGAACTGCCGGTCGGCCTTCAGCTTGACGAAGGGAATCTTGTCCAGGCCCATCAGCGCCGGCCAGTTGGCGCCGAGATTGTCGATCGAGAGGCCGATATTGTGCAGGCCGACCTCGCGCGCGACCTCGGTCAGGTGATCGAGATCGCGGATCGCCTCGTCGCTGTCGATCTCGACCGTCAGCCCGCCGAAGGCCGGATGCGTCGGCATGCTGCGGCAGAGATCGCGCACCGCCTGCGGCTCCTTGAGATAAGACGCGGGAAGATTGATCGACAGGTCAACCGGGCTTTGTTGCTCCAGAAGATAGTGCCAGTCCTGCATGGCGCGCCCGATCACGAACTCCGACAGATCGCGCAAATGCGGATCGTGCGGCTCCGGAATGAAATAGGCCGGCGGCACCACGCCCCAGGTCGGATGCCGCATCCGCACCAGCGCCTCGGCGCCGCTGCGGACCAGCGTGCGCGCGTCGATCTTGGGCTGGTACCAGAGCTCGAGCCAGCCGGCATGCAGGGCCTCGCCGACATGCACGGCCGGGCTCGGCGCCGGCTCCTCCGGCAGCAGCATGGCGACGCGCTCGCGCAGCGTTTCCGCGGCAAAGGGCGTGGTCAGCGGCGGCAGCATGGTAAGACCATATTCCTCGCCGACCTGCTGCACGGCCCTGACGATGATCGACTCACGGGCGCCGACGGCCAGAACCTTGCCGGCAAAAGCCTCCCGCACCAATATTTCGAGGAATCTCCCCGGCTCGATGCCGTCAGTGGCGACGCCGAGCAGGATCAGGTCGGGCAGATCGGTGACGAGCACGGTCTGCAGTTCGTCCGCGCTGGCGCATTCGCTGGTGACGAAGCCGAGATCCTCCAGCACCTCGCTGAGAAAGGCGCGCAGATGCCGCTTGCTATCGGCCACGCAGGCGCGCGGCGTTACCTTTCGTCGTCCGAAGGTCACAGGCCTTCGTCCGACGAGCTCAACCATCCCATCGTTCATCAACACCACTCCCGTTCCGTGACGGTTTCTTAAACGCGGAGCGTGGGTTCAAATAAGGAGAGCATCACATCATTCTTGAATTATCTGAGTAACGTTAAACCCTGCAATTCGAGCTAATTTTTCGACAGTCTGTTCGAAAAGAATTCGCATACTCGAGCACCGCAGGCGCAACGACTGCCAGCGCACGCGAAATTTCTCTCGTGCGATGTAACTGGCGTCGTGCTCGCCGATGGACGGAGGCGGGCAATGCGATTGTGTGCCCTTTCGAAGCAATGCGAGATCGTTGGAGGATTGTGACCGGTGGCTTTTTCGAGATGCGCGGCGAGTGCTCGACGACGGTGAACAGGACCGCGTCGTCTTCTTTCCCGCGATGCGCGCAGGTTCCGCTTTCGCTCGCGACAGTTCTGCGACAACGCGGCCAGGCCCGCGGCCGGAATGTGAAGCGCATCACACGTGGGTTGCTGCACTTGCGCTATTGCTCGGCTCAGCCGGTGGTGGGCTGTCGAGGATTGCGACAATGACGACGCGGCGTTTGATGTATTGGTGGTTCAGGATCGTGATGTCAGGGCGATTTCTCGATCGCTTCCTGTGCCTGCCGCGCGCGCATTGAAGCGCGCCGCGCGATATCAGGTCTGCCCGATCAATTTGCGGAACGCGGCCGCGCCGTCCTGCATCGCGTCGCGTCCCTTCCAGGCCAGATAAGTCAGCTTGCCGCCGAGCGTGTCGTGGCTGCGCAGCCGGCGAGAGCCGAGGATGTGGCCGACATTGGAAGGGAAGCGACTCACCTCGGCGGACACCAGCGCCGCGATCGCATCCATCAATTGCTGGAGCCGGGTTCCCCATTCGCTGTTTTCGATGCCGTCGATGCGCACCTTGAGGGCATATTCGGTGTCATAGATCTCGGTGAGCAGGTCGCGGGCGACCAGCACCCGGTTGTGCCGGAGCGCGATGCGAAGCGCGAGGCGCTTGTCGTCGAGCCGGTCGAGCACCATGGGAACGACGCAGGCATAGGGCGCGGCGGCGACGTCGGCGGGGCTCTTGCTCGCGGCGGCCTTGGTGGCGAGGCTCACCAATTGCCATGACGTCGCAAGGCGCCTCGCCACCAGCGTCAGCGCGAAGGGCAGTGCCTCGGGATGAGCCTTCTTGAAGGCGTCGAGCTGCGCGGTGATCTTTGCAACCTGGCCGTCGTCGAATCTCGCGATTTTTGCAGGCAGTTTTTCATCGAATTTCGGCAGCGCATCGCCGGCGCGCAGCACATGCTGCATCTTCCTGACGTCGTCGAAGGCGCTGCGCGACGCCGTATACTGCGCGAGCTTGGCCCGCGCGAATTCGGTGCTCTCAGCCGAAGCGAAGGTGCTCTCGAGCACCTTGACGACCTTGGTCTGGAAGGTCGCTGCGATCTTCGAGACTTCCTTCGGATTGTTGGCGGCAACCTGGTCGCTGATCGCCTTGATGTAGTCGCGTGCCATGGTCGGCAGCAGGTCGCGGCAGATCCACTCCCAGATCGGGGTGAGGGTGTTGCGCGAGATCCGCCCCATATTGGCATGCTCGGGCGCGCCATCGATCAGGAGCAGCTCGAGCGGCGCGAAGAAATAGCGCGACGGGCTGGTGGCGCGCGCCTGGGTCGATCCGTCCTTGCGAAACTCGGCGCGCAAGCGGGACTGGACGTCGGCCGAGCCCGGCATGTCGATGCCGCACAGCTCGAGCCGCTCCAGCTCACTGAGCAGACAGCTGCGCGACAGCGGCGTCAGCCTCTGCAGGAATTCCGACAGCCGATCGATCTCGTCCATGGCACGCAATCTTTCGCAGCGTGTCCCGCGGGCGTGCGGGCCAATGCGTGGAGGCATTTGCGCGCTCTCAACCTCCTAAGAGAAGCAAGTCGCCGTTAATTATTCCGTAAAAGCCGGGGGGGGGGGCGGCCTCGGGCGAAAGCGGTGGTTAAGGAGTTTTCGACCCGTTTGCCCAAGACCTGAGCAGGAACTCAACCCTTGCGAGATCGAGCGCCGCGCGCCGCAAGCACAAATTGTGCCGACGTCGCCATTTTAGCGCAAAACCGCCGAAATCACCGTAGTCTTACGGAGCAAAAAGTTAACCACAGACCGCCCCGGGTTCCGCTACATGAGTGACATGGGGTCACAGAATGATACGGCCACCGATTCGCGGCCGTCGGAATGGTACGAAAGCAGCGCTGCTCCAACTGATGAGCTCGAATTCGTCCGCCTGAGCGCCGCCCGGGCCAAGGCGGCCGACGAAATGGCCGCTGCCATTGCCCGCGAGCTTAATGGCCCCCTGACTGCGCTGCTGCTCTACATGGGCGAGATCAAGCATCACAGCGATCAGTTCGCGCCTGTCACCGGCGACCGTGCCTATTTGCAGCGGGTGGTCGAGAACGCGCTGGCACAGACCGAGCGGGTTTGCGGCCTGGTCAAGCAGCTTGCGGGTCCTCACAAGGGTGGCTTGTCGATCCCGTCCAGTGCCGAGGACGCAGAATCAAAGGCCGTCCGCGCCCAGCAAGCACAGCGCGTGCCGAGCGCCGAACTTCTCGGCCTGTCGGGCCAGAAGCGGCTGACCAAGCGCGAGCGCGAGGTGCTGAGGCTGATCAGCGAGGGATACTCGAACAAGCAGGGTGCGCTTCGGATGCAGATCAGTCCGCGCACGTTCGAGAGCCATCGTGCCGAGGCGATGCGCAAGCTCGGTGCGCGCAACACCGCGGATCTCGTCCGTGCGGCGCTGCTGCATTCGATCGATTGAGGCTGGCGTGTTGCATCGCCGGCCAGGCGGTGCGGACAAAGGCCGGAAAATATCTATCGAGAACCCGATCGCGCTCAGAAATAGTCTTCGGCGAAGGGACGCGCGCGCGAGGCGGGACGCAGCGGCTTGATCTCTTCCTTCGGCCCGTTCGGGATGATGGTGATGGTCCAGCGGGGAGGCATGCTCGATTCCTGCTCCAGCACCGAACGCACGAAGCCGGTCACCGTCGACTCGCCAGCCCTCACCGTCGCCATCCGGCCGTTGAACTGTGCGATGCGGAAGCGGCGAACCTCCTTCTGGTCCGCGGTCTCGTAGGTGAACATGGAAACCCTCCTGGTTTCCCGCGACTATCACCACCTATGATTAGCCATCTCTAAAAATCACCAACCGTAGAAGTACGGCGGGAATGCACGCCCGAGTGATTAGCGCGGCTCCTGTGCGCGCGCGGCGACATAGGCGGCATCCATCCGGTCCAGAAGATCGCGGAATTCGGCATCGCCGAGCCTCTCTGCCGACCTCTCCAGCGTCAATGCCAGCGCCGCGAGCCTGACATAGCCGAACGTCCCGGCCGCGCTCTTCAGCGAATGCGCTTCGCGTGCGATCCTGCCATGGTGCTGAGCGAGCGAGAGCGTGCGGAACAGTTGCAGGCGCGCGCAGGTCTCGCTCCAGAACACCTCGCGCACTTCACAGGCACCGTCCTCGCCGATCTCGCGCACCAGCGCTTCGTATGCGCGCGGCTCGCGCGCGGGTTCGGCATCGAGCGCCTTCTGTGCGGGCGCGACGGTGACTTCAAACATGGTGGCCTTGATCACGGGTCATTGTCGCGCGGCACGTCCCGGCGCGAGGGCCCCCCGTGTCTACGGCATTCGCATTTCAGTTCCGGTAGCAGGACATGAGGTGTTTGCAGACCGGCATTAGCCGGCGGTTTACCATCCGAGCCGCGGTCAGCGTGGGCCGAGCAGCCGGTCGTACTGGGCCTTCACGGTGGCGTAGCATTCGCACGCCGTCTGGCGCAGGCCGTCGAGGTTGACGATCTGGATGTGCCCGCGGCTGTAATGGATGAAATTGGCCTGCTGCAATGTATTGGCGACCAGCGACACGCTGTTGCGCCGCGCCCCGATCATCTGTGCCATGGCCTCCTGGGTCAGCAGCAGCCGGTAGTCACCCGAGAGATCATGAGTGTGCAACAGGCAGCGCGACAGCCGTGCCTCCACCGGATGGGCGGCGTTGCAGCCCGCGGTCTGCTGGACCTGGGCGTAAACCGCCAGCCCGTGACGCATCAGCAACGTGCGCAGGGTGCTGCTTTGGTCGGCGGCGATCCGCAGCCGGTCGAGATCCATCATCGACGCAAGGCCCGGTACGAGTACGATGGCGGTGTTCAACGCGCACGCATCGCCCATGGTCGAGAGCGCCCCGAGCAGGCTGTCGCGGCCGACCATGGCGACCTGCACATGCTCGCCCTTGGCGAGTTTGACCACCAGCGAGATGACGCCGCGGTGAGGAAAATAAGCGCGCTTGAGCGTCTCGCCGGTCTCGACCAGGACGTAGTCATGGGGCAGGTCAACTGTTCGCAGGTGCGGGCGGATCAATTCAAAATCGTCCGCCGGCAGTGCGGACAGGAAACCGTTGGATGGGCGCACCATCGTTTCCAAAGCTGCCTCCCCTCTCCTCCACCAGCGGGCGCGGCAGGTGAAACCGCTCCCTGGGCGAGCAAGTTCCATCATCTTCCCGTCGGGATATATTGGCAATTGGGACAAGATGTCCGACGGTGGCACATCGGGCGATCGTCCCACCGGCATGTGTGCACGTCGGCGTGCAGTCGGGCGCGTGGAGTTTCTCGTCACCGCAAGGGTCCCATCAGGCGGATGTGGTGGGCCTTCACCGCCGAATGGCACCGGCAGGAGGTCGCTTCCAGCGCCCGCAAGTCGAGGATTTCGATCTGGCCGCGTGCGTAGTGAATGATGCCGGCACGCTGAAGCGCATGTGCGACGAGCGAAATAGCGTTGCGCCGTACGCCCATCATCTGCGCCAGCGCTTCCTGCGTCAGCGGGAGGAGCTCGCTGTCGGACAGGTCGGGGGCACGCAACAACCAGCGCGCCAGCCGCGCCTCGACGGAATGCAGCGTATTGCAGAGCAGGGACTGCTGAGCATGAGCGAGCAGGGCCTGCTCATGGCGGACCATCAGGCTGCGAAACGGCGCGCTTGCGGCTGCGACTGCCCGGAAAGCCGCGATTTCAAGCACACAAGCCGTGCCGGGAAACAGCACGACAGCGTCTGCCGGCATGATGCCATCGGCCAGCGCTGCGCCGCCGCCCACGACGCCATCACGGCCCAGCATCGCCACCTCGATCATCTGTCCGTCGGACAGGCCCACCGTGATCGAAACGGAACCGCTGTGTGGAAAGTAGACATATTTCAGCGCGAGGCCCGCCTCGCCCAAGTCAGCTCCCCTGACCATTCCCGCTGTCGCGAGATGAGGCGCAGCAGATTAAAATCTGCCGCATCGAGCATTTGCAGCGCCTGATTGGGCGGGTGGCCGCTCGCGGTCATGCAGGTCATCTGGCGCGTCGATAGTCCGATGGGTGCCGCGCGCGTTCGTCATCCAGTTGCGCGGCGGAAAAACATATTGTAACGGTTGTGGAGATGTCCATATACCCATTAGAGGGCAGACAGCCTGGGGCATCTGCGGCGGAAATAAGGGTGACGCGCTGATTCGCTTCGGCGCCTGCGCGTCCGTCCTGTTAGGAGCGCAGGAAAAAGCGGCAAGGGGCTTTCATGAGCCGGAAGCATTGCATCCGGGCTGCGATCGGGCGCCGGTCGGCCCGCGCATTCTCCTGCATCGGACGAGTGCTTATCCGACACCGCTCCCGATCATGGCGCCATCTGGCCGCAGATTTTGCATCCATCGTCTTCGTTTTCCCGGCGCCGCCAACGCCCTTAGCAACCAATCCATTTCTCGATCGAAACCAGAGGAGAAAGGCGTGCGCCACGGCTCCATGATTGAATTGCCGAAACGGGACGCTCAAATGGGACGAGACGGCGTGCGCCATATTCTCGTTGTCGACGACGATCCGATGGTGTGCATGGCCATCGAGATCTATCTCCAGCGCAACAATTTTCGGGTCACGATCGCTGAGGGCGGTGAAGCCGGACTGCGGGCCCTCGAACACGAACAGTTCGATCTGATGATCATCGACATCTTCATGCCGCACATGCGCGGGTTCGAGTCGATCCGGATCTTCCACGAGCGGGCGCCTGTCATTCCGCTGATCGCGATGTCGGGTTACGCCTTTGCCAATCTGGATTCGCCGGCGCCCGATTTCCTCCGGATGGCGCTGGAGCTCGGGGCCGCACGCTGCCTGCGCAAGCCGTTCACGCCGCACGCGCTGCTCGCCGCCATCAATGATTGCCTGGCGGAGCACCGCGACATTGCGTCGGCCGCGCGACTGGGTTAGCGCCGCGCGCGCCGCAGCGGTCACGGGGTAACGGTTCGTTTACCGAAAGCGCGAACTTTGCCGATCTCGGCGAGCGCGAAACGACGGCCGCGAGGGCGCTCTCGATTGCGGACGGCTTCGTTCGATCCTGCGCAGACCGTGCCTATCGTCCTTCACGAGCAGGACTTTCTCGTGCGTCCCGCCGCGCCGCTATCGGCGCGTTGCCCTCACGCGTCTCGCCGCCGCGCGCCATGGCGGTTTTGCCGAAAAGGGCCCTCGCGCGCAGCCGAACGGCAAACTTCTCTTCAATATCCGTATTAGCACGGAGGATGAAATTAACGGGACCGTGAAAGGGGATGTCTAACGATCGAAAGAGGGCTTCCGTCGATTCCAAGTGCGGCCCAGGCGTCGAAGTCCAGCTCAGTAAGGCGTAGCTCATGGATGATCTGTTGCGGGAGTTCTTGACGGAGACCAGCGAGAGCCTGGATACCGTGGACAACCAGCTGGTGAAGTTCGAGCAGGAGCCGAACAACGCCAAGATCCTGGATAACATCTTCCGCCTGGTCCACACCATCAAGGGCACCTGCGGCTTCCTCGGCCTGCCGCGGCTGGAAGCGCTGGCACATGCCGGCGAGACGCTGATGGGCAAATTCCGTGACGGCATGCCGGTGACCGGGCAGGCGGTGACGGTGATCCTGTCCTCGATCGACCGCATCAAGGAAATCCTCGCAGGTCTCGAAGCGACCGAAGCCGAGCCGGAGGGTAACGACCGCGACCTCATCGACAAGCTGGAAGCGATGGTCGAGCAGGGCATGGCGGCCATGTCAGGCTCGGCGCAGCCGATCGCGGCCGGCGCCGCTGCTCCCGTCGCTGACGCCCCGCCGCTGGTGCCGGAAGCACCGGTAGCTGCCGCGCCTGCGCCGGCAAACATGACAACCGGCTCGCTGATCGACCAGACCCTGGAGCGTCCGCTGCGTCCGGGCGAAGTCTCGCTCGACGAGCTCGAGCGCGCCTTCCGCGAGACCGCGATCGAAGCGCCGGTGCCTGCGCCTGTTGCTAAAGCCGAGCCCGCGGCGGCGGCTGAAGCCCCGGCGCCCGCTGCCAAGGAAGCCGCAAAACCCGCCAAGGAGAAGCCCGCGGTCAAGAAGTCGATGGCCGACGAGGCTGTCGGCGAAGGCGACCGCATCGCCAACCAGTCGATCCGCGTCAACGTGGATACGCTGGAGCATTTGATGACCATGGTCTCCGAGCTGGTGCTGACCCGCAACCAGCTCCTGGAGATCTCCCGCCGCAACGAGGACACCGAGTTCAAGGTGCCGTTGCAGCGCCTGTCCAACGTCACCGCCGAGCTGCAGGAAGGCGTCATGAAGACGCGCATGCAGCCGATCGGCAATGCCTGGCAGAAGCTGCCCCGCATCGTCCGCGATCTCTCCAGCGAACTCGGCAAGCAGATCGAATTGGAGATGCACGGCGCCGACACCGAGCTCGACCGCCAGGTGCTCGATCTGATCAAGGACCCGCTCACCCACATGGTGCGCAACTCCGCCGATCATGGCCTGGAGACCCCCGCCGAGCGTCTTGCCAGCGGCAAGGGCGAGCAGGGCACCATTCGCCTCTCCGCCTATCACGAGGGCGGCCACATCATCATCTGCATCGCCGACAACGGCCGCGGCCTCAACACCGAGAAGATCAAGGCCAAGGCGATCTCCTCAGGTCTCGTCACCGAGGCCGAGCTCGAGAAGATGAGCGAAGCCCAGATCCACAAGTTCATCTTCGCGCCGGGCTTCTCGACCGCGGCCGCCATCACCTCGATCTCCGGCCGCGGCGTCGGCATGGACGTGGTCCGCACCAATATCGACCAGATCGGCGGCACCATCGACATCAAGAGCGTGGCCGGCGAAGGATCTTCGGTCACCATCAAGATCCCGCTGACCCTGGCCATCGTCTCCGCGCTGATCGTGGAAGCCGCCGGTGACCGCTTCGCGATCCCGCAGCTCTCGGTGGTCGAGCTGGTGCGTGCCCGCGCCAACTCCGAGCACCGCATCGAGCGCATCAAGGACACCGCGGTGCTTCGTCTGCGCAACAAGCTGCTGCCGCTGATCCACCTCAAGAAGCTGCTCAAGATCGACGACGGCGCGGCCTCCGATCCCGAGAACGGTTTTATCGTGGTCACGCAAGTCGGCAGCCAGACCTTCGGCATCGTCGTCGACGGCGTGTTCCACACCGAAGAAATCGTGGTCAAGCCGATGTCGACCAAGCTCCGTCACATCGACATGTTCTCCGGCAACACCATCCTGGGCGATGGCGCGGTCATCATGATCATCGACCCCAACGGCATTGCCAAGGCGCTCGGCGCCGCCGGTTCCTCGGCCCATGACATGGGCGACGAGAACGGCGCCCATCACATCGGCTCGGGCGAGCAGACCACTTCGCTGCTGGTGTTCCGCGCCGGCTCGTCCCAGCCCAAGGCGGTCCCGCTCGGGCTGGTCACGCGCCTCGAAGAGCTGCCCGCCGACAAGATCGAGTTCTCGAACGGCCGCTACATGGTGCAGTACCGCGAGCAGCTGATGCCGCTCGTCGCCATGGAAGGCGTCACCATCGCCAGCCAGGGCGCCCAGCCGATCCTGGTGTTCGCCGACGACGGCCGCTCCATGGGCCTCGTCGTCGACGAGATCATCGACATCGTCGAGGAACGGCTCAACATCGAGGTCGGCGGCTCCAGCCAGGGCATTCTGGGCTCGGCCGTGATCAAGGGCCAGGCCACCGAGGTGATCGACGTCGGCCACTTCCTGCCGATGGCATTCGCCGACTGGTTCACCCGCAAGGAGATGAAGCCGTCGCTGCACTCGCAGTCGGTGCTGCTGGTCGACGACAGCGCGTTCTTCCGCAATATGCTGGCCCCGGTGCTCAAGGCGGCCGGCTACCGCGTCCGCACCGCGCCGACCGCGCAGGAGGGCCTCGCTGCGCTCCGCGCCCAGAGCTTCGACGTGGTCCTGACCGACATCGAGATGCCCGACATGAACGGGTTCGAGTTCGCCGAGGTGATCCGCTCCGACAACAATCTGGGCTCGATGCCGATCATCGGCCTCTCCGCCCTGGTGTCGCCGGCGGCGATCGAGCGCGGCCGTCAGGCCGGCTTCCACGACTACGTCGCCAAGTTCGACCGTCCCGGTCTGATCGCGGCGCTGAAGGAGCAGACCGCGGGCGCCGCCGGCGCCTCCGAGCTGAGCCGGGCAGCGGCCTAAGAGCAGGACAGGGATCAGGAGATACCTATGACCAGCAAGAAGACCCAGTCCAGCGAAGGCGCCATGGTCGAATACGTCACCGCGATGATCGGCGGCCAGCTGTTCGGCCTGCCGATCTCCCGCGTCCAGGACGTGTTCATGCCCGAGCGTGTCACCCGCGTGCCGCTATCCTCGCGCGAGATCGCGGGCGTGTTGAACCTGCGCGGCCGCATCGTCACCGTGGTCGACATGCGCGCCCGCCTTGGCCTGCCGCAGCCTGAGGACGGCAAGGTGCCGATGGCGGTCGGCGTCGACCTGCGCGGCGAATCCTATGGCCTGCTGATCGACCAGATCGGCGAGGTACTGCGCCTGCCCGAAGCCGGCATGGAAGAGAACCCCGTCAACCTCGACCCCCGCATGGCCAAGCTCGCCGGCGGCGTCCACCGCCTCGAAGGACAGCTCATGGTCGTCCTCGACGTCGATCGCGTCCTCGAGCTCGAAACCAAAGTGCAAATGGCTGCGTGAGCCAACGAAAAACATCGAAGCCGGAGAACCAAAATGAAAACGTGTTTGGTGGTCGATGATTCCAGCGTCGTACGCAAGATCGCACGCCGGATCCTGGAAGGCCTGGAATTCCAAGTCACCGAGGCCGAGGACGGTTCGAAGGCGCTCGAGATTTGCCAGCGGCAGCTGCCCGATGCGGTGCTGCTCGACTGGAACATGCCGGTGATGGACGGCTTCGAATTCATGGGCCACATGCGCCGCCTGCCCGGCGGCGACCAGCCCAAGGTGGTGTTCTGCACCACCGAGAACAACGTGGCTCATATCGCCCAGGCGCTCAGCGGCGGCGCCAATGAGTACATCATGAAGCCCTTCGACAAGGACATCATCGCCGACAAATTCGCAGAGGTTGGTTTGATCCCGGTCGGACAAGCCATGGTCTGAGTGTGTCTGGCCGAAGTGCTTTGGCCAGAGTGTTCCAGTACAGCTTCGAAGAGGCCATCCGTGACCCCGACCGAGTATGAGTATCTGCGCAAATTCCTGAAGGACAATTCCGGGCTCGACCTGTCCGCAGACAAGCAATATCTGATCGAAAGCCGCCTGCTGCCGCTCGCCCGCAAGGCCGGGCTCTCCGGTATCGCCGAACTCGTGCAGAAGCTGCAAGGTGGCTCGCGTACGCTGATCACCGACGTGGTCGAAGCCATGACCACCAACGAGACGTTCTTCTTCCGCGACAAGGTCCCGTTCGATCATTTCCGCGACACCATCATGCCCGAGGTCATCAAGGCGCGCGCGGCGCGCCGGAGCGTGCGCATCTGGTGCGCCGCCGGCTCGACCGGGCAGGAGCCCTATTCGCTGGCGATGAGCCTGAAGGAGATGGGTGCGGCCCTGACCGGCTGGCGTGTCGAGATCATCGCGACCGATCTGTCGCAGGAGGTGCTGGAGAAGGCCAAGGCCGGCATCTACAGCCAGTTCGAGGTGCAGCGCGGCCTGCCGATCCAGATGCTGATGAAATATTTCAAGCAGATCGGCGAGACCTGGCAGATCAATCCCGAGCTGCGGGCGATGATCCAGCACCGGCAGCTCAACCTGCTGCACGATTTTTCCCAGCTCGGCACCTTCGACGTCATCTTCTGCCGCAACGTGCTGATCTATTTCGACCAGGATACTAAGATCAACATCTTCAACCGTCTGGCGCGCCAGATCGAGCCCGACGGCTTCCTGGTGCTGGGCGCGGCCGAAACCGTGGTCGGTCTGACCGATACGTTCAAGCCTATTCCGGAGCGGCGCGGCCTCTACAAGCCGAACGACCCGCGTGCCGCGGCCGCCAAGCCGGCTCTCGCCGGCGCCGCACCGCGCATGGCGGTGATGGCAGGACGCTAGACATGGCCGAGGATGGCAAGGGCACGGAACGCGTGACGTTCAGCCGCGGCTATGACGTCTGCATCATGGCCATCGACGGCACCTGGCGCCGCGACTGCAAGCTCAACGCGATCTCCGACACCGACGCCATCCTGACGGTGGAAGGCTCGATCCAAGGCTTGAACCTGAAAGAGTTCTTCCTGCTGTTGTCGTCAACGGGCCTCGCCTACCGTCGCTGCGAGCTGGTTCGCGTCAACGGCGCCGAAATGGACATCCAGTTCCTGCGCGGCAAGAACAGGAAGAAGCGCGGCGCGGCCGGCGGCCGTGACGAAGCGGCCTGATCGGCGTGGCAGCCGCGGCGCTGTCCGCCAGGTTGCTTTATATTTGCTGAAACATCCGAGCGAATTTGCCTTGGCCGCTTTACGTCGCTTAAGCGCGAGCCGTGTATCCATCGACGGCCTCAATCTCAGGATACGGAAATGCCCAGAAGTTCTCTTTCCCCCATCTCGTCAAACCTGCCCGATGGCGCCGAACGGCGTGCGCTTCAGCTCCTGGTGGTCGACGACGACGCCACGCAGCGCAGCCTGATCACGGTCGCCGCCAAGCAGGCCGGCCACGAAGTCACCGTGGCGCCGTCGGTGGCGGACGCGATCGAGAAGCTCCGTGCGGCCCGCTTCGATTGTGTGACGCTCGATCTCGTGCTGGAGGATGGCGACGGCATCGACGTGCTGCGCGAGATGGCGGCGGCGAAGTTCGGCGGCGCCGTGATCGTCATCAGCGGCATGGACGGCAAGCGCCGCAGCGCCGCCCGCAGCTTCGCCCGGTCCGTCGGGATCGAGCTCCAGAGCCTGCCGAAGCCGCTCGACCTCGCGGCCTTGCGCATCAGCCTCGCCAATCTCGGCAAGACCGCGATGGGCCTTCCGGCGATGCACACCTGGGGTGGTGTCGCCACCGACGCGATCGTGGAACGGCACCGCGCCTAGGCCGCGGAGCTGCCATGCGATGGCATGCGGCTGCTGGACCGTGTTGATCGCGCGCTATGCCGGGCTACCGGATTCCGACAGACATTGCAGGGCGTGGCCAAGGCCCGCCCGGCAGGCATTGAGGGCGGCGTTCGCCGTCGCATAGCGCGGCGTGACGTCGTCGAGCACGAAAATGTCGGCGGAACCCGCCGGATCGCCCTGCGCCAAGCCTGTTTCCAGCAAGCCTGTTTCAAGCAAGCCTGTTTCCAACATGCCAGTTTCCATCATGGCTGCGTCGATCAGGCGCATGCTGCTCTCGATCCGTGTGATCAGAGCGCGAAGTTCGGCAGCGATCAACTGACGGCTGTCAGTTTCGGGCATCGCGACGAGCGGGGGTGTGCCAGCGAAATTTAGCATGGATATTCTCCGTACCCCGCAATTAGGCACCCTGCCGCTACTTGTGCGTTAAGTCCATGTCCCGTACAAATACGGGTGGGCCGAATCCGCGCCGAACGCCATAAACGGTTGGCGCGCACGCGAGTCCTTCATGCCAACCGGATGTGGCACATGGCCGAACAAAGCTCTCGCGGTGAAATCTTCGTCGTCGACGACGACCCTGCCGTTCGCGACACTCTGTCGATGGTGTTGAAGGCGGCGGGCTATGAGGTGATCTGTTTTGCGGACGGCGCAGCGCTGCTCTCCGTCGCGCGAAACCGGACACCGGCTGCGATCCTGCTGGACGTGAACATTCCCGGCAAGTCGGGCCTCGACATTCTGAAGGAGCTGCAGGGCGAGGATTATCCGGCGCCGATCTTCATGATCTCCGGACAGGGCGACATCGCGATGGCGGTGGGCGCGATCAAGAGCGGCGCGCTCGACTTCATCGAGAAGCCGTTCCGGGGCAGCGAGATTGTCGGCCGGCTCGACGAGGCGATCGGCGCCTATGCGCGCAGGCAGGCGGAGAACGCCTCGCCGAAATTCGGCTCGCTGCATTTCCCCGGGCGCGAACCGCTGACGCGCAGGGAGCGCGAGGTGCTCGAGCAGTTCGCGGCAGGCGCGTCGAACAAGGAAGCCGGCCGCACGCTCGGCATCAGCCCGCGCACCATCGAGGATCACCGCGCCAACATCATGAAGAAGCTCGGTGCGCGCAATGCCGCCGATCTGATCCGTATCGTGATGACCGCGGCCCAGCGCGCGTCGTAGGGCGACTGGGCTCTCCTCTCGTGCCCCGGACGCAGCGCGTCACGCAGTGATGCGCTGCAGAGCCGGGGCCCATCTTTCCAATCTCACCGGTCAAGCTTCTGGGTCCCGGCTCTGCACAGCAGCGCTTACGCGCCGAAGTGCGTCCGGGACACGAGATTGCGCCTCAAGCGCTCAGCGCCTTGCGGATGATCCGCGCCAGATCCGACTTGCGATAGGGCTTCGCCAGCAGCAGAACGCCGGAATCCAGCCGGCCGTGATGGATGATCGCATTCTCGGTATAGCCCGATGTGTAGACCACCCTGAGATCGGGGCGCGTCTTCTGGAGCTCGTCGGCGAGCTGCCGTCCGTTCATCTTGCCGGGCATGATGACGTCGGTAAACAGGAGGTCGAACGGCTTTCCGGCGGCGACGATCGCGAGCGCCTCCGCGGCGTTTGCGGCCTGCAAGGTGACGTAACCCAGCGAATGCAGCTGCGCCAGCACATAGTCGCGCACCAGCCTGTCGTCCTCGACCACCAGGATCGTCTCGTGGCCGCCCTCGATCGTCGCCGGCGTCACGCCCTCACCGGCCGCCGTCGGCGTCTTGCCGGGCGGCAGGTACATCTTGATCGTGGTGCCGTGGCCTTCCTCGCTGTAGATCTTGATGTGGCCGGCGGACTGCTTGATGAAGCCGTAGACCATCGAAAGTCCGAGACCCGTGCCCTTGCCCGGTCCCTTCGAGGTGAAGAAGGGGTCGAACACCCTGGGCAGCATGCTCGCGGGAATTCCGGCGCCGGTGTCGCTCACGGCAATCAGTACATAATGGCCGGGGCGGACGTCGTTGACGCTGGCATAGGCCTCGTCGAGATAGGCGGCGCCGGTCTCCACGATCAGCTTGCCGCCACCGGGCATGGCGTCGCGGGCGTTGAGCGCGAGGTTGAGGATCGCGGTGGTGAGCTGGTTGGGATCGACGATCGCAACGCAAATCTCGTCTTCGAACACGGATTCGATCAGGATCTGCTCGCCCAGCGTCGGCCGCAACAGTTTCGCGGTGTCGACGACCAGCGAGTTGATGTCGATCTCGCGCGGCTGGAGCGGCTGCTTGCGCGCGAAAGCGAGCAGGTGCTGGGTCAGGTCGGCGCCGCGCGCGGCGGCCTCGTCGATCATCTTGGTGATGGCCGCAAGTTGCGGCTCCTTCTCGACGGCCTCCGCGAGGATCTCGATCGTCCCGGTGATGACGGTGAGGATGTTGTTGAAATCGTGCGCCACGCCGCCGGTGAGCTGGCCGACCGCCTCCATCTTCTCGGCATGGCGGATGCGCTCGTCGGCGGCGATCTTGTCGGTGAGGTCGCGGTAGAAGACGTTGAACAGCAGGCCTTCGCGGCGCTTCAGCGCGGTGACGCTCAGCTCGGCCTTGAATTCCTTGCCGTCGCGGCGGCGGCACACGAGTTCGCGGCGGCGATTCAGTGATCTGCCGTCCTCGCTCTCCAGGAACTGCTTCAGGCCCGCCCTGACCCTCTCGCGTTCGCTCTCGGCGACGATGAGGTCAATCGTGCTCTTGCCGAGCACCTCGTCGCGGCGCCAGCCGAAGAGCTGTTCGGCCTGCGAGTTCCAGCTCAGGATGCTGCCGGTCTCGTCGGTCTGGATAAAGGCGTCGAGCGAGGTCTCGACGATGTTGCGGGCGAGCCGCTCGCTCTCGCGCAGCGATTCCTGCGCGTGCCGCGCTTCCGTCATGTCGCGCCCGGCAAAGTAGAAGCGATGCGCCTTTTCGGACCAGCTGCCGAGCCAGGACAGCCAGACCTCGTGTCCGTTCTTGTGGAAGCAGCGGGTGTCGCCGAGCTTGGGGCGTTCGCCGCGCCGTAGCGCGCGCATGGCCTCGCGCGATTGCGCCAGATAGTCCGGATGAACGAAGTCGGCGCCGCTGCGGCCGATCATCTCGTCCGGCCGGTAGCCGAGAATGGTCTCGCTGCTCGGACTGATCTGCGCGACATGGCCCCGCGCATCCATGATCATGATGAGATCCTGCGAGGTGTCGAAGATCTGCCGGCGCTCCTCGAGTTGCCGCTGGAGCTGCCGCTCGGCCCGCCGCGCCTCGGTGAGGCTGTGCGCGGTCCCGGAGACGCCGACGATCTCGCCCGAAGGTCCTTTGATCGGTGAGAGGCTGAGCGAGATCTCGACGTGTGTGCTGTCCTTGCGCAGGCGCACTGTCTCGAAGCGTTCGATCGGCTCGCCCCGGGCGATCCGCTGCAAAATGTCCTTGCCCTGCCCGCGGCGGTCGGCGGGTACGATGATCGCGGTGGACTTGCCGATCGCCTCGTCCGCCGAATACCCGTACAATCGCTCGGCAGCCGGATTCCAGCCCGTGATGACTGCATCGAGCGTCTGCATCACGATCGCATCGTCGGAGGACTCCACCGCGGCGCTGAACAAGCGCTCGCGCTCTTCATGATGGCTTCGCGCGGCCTCGGTGCGGCGATGTTCCTCGATCTCGCGTTCGAGCGCTGCTGTCTTCACCCGGGTTTCCTCAACCATCTGCGCAAAGGCCCGTGCCAACACGCCCGTCTCGCCGCTGGCATCGACGGGGATGTCCGCAGGCCGTCCGCTGCCGATGGCCTGCACCGCCGCAGTCAAGCGCCCGATCGGGCGTGTCAATGAGCGCGCCAGGAGCACCGCGAGTGAGCCGGCGGCGAGCACCGCCAGTGTGCCGACCAGCAGAGACGTCTTCTGGATTGCTGCCGGCACCAGGCCGAACACGGGCGCGGGAATCGTTTCGATGATTGCGACCCATTCCTTGCCCGCGAGCAGCGCAGGCGCGATCGCCGCGCCGCTCGGCCGGCCCGATCCATCGGTCAGGAGCCGCGTGGATCCTTCCAGCGTGCCGGCCAAGGCTCCAAAGTATGGAAAGTCCTTGCGCCAGTCGTTGGGGCGGTCATGCAGCGCGCCGAATTCCCGCGCACGGTCGGGATGGACGAGATAATCGCCGCGCGAATTCACGACGTAGATCTCTCCCCCCGAAGTCACCGTCGCGCGGACCCGCTCGAGAGCCGGACGCATGTCGATATTGGCGACAATGATGCCGAACGGCTTGCCGTCCTGAGCGAACAGCGGCGTGGCTGCCCGCAGAGTCGGAGCGCGAAGAGCCGTCGTGCCGCCCTGGCGAGTCGCGAGATCAATTGGCGACACATAGATCTCGCCGGGCCCGAGCCGTATCGTTTCCTGAAAGTAGGCCCGGTCGCTCTTGCGCTCCAGTTCGTCGTCTGGGGCGATCCGTGCTGCTCCGTTCGGTCCGGAGCGATCGACGCGAACCAGCTCACGCTGGTCGTTATCGACACCGATGATCCGGAATTGCCCGTAGATGGGCTTGGCCTCGACCTCGGCCGCGAGCCGCGTGGCGATACGCTCGCGCCAGGTTTGCTCCGAGACACCGTCAGAAGGGTCGATTCCGCCCCCGGCCTGAGCGCGGATCAGGCCGTTGATGGCTGCGGCGGCGCGATAGCCGATCAGATCGCCGCGCACGCCGGCGACGTAGGTTTCGAGGTTGGTCGCCAGCAGGCGCGACTGGGCCTCGACCCGCTCCAGCACGCGCGGAATCACCGCTTGCGTGGTGTTGCGAAAGCCCAGCCAACCGACCGCGGCCACAGTGACCGCCACCAGCAAGATCATTGCGATGGCCAGCCGCGTCGCGAGCGTCAGGGGGATGCTCGCAGGACGTCCCGGACGATCGCGGCCGATCTGGCCTGAAGCGGCGGAGCCCTCATTATCGGTGGCCGGAGCTGACATCGGACCCCTCCGGCTCGCCCGCCTTCAGGCAGCCGTCGACCGCGGCGAGCAGTGCCCCGGGTCTGAATGGCTTTTGCAGGCTTGCCACGGCGCCGAGCTTGGTCGCCATCTTCAGGAAATCAGGCTCTGCATAGGCGTCCGGCGTGATCGAGCGGCCGGAAATGACGATGATCGGAATGGCCGGGACCAGCGCCCGGATGTGACGCATCGTCTCCAGCCCGTCCATGCCAGGCATGAAGATGTCGAGAAACAGTAGATCGAACCGGCCCGCCTCGAACAGCGCAAGTCCCTTGCGGCCATCGCCGGCGACGGTGACGTGATGACCGGCCCTCTCCAGGAGCAGCCGGATCGTGATTTGCACGGCCGGGTCGTCATCCACGATCAGGATGTTGGCCACGTCTGAATTCCTCCGGGCCGGATGGAGATTCCACCGGCCGCAAATCAAATCCATCAAAGATGAAATTGTTGCGCGGATTCCGTCCAGCCTGCAAGCACTTCGCGAATGTCCGGTGAATGCTCGCGTAAGCCGAAATCCGGAAGCCATGCCTATGCACAGTTGCGTGCATAGGGGGTCGTCACGCCGGCCGCCTAATCCGTCAGATATTCCGGATAGTTGCTCCGGATCCTGTCGAGCTCGCTCAACGTGCCTGACAGATGCTGGCGCAGGTGCTGTTGCGCAGCGTCGGGGTCTGCGGCCTCGATCGCACGCGTGATCAGCTTGTGGTGGCGCACGATGTTCTGGGCCTTGCCGGGGGAGGGCAGGTGCAGCCGGCGCAGCCGGTCGCTGTGTCCGCTGCGGCTGCGCACCAGCGCCCACAGATCCTGCTTGCCCGCAGCTATGTAGAGCTGGGCGTGAAAATCGTTGTCGGCGGCCATGAAGGCCTCGAAGTCTCCAGCCCTGGCGAATTGCTGTTGCAACGCAATGGTATGGTCCAGGCGCACGATCAGGGACGCCGCAGGACCCGTTGCGAGCAGGCGGACGATCTCCAGCTCCAGCGCCTGGCGCAGGAAATGCGCCTGTTGCGCGCGATCGACGTCGATGCGGCTGACCACGGTGGCATGCTGCGGGAACACGTCCACCAGGCCTTCTTCCTCGAGCCGCATCAGCGCATCGCGCACCGGGGTCGAGCTGACGCCAAACTGGCCGGCAAGTTCCGCGCGTGACAGCGGGGCGCCGGGCGGCAGTTCGAGGGCGATGATTGCGTTGCGCAACCGCTCGAACACCTGCGGTGCGGCTTGGCGGCCGCGGTCGAGCCGGGCGGCCGGTCGTGCTGCCGCGCGCGGCGCGGGGTGGGGTGATTCCATCGCGGGTCCTGCGGGCTTGCCTTTGATGCACTAATATATTAGTGCATCAGTAGCGTCAACGCAGCTCGACGATGACCGGAGGAAACACACAACAATGATCACGCATCTTCGCAGCAAGCTTGCGGCTGCCGTCTTGATCGCCGCAGCCGTCCTGGCGGCAAATGCCGCGCACGCCCAGCAGAAATCCGAGGTCGCGCTGTCGCGCCAGCCCGGCATTTTCTACATGCCGAGCCACATCATGGAGAAGCTGAAGCTGATCGAGAAGCATGCAGCTTCCCTCGGCGTCGCCGGCGTCACCACCAAATGGATCACATTCTCCGGCGGCGGCGCGCAGACCGATGCGCTGCTCGCGGGCGGCGTCGACATCCTCAACACCGGCACCGGCAACCTCCTTCTGCTGTGGGATCGCACCCGCGGCGGCGTGAAGGGCATCGTCGCGACCTCGGCGCAGCCGATGACGCTGATCAGCCGCGACGCCAATATCAAGTCGATCAAGGACTTCGGCCCCTCCGACAAGATCGCGGTGCCGACCGTGAAAGTCTCGACCCAGGCGATCGTGCTCCAGATCGCAGCTGCCGAGGCGTTCGGCGCTGACCAATGGTCGAAGCTCGATGCCAACACCGTGCAGCTTGGCCATCCCGACGCCTATGCGGCGCTGTCCAACCCCAAGCACGAGGTGCACAACCACTTCTCGATCCCGCCCTTCACCTTCCTGGAGCTGAAGAACGTGCCGGGCGCGCATATCGTGCTGTCATCGCCCGACGTGATGGGCGGACCGCTCAGCCAGGCCCAGTTCTTCACCACGACGAAGTTCGCCGACGCCAATCCAAAGATCATCCAGGCCGTGCGCGACGCGACCAAGGAAGCGCAGGACCTGATCCGCAGCGACACCAAGCAGGCGGTTGAGATCTACAAGGAGATCACCGGCGACAAGACCTCGGTGGAGGAGCTGCTCGATCTCCTCAAGGAGCCCGGCATGATGGAGTGGAATCTCGAGCCGCAGGGCACGATGAAGTTCGCGGCACATCTGTTCAAGACCGGCACGCTGAAGAACCAGCCCAAGGCGTGGACCGATTATTATCTGCCCGTCGCCCACGATCTGAAGGGCAACTGATGGCGCTGCTCGACGTTAGTGGAGTGACGCTGCGCTACAAGACCTCCAGCGCCGTCGTCACCGCCACGGAGAGGGTGAGCTTCACCGTCGACAAGTCCGACCGCTTCGTGCTGCTCGGTCCCTCCGGCTGCGGCAAGTCGACCCTGCTCAAGGCCGTCGGCGGCTACATGAGCCCGAGCGAGGGCCGCATGACGATCGGCGGCCGTGAGATCCACGGCCCCGGCGCCGATCGCATGATGATCTTCCAGGAGTTCGATCAGCTCCTGCCCTGGAAGAGCGTGCTCGCCAACGTGATGTTTCCGCTGCTGACCGCGCGAAAGCTGTCGCGCAAGGACGCGGAAGCGAAGGCGCGGGCCTATATCGAGAAGGTCGGCCTGACCCGCGTCGTCGACGCCTATCCGCACACGCTGTCGGGCGGCATGAAGCAGCGCGTCGCGATCGCGCGCGGCATGGCGATGGAGCCTGATATCCTGCTGATGGACGAGCCGTTCGCCGCGCTCGATGCGCTGACGCGCCGGACCTGCCAGGACGAGCTGCTCCAGCTCTGGAGCGAGACCAAATTCACCGTGCTGTTCGTGACCCATTCGATCGCGGAAGCGATCCGCATCGGCAACCGCATCCTGCTGCTGTCGCCGCATCCCGGGCGCGTCAAGGCCGAGGTGGTCGACGTCGACAAGGTCTCGAACGAAGACGGCAGCGCCGGCCGGCTCGAGAAGGAGATTCATGATCTCCTGTTCGCGCAAGAACTGACCGCGCATTGAGGAGCCTCTGATGGGCGAAGCCAAGATATTGCTGCGGGCCGAGCCGGCCGCCGTTTCAGGTGCTGGCGAGGTCGAGCGCAAGCTGAGCGTGGTTGAGCTGCTCTGGAACGACGGCTTCGTCCGCAAGTCCGTCATCATTCTGTTCCTGGCGGCGATCTGGGAGGCCTACGGCGTCGCCCTCGACAATCCGCTGCTATTCCCGACGCTGCACGACACCGCGATCACGCTGTTCGATCGCGTCAGGGACGGCACCATTCCCATGCGCGCCTGGACGTCGCTGAAGGTGCTGTTCATGGGCTATTCGGCCGGCATCGCGCTGGCCGCGATCTTCACCATTCTCGCCATCTCGACCCGCATCGGCACCGACTTCCTCGAGACCGTGACGGCGATGTTCAACCCGTTGCCGGCGATCGCGCTGCTGCCGCTCGCGCTGATCTGGTTTGGCCTCGGCAATGGCAGTCTCGTGTTCGTGCTGATCCATTCGGTGCTGTGGCCGGTCGCGCTCAACACCCACTCCGGCTTCAAGAGCGTGTCCAACACGCTGCGCATGGTCGGCCGCAATTACGGCCTGCGCGGCTTGCCTTACGTGGCCAAAATATTAATCCCCGCAGCCTTCGGCTCCATCCTCACCGGCCTCAAGATTGGCTGGGCCTTTGCCTGGCGCACGCTGATCGCGGCCGAGCTGGTGTTCGGCGTGTCCTCGGGCCAGGGCGGGCTTGGCTGGTTTATCTTCGAGAACCGCAACCTGCTCGACATACCTGCGGTCTTCGCAGGCCTCTTGACGGTGATCATCATCGGGCTCTTTGTCGAGAACCTGATCTTCCGCGCCATCGAGCGGAACACCGTGCAGAAATGGGGCACCCAATCATGACCAAGAAGAAAATCACGCCCGACCAGCTCCGCAGCGCGCGCTGGTTTGCGCCGGACGATCTGCGCTCGTTCGGCCACCGCTCCCGTACCATGCAGATGGGCTACGCGCCGGAGGAGTGGAAGGACCGTCCGATCATCGCGATCCTGAACACATGGTCGGATGCGCAGCCCTGCCACATGCACTTCAAGTCGCGCGTCGACGACGTCAAGCGCGGCATCCTGATGGCCGGCGGCTTTCCGATCGAACTGCCGGCGCTGTCGCTGTCGGAATCGCTGCTCAAGCCCACCACCATGCTCTATCGCAATCTGCTGGCGATGGACGCCGAGGAATTGCTGCGCAGTCATCCCGTCGACGGCGTGGTGCTGATGGGCGGCTGCGACAAGACTACGCCGGCGCTGCTCTTGGGCGCGACCTCGATGAACATCCCGGCGATCTATCTGCCGGCAGGCCCGATGCTGCGTGGCAACTGGAAGGGCAAGACGCTCGGCTCCGGCTCGGACGGCTGGAAGTACTGGGACGAGCGGCGCGCTGGAAAGATCTCCGACAAGGACTGGCTTGATATCGAAGCCGGCATCGCCCGTAGCTACGGCACCTGCATGACCATGGGCACGGCTTCGACCATGACCGCGATCGCGGAAGCGATCGGCATGACGCTGCCGGGCGCCTCCTCGATTCCCGCGGCCGACGCCAACCACATCCGCATGGCCTCCGAATGCGGCCGCCGCATCGTCGAGATGGTGTGGGAAGATTTGACGCCGAAGACGATCCAGACCCGGAAAGCCTTCGAGAACGCCATCGCGGTGGCCATGGCCATGGGCTGCTCGACCAACGCGATCATTCACCTGATCGCGCAGGCCCGCCGCGCCGGCCAGGACATCGGGCTCGACGATTTCGAGATCGCGAGCCGCAAGGTGCCCGTGATCGCCAACGTCCGTCCCAGCGGCGATGCCTATCTGATGGAGGACTTCTTCTATGCCGGCGGCCTGCCGGCGCTGATGGGCCAGATCAAGCCGCATCTGCATCTCGATTGCATCACCGTCACCGGCAAGACGATGGGCGAGAACATCGAGGGCGCCGAGGTCCACAATGCCGACGTGATCCGCTCCATCGACAATCCCATCTACAAGGAAGGCGCGCTGGCCGTGCTCAAGGGCAATCTCGCGCCCGACGGCTGCGTTATCAAGCCCTCCGCCTGCGCGCCGCGCTTCCTCAAGCACACCGGTCCGGCGCTGGTGTTCGACGATTATCCCTCGATGAAGAAGGCGGTCGACGATCCCAACCTCGACGTCACCGAGGATCACATTCTCATCTTGCGCAATGCGGGGCCGCAGGGCGGACCGGGCATGCCGGAATGGGGCATGCTGCCGATCCCGACCAAGCTCGTGAAGCAGGGCGTGCGCGACATGGTGCGCCTCTCGGACGCGCGCATGAGCGGTACCAGCTATGGGGCCTGCATCCTGCACGTTTCGCCCGAGTCCTACATCGGCGGCCCGCTGGCCCTTGTGCAGAACGGCGATCGCATCACGCTCGATGTCGCCGCCCGCACCATCAACCTCGATGTGAGCGAAGCCGAGCTCGCAAAGCGCCGCGCCGCCTGGAAGCAGCCCGAGCGCCGCTTCGAGCGCGGCTATGGCTGGATGTTCACAAAACACATCAAGCAGGCCAATGACGGCTGCGACTTCGACTTCCTCGAGACCGATTTCGGCGCGCCGATCGGCGAGCCTTCGATTTACTGATGACCCTGTCATTCCGGGGCATCGCGAAGCGATGAGCCCGGAATCCATCAAGCGGCACAGACTGCGGCCTGATGGATTCCGGGCTCGCGCCAAGTGGCGCGCCCCGGAATGACGACCAGAGAGAGCATGAGATGTCCAAACTTTCCGAAGCCACCCGCACCAAGCTCAAATCCGTCTCCACGGCTACCGTCGCCACCGCTTTGTTCAAGCGCGGCCTGCGCGTCCAGATGATCCAGGATGTGCATCCCCTCGGCGCGGACCAGCCGGCCATGGTCGGTGAAGCCTTCACGCTGCGCTACATGCCGGCGCGCGAGGATCTCAACACGATCGAGGTCTTCAAAGATCGCTCGCATCCGCAGCGCAAGGCGGTCGAGGATTGCCCGCCGGGCGCGGTGCTGGTGATGGACAGCCGCAAGGACGCGCGTGCGGCCTCGGCCGGCGCGATCCTGGTGACGCGGTTGATGAAGCGCGGCGTCGCCGGCGTCGTCACCGACGGCGGCTTTCGCGATTCCGCCGAGATCGCCAAGCTCGGCATCCCCGCCTATCATCATCGCCCCTCGGCGCCGACGAATCTCACGCTGCATCAGGCCATCGAGATCAACGTCCCGATCGGCTGCGGTGATGCGCCGGTGTTTCCCGGCGACGTCATCCTGGGCGATGCCGACGGCGTCATCGTGATCCCCGCGCATCTCGCGGACGAGATCGCCAACGAAACCTTCGAGATGACCGCGTTCGAGGACTTTGTCACCGAGGAAGTCGGCAAGGGTCGCGGCATCTTCGGTCTCTATCCCGCCACCGATCCGCAGACGCTGACCGACTTTGCCGAATGGCGGAAGAAGAACGGCCGGTAAGGCCGACACGAACCCGTATCAAGTCGTGAGCCGGCGCAGCAAGCGCCGGCCTTTTATCAAGCAGGGAGGACTTTTATGAATTTCACGCGACGGAACCTCGTGACCGGCGCTGGCGCAGCAATGGCGTCCACGCTTCTCGCCCGCGCCGCCGGCGCGCAATCGTTCGCGTTCACGCCGAACCAGCGCTATCCCGATCCCGCCGTCCAGATCCTCGATCCCAGTTTCACAAAGTACCGGCTCTATTCCTCGACGGTCGAGCAGGTTGCTTCAGGCATGCGCTGGGCCGAAGGCCCCGCTTATTTCCCCGAAGGCGGCTATCTGCTGTTCTCCGACATTCCCAACAACCGGATCATGAAGTTCGACGAGAAGACCGGGCAGACCAGCGTGTTCCGCGCCAATGCCAATTACGCCAACGGCAATGCCCGGGATCGCCAGGGCCGCCTCGTCACCTGCGAGCATTCCGTCACCCGTCGCATCACCCGCACCGAGAAGGACGGCAAGATCACCGTGCTCGCCGACAAGTTCGAGGGCAAGCGGCTGAACGCGCCGAACGACATCGTGGTGAAGTCCGACGACAGCATCTGGTTCACCGATCCGCTGTTCGGCATCAATGGCGAGTGGGAAGGCAAGAAGGAAAAGGCCGAGCAGGCCACCACCAACGTCTACCGCATCGCCAAGGACGGCAAGATTAGCGCGGTCCTCACTGACCTCGTCAATCCCAACGGTCTTGCCTTCTCGCCCGACGAGAAGAAGCTCTACATCGTCGAATGGAAGGGCACGCCGAACCGCAGCATCTGGAGCTACAATGTCAGCGACGATGGCGCGCTCAGCGGCAAGACCAAGCTGATCGACGCCGCCGACCAGGGATCGCTCGACGGTGTCCGCGTCGACCGCGACGGCAATCTCTGGTGCGGCTGGGGCTCCAACGGCGCGCTGCAATCCGAGCCCACCGATATCGGCGGCCGCAAGGTGTTTCAGCTCAAGGCCAGGTCCGAAGATCTCGACGGCGTGATGGTGTTCAGCGCGGACGGCAAGCCGCTCGCCTTCATCAAGCTGCCCGAGCGCTGCGCCAATCTCTGCTTCGGCGGCCCCAAGAACAACCGCCTTTACATGGCGAGCAGCCATTCGGTCTATGCGCTGTATGTGGAAGCGCACGGGGCGGTGTGAGGTAGTCGCCACACGAGTCAGGCTGCCGTAGGGTCGGCAAAGCGGAGCGTGCCCACCTCGCCCTAATTATTGAGAGATGGTGGGCACGGCGCGATGCGCCTTTGCCCACCCTACAAGATTACACCCCAGCCTCCGCCATTCCCGCCGCCCACAGCGCAAACGCGTACACGATCGCGACTTCGTCGAGCCGGTCGAACCGCCCCGAGGCGCCGCCGTGGCCGGCGCCCATATTGGTGCGCAAGAGGACCGGGCCGCCGCCGCGCATGGTCGCGCGCAGGCGCGCGATCCATTTGGCGGGTTCCCAGTAAGTGACCCGCGGATCAGTCAGCCCGCCCATCGCCAGGATCGCCGGATAGTCCTTCGCGGCGACATTGTCGTAGGGCGAGTAAGACAGGATCGTCCGAAAATCCTTTTCGCTCTCGATCGGGTTGCCCCATTCCGGCCATTCCGGCGGCGTCAGCGGCAGCGTGTCGTCGAGCATGGTGTTGAGCACGTCGACGAAGGGCACTTCGGCGACGATGCCGGCGAAAAGCTCGCCGGCGCGGTTGGCGACCGCGCCCATCAGCATGCCGCCGGCCGAGCCGCCATGGCCGACGATGCGCCTGGCGCCGGTGTATTTCGCATCGATCAGCGCGCGGGCGCTGGCTGAGAAATCGTCGAACGAATTCGTCTTCTTCTCGCGCTTGCCGTCGAGATACCAGCCCCAGCCTTTGTCGGCGCCGCCGCGGATATGGGCGATGGCGTAGACGAAGCCGCGATCGACCAGCGACAGGCGGTTGGCGCTGAAGGAGGCCGGCATTGCCATGCCGTAGGAGCCGTAGCCGTAAAGCAGGAGTGGCGCCGAGCCGTCGAGCGTGAGCCCGCGGCGATAGAGGATCGACACCGGCACCTCGGCGCCGTCTTGCGCCTTCGCCATGATACGCGTCGTGACGTAGTCGGCCGCGTTGTGGCCGGACGGGATCTCCTGGCGCTTGCGCAAGGTGCGCGTGCGCTTGACCATGTCGTAATCATAGACCTCCGACGGCGTCGTCATCGACGAATAGGCAAAGCGCAAATTCGTCGTCTCGAATTCGTAGGAGCCCATCGTATCCAGCGAATAGGCGGCCTCGTCGAAGGCGATGGCGTGCTCCTCGCTCAAAGCGAGATCGCGGATCACGATCGACGGCAGCGCATTGGCGCGCTCCAGCCGCACCAGATGGCCGGCATAGAGATCGAGGTCGATGATGTAGATGCCCGGACGATACGGGATCAGATCGCGCCAGTTCTTGCGCTCGGGCGAAGAAAGCGGCGCGGTGACGATCTTGAAGTCGATGGCCTCATCGGCATTGGTGAGGATGAAGAACTGATCGCCGCGGTCGGTCAGCGAATATTGCACGCCTTCCTCGCGCGCCGCGACGAGGCGCGGCGGCGCCTCGGGATTTGCGAGATCGATCAGCCGCTGCTCGCTTGTCTCGTGATCGCCGCCCGCGATCACGCAGAAGCGGCCGCTGGTGCTCTCGTGCAGATGGGTGAACCAGCCGGCATCCTGTTCCTCGTAGACGAGTGTGTCGTCGGCCTGCCTGGTGCCGAGCCTGTGCCGCCACACCTGCATCGGCCGGTGATTGTCGTCGAGCTTTACATAGAAGAAGCTCTTGCAGTCCGCGGCCCAGACGATGCCGCCGTCGGTCTCCTCGACGAGGTCGTCGAAATCCTTGCCCGTGGCCCAGTCGCGCACGCGGATCGAAAAATACTCGGAGCCCTTGGTGTCGGCGCTCCAGGCCTGCAGCTTGTGATCGTGCGAGTGCCGGCTGCCGCCGAACTTGAAATATTTGTGGTTCTTGGCGAGCGCGTCGCCATCGAGCACGATGTCGCCATCGCCGCCCTCGCGCGGCATGCGGCCGAACAACTCGTGCTGTCCGCCCTCGCGAAACCTGCGGAAATAGGCGAAGGGGCCGTCGGGCGAGGGGACGCTCGAATCGTCCTCCTTGATCCGCCCGCGCATCTCCCGCACCAGCGTCTTCTGAAGGCTAGCGGTGTGGCCGAGCAGGCTCTCGGTGTAGACGTTCTCCTCGTCGAGATATTTACGGATGTCGGGGTCGAGCACCGTGGGATCGCGCAGCACCTCCTGCCATTTCGCGTCCTTCAACCAGGCATAATCGTCGGTCACATTGATCCCGTGCCGCATGAAGGAATGCGGCCGGCGCGGGGCGACGGGGGGCTGGGAAGGTGTCTTGGCTGAAGGCGTCTTGGCTTGTGTCACTCGATCCTCATTCGTCTCACCGAAACTTATCTCGTCATGCGAGGGCTTGACCCGCGCATCCATCAAAGACGAATCCTTTAGCGATGGATTGCCGGAACAAGCCCGGCAATGACGGCCGTCGAAGGCAGCGGGTCGCCCATAATATGGCGACAAGCCCCCGAATTGCCAGCGCGCCCGCGCCAGGTCGCCGGGTTGTTGACCGGCCCCGTGTATGCTTTACGGACATATCCCCGCCGCCGGTCCAGCCTGATGCTGTTCAATTCCTATCCGTTCATCCTGCTGTTCCTGCCCCTCGTGCTCGCAGGCTATTTCTGGCTCGGGCGGCGCAGCAATCTGACGCCGGTGATCTGGCTGGCGCTGGCCTCGCTCGCCTTCTACGCCATCGGCAGCTGGCAGTTCGTGGCCCTGTTGCTGCTGTCGATCGCCTTCAACTACGGCGCCGGTCATCTGCTGATCGTGGCGAAGCTCGGCCCGTCGCAACGAAAGGCGGTGCTCGCGCTTGGCGTCGCCGGCGATCTCATCTTGCTCGGCATCTTCAAATATGCCGGCTTCGTCACCGAGAACGTCAACGCGCTGTTCGGCACGCATGCCGCGGTCCACATCCTGCTGCCGGTCGGCATCTCCTTCTACACCTTCACCCAGATCGCATTTCTGGTGGATGCATATCGCGGTCAGGTCGCCGCCTACGCGCTGCCGCACTACGCGCTGTTCGTGACCTATTTTCCGCACCTGATCGCAGGACCCATCCTCCACCACAAGGACATGATCCCGCAATTCGAGCGGAAGGACGCCAAGCATCCGGACGCGCATCTGATCCTGTGCGGCGTCATCATCTTCGCCATCGGACTGTTCAAGAAGACCTGCCTTGCCGACGGCATCCAGCCGCTGGTCGCGCTTGCTTTCGAGGCGCGCTCGCCGAGCTTCGACCAGGCCTGGCTGGGTGCGCTCGCCTACACGTTCCAGCTCTATTTCGACTTCTCCGGCTATTCCGACATGGCGATCGGGATATCGCTGATGTTCGGCATCTTTCTGCCCGTCAACTTCAACTCGCCCTACAAGGCCACGAGCATCGTCGAATTCTGGCGCCGCTGGCACATGACGCTGTCGCAATTCCTGCGCGACTATCTCTATATCCCGCTCGGGGGTAACAGGCGCGGCCGCGTGCTACGCTACGCCAATTTGATCGTCACGATGCTGCTCGGCGGGCTCTGGCACGGCGCGGCCTGGACCTTTGTTATTTGGGGCGCGCTGCACGGTGCTTATCTCTGTATCAATCACGCCTTCAATGCGCTGGTGCCGGCCATTCCATCTGTTCTCGCGCGCCCGGTCCGCATCGCCGGAGCAGCGCTGACTTTCCTGGCTGTCGTCGTCGCCTGGGTGTTCTTCCGTGCGGAGAGTGTCGCCTGGGCGCTGCGAGTTCTCCATGCCATGGCTGATCCCTCGAATATCGTGTTCGGCCGCGAGGAGATCGCGGCGCTGGTGCTGGTCTCCATCTACGCTGCGCTGGTGTGGCTGGCGCCGAACACGCAAGCGCTCATGGGATATGATCACGGCAACCGCAGGGTCGGCGAGACCTTGCGGGCAGGGCGCATGCGGCCGCTGGTCCTCTATGCGGCGTCGCTGGTGCTCGCATTCGGGCTGCTGGGCATCCAGAGCCACAGCGAATTCATCTATTTCCGCTTCTGATGCAGGGCACGTTCACACAGCTGAGGCGTCTTCTGCTCGCCAGCATCGCGGGCGTGCTGGGCGCGGCTTTGCTCACCTACGTCGTCGATCCCTTGCAATTGTTTCGCCCCTCGCGTCTGGCGGCCTTCTATTCCGACGACACGCGCGTGCAGAATGCCGGACTGATCCGCAGCCAGTCGTTCGACACCGCCTTCATGGGCACCTCGCTCGCGATCCATTTTCGTCAGAGCGCCATCGACCGCGCGCTGGGCGTCCACTCGCTCAAGCTGGCGATGACCGGCTCCAATTCGCGCCAGCAGGGTTTTGTGCTGGAGCAGGCCATCGATCACGGCGCCCGTCGCGTGATCTGGGCGATGGACGATTTCATCTTCGTCGATGCCGCCGACATCGAGACGGATCCTTATCTGTCCGTCGATCTCTATCGGGGGACGGCCAAGGGGTTCGCGTCCTATCTGTTCAGTGCCGCGATGGCGAAGGAATCCCTGTTCGCATTGCTGCGCTCGGTTCCGCCGCTGCGAGGGCCGCTGACGCGGGCGGCGCCTTATCTCCCCATCAAGTTTGCGCTTTCCGATGTCGACGACATCTATGCGTTGGCCAGGGATTTCGACGTCGCGGGCGGCTACAATGCGAGGCGGACGCTCGCGGCCTTTACCTACATCACCGCTCCCACGCGCAGCCGGTTTCTCGGTGAAGGCTACGGCTACGACGCCATGGTCAGTCATTTCGAGCGCGATGCCGTCGGCCTGATCACGCGCCATCCCGACGCGACCTTCGACATCTATTTCCCGCCTTATTCGATCCTGCAATTCGTCGCGATGCGCGATGCATCGCCTGCGACGCTGAAGCTCGTCACCGATCTCACGGCGCACATCGCTAGGCGCCTGACGCAGCTTCCCAACGTGCGTCTGTACGATTTCCGCGCGATCAAGGCGGTGACGCACGATCTCAACAATTACGGTGATGTCATCCACCACTCGCCGGTGATCGATGCGATGGTGCTGCAGTGGCTGGCGAACGGGGAATATCGGGTCGATCCGAAGGCGCCGACCGCATCGCTGGACGAGCTGAAGACGCAGGTCGAGGCGTATCGCGTCGAGCGCTGATCTCACCCTCGCCCCTTGTGGGAGAGGGTGGCTCGCCGCGTAGCGGCGAGGCGGGTGAGGGGTCTTTTTCCACGCGCGCAACTCGCAGTGAACTTCGCGGATAGAACCCCTCATCCGGCGCTTCGCGCCACCTTCTCCCAAGAAGGGGAGAAGGAAGAAAGCTTACGCCGCCACCTCTTCTCCGAGATACGCGACCGCGGCTTCCAGTCCGCCCTTGCCGTGCGGGATCTTCAGCGCGTTGAGCCCAATCTCGATCACCCCGAGCGTGCCGAGCAGCATCGGCGCATTGACGTGGCCCATATGGGCTATGCGGAAGGCTTGTCCCGAGAGATCGCCGATGCCGGTGCCGAGCACGACGCCGCACTTGTCCTTGCAATAGCGTTGCAGCACCGCGGGGTCGTGGCCGTTGCTCATCGTCACCGTGGTCACGGTATTGGAGCGCTCGCTGGCTTCCGCGACGTTGAAGCCGAGCACCTGGCCTTCCGACCATGCGGCAACGGCGCGGCGCGCAGCTTCGCCGAGCAGGCTGTGGCGGCGGAAGGCGTTCTCCAGGCCTTCCTCGTGCAAGAGGTCGATCGCCTGGCGCAGCGCGAACAACAGATGCACCGGCGCGGTGCCGGCATATTTGCGATAATTCTCCGTGCCCTCGCGTTCGCTCCAGCTCCAATAGGGCGTCGACATGTTCGCCTTCTTGTGCACCTCGAGCGCACGCGCATTGGCGGCGACGAAGCCGAGGCCGGGCGGCGTCATCAGGCCCTTCTGCGAGCCGGACATCGCGACGTCGATGCCCCATTTGTCCATCTCGAACGGCATGCAGCCGAGCGACGCCACGGTGTCGACCATGTACAGCGCGGGATGGCCGCTGGCCTTGATCGCCTTGCCGATCGCCTCAATGTCGTTCTGCACGCCGCTAGCGGTGTCGACCTGGACGACGACGACGGCCTTGATGGTGTGGTCCTTGTCGCGGCGCAGGCGCTCCTCGACCTCGTGCGGCCGCACCGCGCGGCGCCAGTCGCCCTTGAGCACCTCGACCTCGGCGCCCATCAGCGCTGCCGCATTGCCCCAGCCGATCGCGAAGCGGCCGCTCTCCAGCACCAGCACCTTGTCGCCGCGCGACAGCACGTTGCTGAGCGCCGCTTCCCAGGCGCCATGACCGTTGGCGATGTAGATGTAGGATTTGCCCTTGGTCGCAAACAGCTTCGAAATATCCGCGAGCAGGCTCTCGGTCAGATCGAGCATCTGCTTGGAATAGATGTCGATCGCCGGACGGTGCATCGCCCGCAGCACCTCGTCGGGCATGTTGGTGGGCCCGGGGATGGCCAGAAACTCCCGGCCCGCGCGAACGGTCATTGCTGTCATTCCTTGTGTCGTGGAGACGGTGGAAGGTTGATGATTTATGTTTCTACGCGTTGGAGGCGCTCAGGAAAAGCACGGAAAACGCAGGTCTGGGTTATCGTTTGGTCTCGCGGCAGCCGGCGGCTTCCGCCTCCTCGACCGAGCAGAACCAGCGGGTGCCCTTGCTGATCTTCATCTTGATCTGGGTGTACCAGCGGCTGGTCGGCTGGTGAAAGATGCACTCGCCGGCGCTGTTGACGTTGCCCTTGATGGTGCAATCCGGGGAGGGCGCGACCGGCCCCGAGGCCGAGGCGAGCAGCACCGCATGCGCGCCGTCGGGTGGCTTGGTCGCGCCGAGGATGGTGGTCTTCTTGTTGCGGACGCGCCAGTCCCAGGGCGCGATGAAGGCGCCCTGCCACATCCCGGCTTTTGCCTCACGCGCGGCGGCCTCGTCAGGCTCGTAGTCCTTGGAGATGCGGGTGTAGGCCAGCGCCCAGCCGCTTCGCACCAGCCATTTCTGGATGTCCTCGCCGCCGACCTCGCAGCGCGCCACGGTGCGGCCGCGCCGGTCGATCGACCTCGTGTGGCAGACCCAGCTCTTGCCGTCGGCGTATTTGGCGAGTTCTTCGCGCGCCGCGACGCCGCAGGTCCAGCGCTCGGCCTTGGTGTTGAGGCAGAGCTGGTCGACTGCGGGTGCGTCGATGCCGCCAAGCCGGATGCGCGTGTTGCCGATCACGACGGCATCGCCGGCGCGGACCTTTGCCGTGCCCGCGATGTCGGCGGCGTGCGCCATCGACGGGATGGCAAGCAAAGACAGCGCAATCAGGAATTTTCGCAACATGCCGGTCCGCGTGTGATGAAAATCTCGATAGACCGCGCAATTGTGGTCGGCTTTTGTCCGCTCGGCCAGCGCTCGCCTAACGGATGAGCTTTCAACTTCCCGTCATCGAAGCGGGCGAATTGCGAATAGGGAGTGGCGAATAGAGCTGTGATCAGCCCCATTCGCTACTCGCCATTCACCATTCGCCTGCGCGCCACCGCCAGCCCCATCAGCACGAACGCCGACGTCACCTCCGGCCCGCCGACCAGGATCCGCGTCGGCGTCTTCATCTTGTTCCACTCATAGGCGCGGAACGGGCCGCGGCGGCCGCCTTCGCCGAGGTTCGCGACGATCACGTTCAGCGCCGGTGCGAAGGCGCGCGGGTCGGCGCCGAGATGGCCGAGCGCGATCAGCGCCAGCGCCGCGTCGAACACGTTCATCTCCGCGGCCATCAGCTCGCCCTTGACGTAGGACAGCACGCGATGGCGGATGAAATCGAAATCGCCGGCGGGATCGATCGCGGCCTGCGCCGCCAGCGGCAGCGCCAGGAAGGCCGCATAGCAGCGGCCGAAATAGGCGCTGTAGAGCTCCGGCAGGTAATAGATGTGCGAGCGCGGATTGGCGAAGGCGCCGCTGGCGGCCAGCCGCTTCTGGAAGCCGATGATGCGATGCACCGTGGCGAGCCGCGACGGCGTCTCCAGGATCTGCCAGCGTGCGAGGTTGCGAAAGCTGACCTCGAGAATGTCGAGATTGAGCGTCGGATCGAGATCGTTGCCGTAGGGTCGCTCGCCCGCGAGATTGTCGATCCAGGTCGCGACCCCGCCCTCATAGTCGATATTGTCGTTGAGCGGCACGGTCACGCGCGGCGCGTTGATGCCGGCGCGCACCTGATAGCCGGAATAGAAGTCGAGCAGCGGCTGGTCGATGATCGCGTCGGTACAGCCGGCCTGCGTCGCTGCCGAGATCGAGCACGCCGTGGTGTCACAGTCAGGCACGTAGATGCCGAAGCCGAGATCCTGCTTGATCTGCGCGAAGTAGCGAGAGAAGCGCGGATGCGGCGCGGGCGCCAGCGCAGTGATGACGTTGAAGCGCGCGCCGTCGATGCCCTCGACCTCCTCGCGGCTGATGTTGACGCAGAAATCCACCATGTCGGCGATGGCGCGCTCCGCGGCGATCTTGTCGGACTGCGAGGCGAGCCCGGTCTCGCCATAGCTCAGCAGCGCCTCGATGAAGAACGCGTCGTAATAGGCCGAGCGGTGCCGGATCTGCACCGGCTCCCACATCGGTTCGGCGATGCCGGTCCAGGGCGGATTGACGATGGCCCGGGCCGGCGAGCGCGCGATGAAGACGCGGGCGAGGTTGAACAGCAGCGAGGAATTCTTGTAGCCGCGGGCGTTGAGGCCCGTGAGCGCCATGATCAGCTCGCGGCCGCGGAAATCGGGATCGCCGATCAGGTTGAAGGCGGCATAGGTCGGCAGGAAACCGTTTCGGCGGTAGGAGCCGAGCAGATGCTGCGCGCAATCGCGGATCACGCCGTCGATCTGCGCCTGCGGCGGCGCGGAGCCGGTGAATATCGCCGGCGGCGGCTTGGGATGGTCGGTAGCGATGCTGTCGACGAGATCGGCGACCGGCTGGCCGACCGCCGCCCAGTCGGGTTCGGTCTCGTCGCGGGCGCGAACCAGCGCCTTGCGCAGCGCCGTCAGCCTGGCCTCGTCGCGCAGCTCGGGCAGCCCGGCCCGCCGCAGCAGCACCCGCAGCGCGGGATTGCCGAGCGCGGTCTTGTAGAATTTGGCCAGATGCGGATCGCCGCTGGCTGTAGCAGATAATACGGGATCGCAGACGTCGTAAAGCGAGGGACCGTCCTTCGGCGCCAGCAACGCCCGGCAGGCGGCGCCGGCAAAATAATGAAAGCTCATGAAATACCTGGTCGCGGGGACTCTGGCGGGGTTTTTGGCCGGGGGGCCGGCCAGCGCGCTCCCAACGCGCCACCCCCCTTGCAAGTCGTTGAAAAGGCTACCCGGATTCGCAGGAAAAACAAATGTGATCACAGTCACGGGAAAAGCCGGCACGAAGGCTGCATGATTGAGGCTCGGGAAGCGTCCGCGGAGGTGGAAACGCACAAATCTGGCTTGAGAAATTAACTAATGTCTTCAGAGTCTTAGCTCAAATTTTGGGCAATCTATTGCCGGGGAGGCGATATCCGGTTAAGGGTTTGTTTGGTGCGGCGCCGCAAATTGCGCGCAATTCGGGGGCACATCCCCGGCCATCCCTCAAACCTAAAGACGCTATCGCGCTACTCAAACAGTGTGCGCGCGCTTGGCTGGTCTTTGGCACAGGAAACGAACCGAGATGAATGTAAAGCAGCTCGACCTTTCCAGACGCACGATCGCGGTGGCCGCGGCCCTCATCGGCACGGTTTCGCTGGTGATCGGCGCCCATGCTGCTCTCAACATGCGCGCGATCGATGCCGCCAAGGCCGTCTCGACCGACCAGGTTACGGGTTCGATCGCCCAGACCTCCCGCCTCGCACTCGTCATCGGCAATGGACATTATCCCGACGCCAGCGCGCCGCTGACGCAGTCGATCAACGACGCGCGCGCGCTGTCCTCGTCCCTGCGCAAGAACGGCTTTGACGTCGACATGGTGGAAGACGCGACCAAGGACGACATGGTCCGTGCCGTCAACCGCCTGAAGTCGCGGATCAAGCGCGATACCGTCGTCATGCTGTTCTTCGGCGGCTACGGCGTGCAGGCCGGCCGCGAGAGCTACATGCTGCCGGTCGATGCCGCGATCTGGAAGGAAAGCGACGTCCGCCGCCAGGGCGTTTCCATCGATGGCGTGCTCGACATGATGAAGGAGCAGGGCGCCAAGGCCAGGCTCGTCGTCGTCGACGCCTCCCGCCGCAATCCCTATGAGCGCCGCTTCCGCTCCTACAGCCACGGCCTCGCGCCGATCAGCGCGTCCGACAATGCCCTGATCCTCACCTCGGCCTCGCCCGGCAAGGTCGTCGACGACGGCAAGGGCGAGCACAGCGTGCTGGTCAGCGAATTCCTCAACAACCTCAACGCACGGGGCAGCGCCGAAAGCGTCTTCAACAAGACCCGCGTCGCCATCTCGCGCGCAAGCGAAGGCGACCAGGTCCCGATGGTTTCCTCCTCGCTGCTCGAAGACGTCCATTTCGGCGAAGCCGGCGGCTAGTTTTTTCTGAGGGCTCGCGAGCCCTCGTAGGGTGGGCAAAGGCGCGAAGCGCCGTGCCCACCATTTTTCCAAGATTTCGATAGAAAGACGTGGGCACGCTTCGCTTTGCCCACCCTACGGCGTGCGTGCTTGGGCACGTCTGCCTCTCCACCGTCATTGCGAGGAGCGAAGCGACGAAGCAATCCAGAATCCTTCCACGGAAAGATTCTGGATTGCTTCGCTGCGCTCGCAATGACGATCGTGGTTACTTCGCCGCTTCCGCGGCCATCACCGGACGCACCGGATCGCCTTCACGCAACAGCGCGCCGGCGCGGGCGACGACGACATCGCCTTCGTTGAGACCGTCGCGGACCTCGATATTGCCGCCGGACATCAAGCCGACCTCGACACGCTTGGTCTCGACGCGGTTGCGGCGGATCACCTGCACGACGGTGCCGGCGGAGGAATATTGCACTGCTGTCAGCGGCACCGCGACGTTGCAGCTCTGCCCGGTCTTGATCAGCGCGCGCCCACTCGCCTTCAGCAGCAGCCGCTTCTGCGAGGAGATGCCGATATAGACCATGCCCTGCTGGATGTTCGGCTCGACGGTCGGGCCGATGCGGCGCACCTTGCCGTCGATGTCGCCGGCGCCGGCGATCCGCACCGTGGCCGGCTGATTGACGGCGAGCTTGCGCATATCGGTGGTCGCCACCAGGCCGACGAGATCGTATTCGCTGCGCGCCACGATCGTGAACAGCGCCTCGCCCTTGGCCGAGGCGAGATTGCCGATCTGGGCCGTCGAGGTCGCGATCACGCCCGCCACCGGCGCGGTGACCTGCAGCGTGCCGCCCTCGGGGAGCGCTAGCCGCGCCAGCACCTGGCCGGCGGTGGTGGTGTCGCCGGCTTCCGCCAGCACGTCCGTGACCTTCAGGCCCGGGCGCTCGGGCCGCACCGACGTTTCCTCCCGCGCGATGATCGTGCCGGTGGCCTCGACGATGTCGGAGAAGCAGGATTTTGCGACCTTCAGCACCGTGACGGCCGGCCCCTTGGGCGCGTCGTCATCGGCAGCTCTGGCCGGATATTGACCGAGGAGCAGCACGCCGGCGACGGCTGCGGGACACAGGCTTCGAACAACGGCACGGGGCAAATGACGCATCGGAAATTCCACGGGGTTCAAGCCCTTCGATCGATAGCAGATGGCAACGGGCCGGACTACGGCCGCGTTGCCCATGTCAGGATGCCACGCCGGCGCGCGCCGCCGCGGCAAGTCATTGATTAGTCGCGGGATTGGAGATCAGGTTCGCCGCCCCCGGGCGCGGGGCGGCGTGATTGCGGCCGTCCATGGGGTGTGGATCACGTCAAGAACGTCACGCCGGAGACCGCGGCAATGGCTGGCCGTCAGCTCGGGCGCTCGCCCAGCAGCTTGCCGGTGGAACGATCGATCAGGTGCAGGCGCGTACAGGCCTGGCACGGCACGGAAACATGCGTGCGACCGCTCGGCTCGTCGTCAAGCCGATGCTGCACGTTCATGCCGGTTCGGGGGCACCTGAAAACGATCTGACGGTCCATGCCCGGTGATATGACTCCAAGCCGGGCCTCGCGAAATTACGGATGATTACGTAGCTCCGCCGCGCCTGCCTCACGGCAGGTTCAGAAACTCCACCCAATTCGGCTTCTTGCCGGTCGGATAGGATTTCAGCTTGGCCAGCGCGCCGCTGCTCTGGTCGATCCCATAGACCGTCATGCTGTCGGCGAGTTCGCCGACCGCGGCGAGGTAGCGGCCGGAGGGATCGACGTTGAAACCGCGCGGTTGCTTCTCGGTCGGCACGCTGCCGATCGTGGTCAGCCTGCCGCTGGTCGCGTCCACCTTGTAGGCGGTGAGCGTGTTGGTGGTGCGCTCGGAGGCATAGAGGAAGCGGCCGTCCGGGGTGATGTGGATGTCGGCGGCCCAGGGTTTGCCGGAAAACCCTTCTGGCAGCGCGGTGGTGCGCTGGATCTCGTCCCAGGCGCCGCTCTTGGCCTCATAGGTGAAGGCTGCGACGTCGCCGTTCAGCTCGTGGAGGAGATAGACGAACTTCCCGCCCGGATGAAACACGAAGTGCCGCGGCCCCGATTTCTCCGGCACCTTGTGGGTCGGCGGATCGCTCGGCGTCAGCGTGCCGGCGGTGACATCGAACGCGAAGCTCAGCACCTGGTCGGAGCCGAGATTGGTCGCGAACGCGAAGCGGTTGTCGGGCGAGGGCAGGAAGGCATGGGCATTCAGCCCGGTCGGGATCACCTGCTTCGGCTCGCCGGCGACGCCGTTTGCAAGCAGCGGATTCAGCGCGACCTTGTTGCCGCCATAGGAGGCGCTGAACAGGAACTTGCCGCTGTGGTCGACGGCGATATTGGCCATGCTGTCGGCGAGCGGTCCGTTGCCGATATGGCTGAGCTGGCCCGTCTTGGGATCGATCGCAAAACTCACGGCGAGGTACGGCTGCGAGCGGATTCCGGCAATCAGCACGCGGTGGTCGGGCGTGATCGCGAGCGGCGTCGAGGAGCCGGGCTTCTCGACGCCCTTGAAGGCGGCCGTCTGCACGGGCGTCATCTCGCCGCTGGCGGTCATCTTGAACACGCTGATGTCGTTGCTGTCGGCGTTGCCGACATAGGCGAAGGTCTCGGCCATGCCGGCGTGGACTCCAGAAATGAGAGTGAGGGCTGCGAACAGGGTGGTGGCAATCGCAGCGCGTGGCGCTTTGGATGCGATGCGTCGGGTCGGTCTCAACATGGGCTCCTCCTGAAGGCCGGGTCGCGGCATCGTCGTTTTGCCGGCGAGGATAGCCGGCGGCGCGCCACCGCACCAAATTCCAATTGGGATCGATCGATGCCGAAATTGGATCGGTCGCCGGGAGGGCTACCGCATGGAAGCCGTCCGGGAGGGCAGATGCGGGCTGGACGGAGGAGCGGGCGGTCCGAGCACGGTCCAGACTGTGACCGCAACCAGGGCGGATGTCAGGATGGTCCAGGCGATGAGCCGCTTCCGCATCAGGCCGAATCCATAGGTCAAGAATGTCCGGGGCACCCGAGATCCTGCACTGCAAACCGCGGCAATCCTATGAACTCGTTCACAGGCGAAAACCGCCGGCGCAATCCGAACCAATGCCGCGGCAGCGCATTGAACCGGCATGCCCCGCGAAAACGATCTCGAAGGTAAGCCCGACATGGGCGGCAAGCATGGCGGCCAGAAAGGCCAGCCCAAGCCGCCGCAGCGCCCGCATGAGGGCGAGCGCGACGCCGACGTCGTGGCAAAGCGCCACACCAGTCAAACCGATCCCGCGTCGCCGCCGACCAAACAAAAATAGCCTGCACCCGCACCGGGAACGGCGGCCTCACCTTGCCGTTACCCTGATCCCGCGGGCGGATGAATCGAATGGAGGCTGGCACGTGTTTTGGATCTATTGGAACACCGCCTGGTCGCTCATCATCAGCGGCATCATGTTCGCCACCATCGTCAGCCATCCCGACTCCGAGATCGCCGAAGTGCGTGCCGCAAAACGTTTGATGTGAGCACGTCGCTCCTGCGTCATGTCATGCTGCGCGAAAGCGCGATGACGATCGTCATCGCGCTTCCGACCCGAGGCGCGGGTCAGTAGTCCCACAAGGCCGGACCCAGCGAAAGTGGTCGCCGTCGACCGCACCCGGCCGACCGAGGGGAACGGCATGTGCGTGGCGACGAGGAGCTCTTCGCTCGCCGCCAGCTCCCGCAACAGACCGACCCGAACCCGAGCGGCCTCTTCGGGATCATGCTCGAAGCCGTTGTGCCAGTCGGGGTGGTCGAATCCGACTGTCGCGATCGGGCCCGTCCGCGCCGGACAAATCGAGCTTCCTTCCCGACGCGGATGTTCGCGCCGAAGGGTTCGGAGGCTGCCTAAGCACTTCCGAACCGCGGTATTTGCCGTTACCGTCCATTCTCCGATCGGGCATGAACATGAGACGGCGAGAGTTCATCATCATCCTGGGCGGCGCGACCACCTTGGGTGCGTTGCCCGCGCGCGCTCAGCAGCGTGAGCATGTTCCGCGTGTGGGCATTGTCTGGATCGCTCCGCAATCGGTCGTAAGTCCGTTTCACGACGCATTCCGCGCGGGACTGCGCGAGCTGGGTTATATCGAAGACCGGACGATTGCTCTCGAAGCGCGCTTTGCGCAGGGAAAACTCGAGCTTCTGCCGGGGATCGCCGAAGAGCTGGTGCGAGCCAGGGTAGATGTCCTCGTTGCGCCGGCGAGCGTCATTGTTCAATCGCTGAAGCAAGCAACAACGACGATCCCGATCGTGATGGCCAATGTGACCGATCCGGTCGGCTTCGGATTCGTCAAGAGCTTGCAACACCCCGGTACAAACATCACCGGCTTTTCGAACTTGATGGTCGAGCAGGTCGGCAAGAACATCGAGTTGTTGAGAGAGATGCTTCCGGGCCTGATGCGGCTGGCGGTGCTGGTGAATCCGGCGGTGCCGGATGCTGCACTCGTCTTGAGGGAGGCGCGCGCCTCCGCGCGCGTCCTGGGCTTTGCGGTGCATCCGGTAGAAGCCCGCCAGGCGGAGGACTTTGACGGCGCTGTCCGGCAGGCGAGCGATCAAAAATGTGATGGCCTGCTGGTATCGACGGTCGAGGGCCTGTTCTTCGTCAACCGGGCCCGCATCATCGAAGCCGCTGCCAAACACCGGATGCCGGCCGCCTTCGCCGCGCCGCCGTTCGGGCTGGCCGAGGCAGGCGCCTTGTTGAGCTACGGTGCGAACACGCCCGACATGCTGCGGCGCTCCGCCCGCTACGTCGACCGGATCATCAAGGGCGCGAAGCCGGAAGATCTTCCCGTGCAGCAGCCGGTCAAGTTCGAGCTCGGGGTCAATTTGAAAGCAGCCAAGGCCCTTGGTCTCGCCATTCCCACCTCCATTCTGCTGCGGGCCGACGAAGTGGTCGAATGACACCGACCAGGAGATGAACGCGAGACTGGGACCGCTTCGAGCATGCGGGCTTTGTCGAGGGAGCGCGGCGATGAACTGCGCCGCCCGCTAAGCCGCCGCGGCGTGCGCCGACAAGAGCTGCTTCAATTTCGCTGCGGGCACGGCCGGGCTGAACAGCCAGCCCTGCATCTGGCTGCATCCGAGCTGGCGCAGCACCTCGCGCTGGGCCTCGGTCTCGACGCCTTCGGCAGTCGTCGCCATGTGGCGGGCGGCGGCCATGTGCACCACGGCCCGCACGATCGGGGAGGAATCCTCGGGTTCGCCGATGTCGCTGATGAAGCTGCGGTCGATCTTGATCTTGTCGAACGGGAAGCGGTGCAGATAGCTCAGCGACGAATAGCCGGTGCCGAAATCATCGAGCGCGATGCGCACGCCGAGCTCGCGCAGCTGCTGCAGGATCGTCAGCGCCTCCTCGTCGTCGCGGATGAGGACCGTCTCGGTGATCTCGAGCTCGAGCCGTCCGGGCGCAAGCCCGGACTCCGCAAGCGCCGCGGCGACCTTGAGCGCCAGCGTCCGCGAGCGGAACTGCACCGGCGAGACGTTGACTGCGATGTGAATCTGGCCGGGCCAGGAGGCGGCCTCGGTGCAGGCCTGCTTTAGCACCCATTCGCCGATCTCGCCGATCAGCCCGGTGTCTTCCGCCACGGGAATGAAGTCCGCCGGCGAGATCATACCGCGCTCCGGATGGCGCCAGCGCAGCAGCGCCTCGCAGCCGGTCACGACATTGGCCGCGAGATCGACCAGCGGCTGATAGTGCACCTCGAACTCGCCGCGAACGAGCGCCTGACGCAGATCGAGCTCGAGCTGACGGCGCAGCCTCGCCTTGGCGTCGTATTCGGGCGCGAAGACGCGGTAGGTGCGGCGCCCTTCCGACTTCGCCGCGTACATCGCAAGATCGGCGCGCTTGAGCAGATCGTCGAGATTGTCACCGTGGTCGGGCGCGATCGCGATGCCGATGCTGGCATCGGTCGGGATGTCCTGGCCCTTGCAATCCACCGGCGCGCGCAACGCCGCGAGGATGTTCTCCGCCAGCGCCGTGAGCTCGGCCTTGTCGCGGGTGCCGGCCTTGACGATGGCGAATTCGTCGCCCCCTAGCCGGGCGACGAGATCGTTGCCGCTGACGCAGGCGCGCAGGCGCATCGCCACCTGGCGCAGCAGCTCGTCGCCGACCTCGTGCCCCAGCGAATCGTTGACGCCCTTGAACTCGTCGACGTCGATATAGAGGATGGCGAACGGCTTGCCCTCGCGGAGCTCGGCAACGCGCCGCTCCAGATGCCCGCGCATCAAGACGCGGTTGGGCAGGTCGGTCAGCGCGTCGTAATGCGCCATATGCGCGATGCGCTCGTCGGCGCGGATGCGGGCGGTGACGTCCTCATGGGTGGCGAGCCAGCCGCCGGCCGCGCCGGGCTGGTTCTTGACCTCGATCAGGCGGCCGTCGGCGGTCTCGACGATCGTGTTCTGCGTGCGCCCGACATTGCTCAGGATGTCGTCGCAATAGGACGCGACGTCGCCGTGGAACGATCCGGTGTCATGGCGATGCTGGATCACGTCGCGGAAATGGGCGCCGGGCTTCACCACATCAGGGGACAAGCCGTACATCTCGATGTAGCGCCGGTTGCAGACGATCAGCCGCTCGTCCTGATCGAACATCAGGAGCCCTTGCGTCATCGTGTTCATCGCGGTGTCCAGCCGCTGCTTCTCGATCGAGAGCCGGTGCGTGACCTGGCGGAAGATCAGGAACAGCGTGAGCACCAGGAGGCCGATCGACAACACGGCGACGGTGACGAAGAATTTCGTTTGCGTGCGCCAGGTCGCGAGCGTCGCGTCCAGCGATTTGGTCGCGACCACGACCAGCGGCTCGCCGGCGAGGAGGCGCGAGGCGACGATGCGGTCCTTGCCGTCGATCGGGCTTGCGATCTGCATGGAGACGAAGGTGCGCTCGAACACCGCCATCTGCTCCGGTGTGCCCTTGCGAAAATTCTGCCCGATCATCGCATCGACACGCGGAACGCGCGCCAGCAATTGGCCGTTCTGGTGGTGCATCGCGATCGAGGATTCCTCGCCGAGCCCGGTCGAGGCGAAGAAGGACTCGAGCTGCTCGGGCGCGATCGCGCGCGAGACCAGCCCAAGGAATTCGCCGTGCGGGCCGGACACGCGCCGTGCGAGCACAATCGCCGGTCCGTTGCCGATCCGGCCCTGTACGACCTCGATCTCTTCCTGCGCGGCCGGATCGTTCTTGAGGCGGTTGAAATAGCCGCGGTCGGCGACCGAGACGTCGGCGACCGGCCAGCGCCGCGACGAGTTGATCAGCACGCCGCTGGCATCGAACAGATTGGCACCGGCAACGTCGGACCAGCCGCTGGCTTTTGCACGCAGCACCTCGTGCATGGCCAGCGTGCCCATCTCGCTGCGGAAGATGTCGGCGGATTCGATGCCGCGGCTCTCGAGCTCGGCGATGATGCTCTTCTGGAGCACCGCGAAATCCTCGAACTCGCGGTCGAAATGCCGGGCCAGCAGGCGCACGGAGTTTTCAAGGCTTTCGCGGCCGCTCTCGATCGCGTTCTGCCGGAAGCGGTCGACGGTGAGCGCGGTGCCCACGGCCATCGCGGCCATCAGCACGAAGCCGCCGACGATCAGCCATGTCAGTGGCGCTCCCCGCCAGCGACGGAGCAACGCGCGCATACGCGCGGTCCATCGGATCGATGTGCCCATGCAGCCCTCCCGTGGGATGCAAGATGCAGCCAAACCGAAAAGACCCCGTTACCATCAAGGGTTAGGGAACTATGAATCGGAGCGGAATCAGTGGGTTGGTTCCCTGGACTCGAAGGCCGACGCGCTCACCGCCGGATGCCCAGCTCAGGTCTTGTAGGGTGGGCAAAGGCGCGCTTCGCGCGCCGTGCCCACGATCTGTCCATGATGGATGGAGGTGGTGGGCACGCTTCCGCTTTGCCCACCCTACGAAGCCACGAGCCTACGAAGCCGTCCTCACCGCTTGATCTCCCAGTTCAACGCTTCCGCATTGCCCTTGGCGAACATCTTGGGGACGTCGAACTTGCCGGTCGTGAGGTCATAACGGCATTTCCAATCCGCCAGACCCTTCACGGCGACGTTCTTCGGATGCTTGTCCATTTCGCCCGACAGCGAGATCACGAGGTAGCGGTTGCTGGGCCAGTCGACGCCGAGCCAGCGATAGGCATCTTCCGTGCCCTTCATCAGGTTGGCGGAGATGTGGTAGTCGAGCTTCATGTTCCCAGTGTCGGGCCGGCTGTGGAAATAGGCCCAGGCGAGGTCGCTGAGCGACTTCTTCGTCGCGTTGACGAAGGCGCCGTTCTCGACGTGATAAAGAAACAGATCCTGCGAGCCCGAGCCGGTCTTCTGCATCCGTACCAGCCATTGCGAATCGCTGGTGAAGCGGAAGCCCGCGCCGTAGCCCTGCTCCGGCTTCAGCTCCGTCATCTGCTCGCCGCGTCGCGCCCAGACCTGCCATTTGACGCCGAAAAGGTCTTCGCTGTCCTTCATGTACTGCTCAAGCCTGGTGGCGCCGTCGGGCGAGGTGAAGGTGAGGTCGGCGTTGTCGGTGAGGACGAAGCCCGGCGGCGGGCCGGAGGCCGCGAGCGCGGGAGAAGCGGCGAGCGTCAGGGCAAGCGCCAGCCATGGCGCGGTGCGAAAAAATGCGGTCACGGGAAAATCCTAAAATATAGCCGCGGTGCGGCCTCGCTGATTTGACGCCGAGGGGGCCGCGCCGGTTCATCCCCGGCGCATTGGCTAAGCGATCATCCCTTCGACCGACTTGCTGCGGTGGCCAAATCGGCGCACCTTGCCGGCCTCGCTGATTTGTCACCCAAGGTTCGTTTCCGATGATGACCGCATCCAAGGCCTTCATTGCGTTCTGCCTGCTCGCCCTGGTCGGCACGGTGCTGGTGATCGGCCCGACCGAGCTGCGCCGTCTGCTGCCGGATGGGACCAAGACCGCAATCGCCGCCAAGCCGGAGACCAAGGCCGAACCCAAAGTCGAGGCCAAGGTCGACCTCAAGCCCGCGCCGAAACCGGAAGCGCCCAAACCGGAACAGCCAAAGCTTGCCGCCGCCACGCCGCCTGCGCCAGCACCAGTGGCGCCGGCGCCGAAGGCCGGCGCGCTGGCCGAGACCCAGAAGCAGGTCGCGGCGCTGGGGGATCTCGCGCCGGTCAAGCCGCCGGCGGTCGCCGACACGGGTCCCCGTTTCGACGTCGCCCGCGTCGACGATCACGGCGAGGCGGCGGTGATTGCCGGCCAGGCCGCGCCGGGCGCGAAGGTTGAGCTGCTGCGCGATGGCAAGCCGCTCGATACGGTGGTCGCCGACGCCTCGGGCCAATTCGTGATGACCCCGCCGCAACTTCCCTCTGGTTCCTATGAATTGACGCTCCGGGCCAGGGCGCCGGATGGCACGGTCACGCAGTCCGGCCGGACCATGCCGGTGACCATCGCCGAGGCGGCGCCGCCGCCTGCGCGTCCGGTGCCGGTCGCGAAGCAGGAGTCGAAACAGGCCGAGAAGGCGGATGACAAATCGGACGTCGTGGCGTCGCTGCCGTCGGGCGCGCCGCATCTTGCCTCGACTCCCGACAGGTCCCCCATCCGGTCGAAATTGACCGGCGCACCGAGACCCAAGGTCATGGCGCGGGCCCCCGCCGCGACGAATGTGGCATCGGCCTCGCCGACGGACGCGCTCCAGGCCGCACCGGCGGAGGCAGGCGGCAACCGCGTGATTTCCCGCGGCGACAGCCTGTGGGCGCTCAGCCGCCTCGCCTACGGTGACGGCGCCCGCTACGCCGTGATCTTCAAGGCCAACCGCGACAAGATCCACAACCCCAATCTGATCTATCCCGGCCAGACGTTCGTCATGCCGCAGAAGGCAGAGTGAGGGGGCTTCCCTCTGCGGCCATCCTTCGAGACGCCCGCCTTTGGCGGGCCCTCAGGATAAGGACGGAGTGCGCGGGCACTCGCTTCAACGAGCACCGATGCCAGTTAGCCTTATCCTGAGGAGACCGCGAAGCGGCCGTCTCGAAGGACGAGGCGCGCTCAGGTCGCGCAAAGCGCCATACGCGATAGCCTGCGCAAAAGGAAAGAGTCATCGCCCGCGACGCTTTGCCCTGTGCCGCCTGGGAACAATTGGTTCCCTCGCGCGTCATCTCGATGCGGCGCAGTGCGCGCTTGGCGCTGGGAGGAGGCCGAATTGGTCAGGTCAGCGGTCATGTCGGGACGCATGGGACTGGCGCTGACCGGCGCGACCCTCCTGATTGCGGCAGTGCTGTTGCCTACCAGAGCCGAGGCCCAGTTCGGATTGCGCGGCGGTCCGCTCGGCGTTGCGCGTTTCGCCGTCGGCCACATGATCGGCGCGTCGCGACTGCGCCATTCCCGCATGGCGGTGCGGGGTAGTCGATACCGCTCCGCCGCGCTGAGGTCGCAAGATCCGCGCGGTGCCGAGCGCGGCCAGCCTTCCAACCCCTACATCGTCCGTGCGGCTCTCTCGGCGCAAGCCGCGCTGGCGGGCTGGCGCGGCGGCCGCCGCCCGCAGGGCTGGTGGCGCCATCCCGACGGCAGCTATGGCTGGGCCGGCCCGGTGTTTTGGCCGTTCGCGCATGACGATCTCGCCAATGCGATCATCTTCGCCGACACCACCAGTATCTCGCTTTATGGCTATGGCGACATCTATGCCGCGATCTTCTCGCCTTACGCCGCCACCGAGCTCGCCGCCTACACCGCGCCGCAAGGCAGGCGCGCGCGCAAGATCCCGTCGGCGCAAAACATCTGCGATGTCAGCGATCCCGCCGGCTTCCCTGCGGAACTCATATCCGCCGCCGTGCAGCCCAACGAATTGCAGCGCGTCGCGCTCGACGAGCTCGTGAACGCCTGGCAGGCTGCCCGCGATAGCATCCGCGCCACCTGCCCGGCCGAGGTACCTGCGACCGCAGCGGAGCGCCTTGGCCTGATGCGCGAGCGTCTCACGGTCATGATCAAGGCGATGGATACGTTCGCGCCACCGCTCGCGAAATTCGAGGGGCTCCTTGACGACGGCCAGAAGGCAAAGCTTGACGGGCTGGCCAAGGAGCGCCGCGCCGCGCTGGCCGCGGGCCAGAAGAAGGATGCGCAGGCTGCATCAGCGTGCGACGCCGACAGCGATCCCCGCTATGACGAAAAGCTGCAGCGTCAGTACGAGCAGTTGGTGCAGCAGCAATGGCCCGCGGGCGATATCGCCTCGACGCTCCATCTCGACGACACCGCCCGCGCCCGTTTCGAGGTGCTGCAGGACACCACCCTGCGCACCATGGAAACGCTCAGCGCCTGCCCGTCACAGCCCGCCGCGACGCCCCAGGCCCGCCTCACCGCCGCCAAGGCGCGGCTGGAGACGATGCTGCAGGCCGTGAACGGAGTTGCTGACGCGCTCGATGATTTCGAAGCCGACTTGAGCGACGAGCAGAAGGCGGGGTTCGAGGCGATTGGGCCGAAGCGAGGGGCGTGATCACCCGCACGCCCAGTCGAACTTCATATCCCTGAAGTCGAGCTGCGCGTTGCCGGTGCCGAAATTGTAGCCGCCGAAATATTCCTCGAACTCGATGTAGAACGGGCTCATCTCCGGCACCGCCTGGCACGGCCGCATGGTGCCGCCGAGATGGTTGTGGGCGTGATCCTTGGCCCAGTCGTGCAGGCGGTAATTCTCGGTGCTCGGGACGCCGCCGACAAAGTAATAGTAGGGCTGATAGTCGCTCGGCGGGTTGCGCGGGAAGTGCGGATCCTGCGGGTCCCTGCCGGCGTTGGGATCGGTCGCGCGCGGCATCAAGGCGATACCGAGGTTCTCTGTCGGATCGGTGCGCGGAGGGCCCGCGAACATCCTCTGCGCAAAGGGCGGGGCGGCCCCGTAGAAAGCGCTGGCGCCGCCGACATCGAGCCAGCGCGGCCGATCAGCCGTCGCCAGCGCAAGCGGCGCCGGCGGTGTCGCGAACGCGCCTTCGTACTCGCTCTTGGTCAGCAACAGCGCAGCATATTCGTAGTCGAGGATGTCGGTCATGCGCGACAGACGCGGATGCGATGGCCGCGCCATCACCGCCTCGCGGATCTCGGGGGTATCGGTTGCGCCGCCGTCAGTGTGATCAGCCGGAGTGGCGAAGAACGACACCGCGACGATGTCCGCGCCATGCACGCGATAGTCTTCCGGCAGCAGAAGCGTGAAGCCGTGCATCAGCGGATAGCCGGTGACCGGATCGAGCGGCCATTGCTCGCTGCTGATACCCGGTGGCAGCCCGTAGACCCAGCCGTGATCGCGCGCCCGGTCGGCCGGACGATCCAGCATCTGCAGATCATAAGCACGCGAAGGCAAGGCAAACGTCACAGGTCGTCTCCGATCAGAGTCGCCGCGCCGTTGAGGCGAGGGTTAGTCGCGGGGAGGTGGGATGTGGTTCGGGGGTGAGACCGTTCCGCCGGTGTTTTGCCCGACGTGCCAAAGAACGTTTACAAGTATCGTCTGGCCGTCCTTCGTAACCCATTGATCTCAAAGCCCCGTCTACTGTGCATGGGGTTGTCTTTCATATTTGTTGGCCCGTAGCCCGGATGGAGCGAAAGCGCAATCCGGGGCTGTCGCTTGTGGCACGACCCCGGATTTCGCTCCGCTTCATCCGGGCGACCGCGCATGATATTCGGATAAAGAAAAATTCTCTTTACCAGAAGGGCGACACACCCTATGCTCCCTCCCAACTCATCCCATGGTAAGGGACGGATCGCGATCGTCAGGGTTCGTGGGGTGAGGGGCGGTGGACGCGGGCGGCGTTGGCGCCAGATGCGGTCGCAGGGCGGGTAGTCCCCGTGAGCGATCAGCGGGCGCGTGTACGACGATGTCGAACGCGTACGGCAAAATCGTGTGGTCGTGACGCCCGAATTTCTGGCGTCAAGTGTTGCAGCGGTGCGCTGGTCCGACCGGACCGGCGCATCCGATGAAAGCTGCAAGACGACGGTGGCAACAGAGAATCGACTCACCGGCGAGAGCGCGACATAAGCCGTTTCAACCACTGCGCAGGGAAGGCCGGGCATTCGGCCACACCTGTTTCTCCCCTGTGAGCGACTATCAC